>JAZPZJ010000093.1:0-74600 GCA_045544635.1 Oscillospiraceae bacterium
GGTACATTCTGGACATGCACACATTTGCTGACGATTTTCTCATCAAGACAGTCTTTGAGTGTTGTCTGAAGTTTCGCAGCTGCTTCCTCTGCGGAAAGCGGCGAATGCAGCTTGATCCGGCAATATTGTTTCCAGAACATCCAATCCCTCCCAAAACAAACACGCCCCGAAGTCACAGTTTTCCTGTAACTTCGGGACGATAAAGATACCGTGGTTCCACCCGAATTTGCGCATATAAACACATACGCCTTATTCTGCACCCGATAACGGTGGTGAACCGCCGTGGATTAGCACGGACTCCGAGGTGGTATACGTTGCCGGCACATCTTGTCACGGGTTTCAGCCCAATTGCCCATGACTCTCTGAAAGATGGCGGAAATAAATCCTGCCCGCATTGTCTTCCTCATCTGCGTTTTTGCTTGATTGTACCTATATGATAGCACATTTTCGAGGGTTTGTCAAGCAAAAATTTTTTTGAAAAATATCCAATATTTTTCAGCTTCCGTTGTTATATAGATAGGAGACGTGTCTCCGGACTTCAAATCAGGGAGAGATGAATATGAAAAAACAACTGACTGCATTGCTCACCACTGTTCTGCTCGGTGCCAATTTCATGCCGATGGGTGCACAGGCACTGACCGTTATGAGCGGAGAATATGAGGGGCTGACATGGACGCTTGCCGATGGTGTGCTCACTGTCGGCGGAGAGGGAAAAATCATCAATTACACGACATTTCCCGATGGGGACGGTTCCAAGTACCCCGACTGGGGAGTGTATCGTGATGAGATCACAAAAATTGTCATTTTGGAGGGCGTAACCGATGCAGATGCGGAAGCGTTTTCGGATTATCCGGTACTGGAAACGGTCGTCCTGCCGCAGGGGTTCGACAGCATCAGTGCACGGCTGTTCCAGAATTGTCCGCAACTGCGTGAAATAGAGGGCTTGGAGCATGTGGAGTACTTCCATCGGGAGTGTCTGAACGGCACAGCCATCACTGCCGAAAGTCCCTTTGTCATCACAAACGGCAGACTGCAGTATTGTGATATTTCGGAAGCAGCGGATATTGTGGTGCCGGAGGGTGTGACCTCCATCGGTCCGGATGCATTCGGTAATCTCATGGAGGAATCCAGCGAATCACTCCTGCTTGATTTTTTCAATACCCGAACGCCGGAGGATCTGTATTTTACTATTACGCTTCCCGATTCCGTGGAGGAGATCGACGATTACGCTTTTGCAGGTCTGCCCATGCTCACGAAGGTCAACATTCCGGAGCGTGTCGAGAGGATCGGTGATTTTGCATTTTTTAACTGTGTACGCCTTTCCGAACTGACGCTCGGAGAAAATGTGCAGAGCGTCGGCGCTTTTGCATTTTACAATTGCAAGGAGATGAACAGCCTGACGATCCTCTCTGAGCAAACGCAGTGCGGAAAATATGCGTATGGCACGTTATTCGATAGTGCGGCATACTGGCAGGACCGCAATGCGCAGGGACAGCATGAAACCCCTGAACAGATCGCAGAGGAACTGGCATTTGATCCGTATATCTATGACCCTGTGATCTTCTATCGTGTGGATTGGTTCAATACGCACAACTATGTATATGCAGATGCGCAAGAAGTAGAAGCGGATCTCAGTGCGCTTCCCTGGGGTTACGCCGCATCCGGTGCCAGCATCCGCAGCTATGCAGGATCAGCGGGCGAGAGTGCCGCAGAAGCTGCCGGCATCGGTTTTGTTGCTCTCGAAGCACTTGGCGACGTGAATCTGGACAATACAGCGGATGCCACCGATGCTGCAGCGCTGCTGCAGGCGGCGGCATTTCATGGTGCATCCGGTGTCAGCGGACTGACTGCTGTACAGGAACAGATTCTGGATGTGAACGGTGACGGTGTGATGGATGCAGTTGATGCAGCGTGGCTCCTCAATTATGCGGTTTATACCGGCAGCGGCGGAACGGATTCTCTCAGTGCATTTCTGGCAAAACAATAATAGAACAGCCCTGCCATCCGGCAGGGCTGTTTGGTTATTTTACTGCTGTGCATGCGTCGGCATCGTTTCATCCGTGATCAGACCGCCCACATACTTGAACTTGACCAGCTTACCCCTTCTGTGGGTCAGGGAACCCTGCTGGTTGAAGGGGACCTCCTTGAATGCCGCACGGGATGCGGTCAGATGAAGGGTCTCGCCCTTGCGGGTCTCAAATACCAGCTCAAAATATTCATCATACAGCGTGGAATGTCCGGAGGAATCCACCACCCTGCGGCGTTCGTCGATCTTCTGCATGAGGATTGCCATTTCCGTGTAGGGCTGATTCGGATTTCTGCGGTTTCCCGACTGCTGTTTGGAAGCAGGCTTCTGCCGCTGCGTCTTGCGGGGACGGGCAGGACGACCATCCTCTGTTTCGTCCACTTCTTCGATGAAATAGTAGAAGATCCTGCGCCAGTTCTGCTTCTTGCCGCCAAAAATCACGACCAGCAGCAGAATGACAACGATCGCAGCCAATATAATCAAAAATTTCTCCATGCTGCGTCCTTTCTCTTACAGACCGTTGGGGTTGCGCTGCATAAAGCGCCAGCTGTCCTCGCACATGGTTTCCAGCGTTTCCTCTGCCTGCCAGCCCAGAAGTTCCTTGGCACGGCCTGCATTCGCATAGGAAGATGCGATGTCGCCCGGGCGTCTGTCCGCAATGCGGAAGTTGATCGGCTTGCCGCATGCCTTTTCATAGGCATGCACCATCTCCAGCACGCTTACACCCTGCCCCGTGCCGAGGTTGATCGGCATGAAGCCCGCATTGTCCTTTGCGTAATTGACCGCCAGCACATGACCCTTTGCCAGATCCACCACATGGATGTAGTCACGCACGCCTGTGCCGTCGGGGGTATCGTAGTCATCACCGAAGACGGAGAGCTGCTGCAGCTTGCCCACTGCCACCTGACCGATATAGGGCAGGAGGTTGTTCGGGATGCCGTTGGGGTCTTCACCGATCAGACCGCTTTTGTGTGCACCGATCGGGTTGAAGTAACGCAGTGCTACCACATGGAACTCCGGATCGGAAATGCACAGATCATGCAGGATCTGCTCGATCATGACCTTGGTATAGCCGTAGGGATTCGTTGCCGATGTGGGCATGTCCTCCACATAGGGAACGGGATTGTGCATGCCATAAACAGTTGCAGAGGAGGAGAATACAATGGTCTTGCAGCCGAATTCACGCATCACCTGCAGCAGCACAAAGGTGCCGCCGATGTTGTTTTCGTAGTATTCCAGCGGCTTTGCCACGGATTCTCCGACTGCCTTGAGACCTGCGAAATGTACCACAGCATCGATCTGCTGTTCCTCGAAAATCTTTCTCACAGCCGCCACGTCACGCATATCCGCCTTGTAGAAATCCACGGTTTTCCCGGTGATCTGTTCGATCCGGCGGATGCTTTCCTCCTTGGAGTTGGAGAGGTTGTCCATCACAACGATGGAAAAGCCAGCCTCCAGAAATTCCACACACGCATGGCTGCCGATAAAGCCGGCACCGCCCGTAATCAGAATCTTGCCCATTGTCATTTTCTCCTTTTATGGTTTTGTGTTATTCGCATACATGTACGCCGCCCACGCTGCGGATGCGCAGGACATGGCACCGTCCTTCACCAAGTACCTTTTCGGTTTCGCTGCGGAATGTTTCCAGCATGTCCAGCGGAACGAATGCCTGTACAGTTCCGGCAAATCCGCCGCCGTGTACACGCACCGCACCCCTGCCGCCAAGCAGCGCTTCACAAAGCGCAATGGTCAGTGCGACCTCCTGCTTTGCAGGCTCACGGTAGGTGCAGACGTTCTGCAGATACATGAACGAGGACTGTCCGGAAGCACGGACTTCTGCCAGAAATCTGTCAAAATCGCCGTTCCGGAGCGCATCTGCTTCCCGGGATACACGAGCGTCATCCCCGAAGAAATGCAGCGCACGCATCACCGCACGGTCGCCGCAGGTTTTCCGCAGCATCGGGAGATGTGCGAGTACCGCTGTTCTGTCCGTCCGGGAGAGCACTGCCTTGCCGAGTGCTGCCGCAACTGCCCGCATTTCTGCCGGGATGGCAGCATAGTCGTCCGTCAGGTCAGCATGATCCGCACCGCTGTCGAGGATGCACAGCGCATAGCCCTGTGCGGTGAGATCAACGTTTGTCCGTGTGATGACGGGATCCTCCGTTTTGAAATCAATGGCGATAATGCCGCCGATGGAACATGCCATCTGATCCATCAGACCGCAGGGCTTGCCGAAGAAGACGTTCTCCGCATACTGCCCGATCTGTGCGATCTGTACAGCGTCCACGCTGCCCTCTGCAAAGAATGTATTACAGATGTTGCCTACGAGTACCTCAAAGGCGGCGGAGGACGAAAGTCCCGAGCCACGCAGCACATTGGAGGTGGTATAGGCGTCAAAGCCCGTGACGGGATGTCCCAGATCCGAGAATTTTGCCGCAATGCCCCGCAGCAGGGCAGCAGAGGTATTCACCTCGGACGGCTGGGGCGAGAACGCAGAAAGCGTCACGCTTTCCATGTCGAAGCCCTCGGATTTCAGACGGATGGTGCCGTTCTGGTTCCTTGCCGCCACAGCGATGATGTCCAGATTCACACTGCCGGCAAGCACATGACCGCCCTGGTGGTCGGTATGGTTGCCGCCCAGCTCCGTTCTGCCCGGAGCGGAAAACAGTGCGATCTCCCGTGCATCGCCGAACTGCGCACGGAATGCCGCAATGGCATCCAGGTAACGCTGCCGGTAGGGCGCAAGCGCCTCGCCCGTGCAGTCGTACATGTCGGAAAGACAGCGGTCATAAGCGCCGCTTTCCAACTGCTGAATGGTTTGTTCAATTGTTGTCATTTGAAAACTCCTGCAATGGTAGTATTGAGCGCAGAAAAAAGCCGCTCATTATTAGTATATAATAATCAGCGGCATTTTGCAAGCATTTTTTCACAGTTTTTTTAAAAATCAGGAAATGGGGCATTTATTTTCCCATTTCTTCCAGGATCTTTCCGAAGATCCTGTCCGCTGCGTCCTCCTTGGACATGCAGGGAAGCTCCTCGCTGCCCTCTCTGGTGATGAGGGTGAGGATGTTGGTGTCCGTGCCGAAGCCGGCACCTTCCTGTCGGAGAGAATTGGCACAGATCATGTCGGCATTTTTTTTGAACAGTTTTTTTTGCGAATTTTCGAGCATGTTTTCCGTTTCCATTGAGAATCCGCACAGGAATTGTTTTTCCTTTTTCTGCTGTCCCAGATATGCCAGAATATCCTGCGTTCTTGTCAGGGGAATGGACAGATCACTGTCGGATTTCTTCATCTTTTCCGTTGCGACCGCAGCCGGACGGTAATCTGCGACCGCTGCCGCCATGACGATGATATCCTGCGCATCGGAAACACTTGTGACTGCATCGAACATCTCCGCTGCACTCTCGATCTGCACGACCTCTACAAAGGGCGGCGGCGCAAGGGCGGTCTTTCCGGTGACAAGTGTGACCTGTGCACCACGGAGCATTGCCATTTTTGCCAGTGCGTAGCCCATTTTTCCGGTGGATCGATTCGTGATATACCGCACGGGATCCATGCGTTCGCAGGTCGGACCTGCCGTGATCAGCACACGCTTACCTTCCATGGTTTTTTCGCAGGCGATCGCCCGTTCAATATAGGAAAGCAGCACTGCCTCGGAGGGCATTTTGCCGTCCCCGATATCGCCGCAGGCAAGATAGCCGCAGTCGGGCGGAATCACCGTAAAGCCGTAGCCTGCGAGCGTTTTCAGATTATCCTGCACGATGGGATTGCGGTACATGTTCGTGTTCATGGCGGGCGCTATGATCTTCGGGCAGGGGCATGCCAGCAGTGTTGTGGTGAGCATATCATCCGCAATGCCGTGTGCTGCCTTGGCGATGACGTTCGCCGTTGCCGGTGCAACCAGCACCACATCCGCACGCTTGGCAATTGCCACATGTTCCACGCTGTACTGGAAATTGCGGTCAAATGTGTCGATCAGGCACTTGTTGCCCGTGAGTGTTTCAAAGGTGATGGGGTTGATGAATTGTGTGGCGTTCTCGGTCATGGTGACGACCACATCCGCCCCTGTTTTTTTCAGAGTACTGGCAAGTCCGGCGATCTTGTATGCAGCAATGCCGCCCGTCACTGCCAGAACCACGCATTTTCCTGTAAGATTCATGGATTAAGCCCTCCTGTTTCGTTCGTAAATCAGCCGCAGGCCCTGCAGCAGCAGCTCATCGTTCAGCAGAATATCATGACTGCAGTGCGGTACCACCGCATGTGCAAGTCCTCCCGTTGCCGCAACAGCGGTCTCGTAGCCCAGTTCCTCCCAGATCCGGTCGATCATGCCGTCAAGCGTCGCCGCACTCCCGTAGAGTACGCCGCTCTTCATGCAGTCCACCGTGTTCTTCCCAATGACCCGGTCAGGGACATTCAGTCCGATCTTAGGGAGCTGTGCGGTGCCGGAAACGAGGGAATCCAGCGAAATTCTTGCACCGGGCAGAATGATGGTCCCCACATAGGCGCCGTCCTTTGCGACCACGGAAAGTGTGGTGGCGGTGCCCATATCAATGACGATGACGGGTGCGCCGTAGGCATCCACCGCTGCGACCGCATCCACGATCAGGTCGCTGCCGACAGAAGCCGGATGATCCATGCGCAGTTCCAGCCCGGTTTCGATCTCTGTACCGACGACCATCACAGAAATATCCGAAAGCTTTGCGATCGCCTTTTTCAGAATCGGTACCAGCGGCGGAACCACGGAGGAGATGATCGCACCTTCGAGCTGCTGCGGGGTGATGGCATAAAGCTCCAGCACAGTCCTGATTCCGATGGCATATTCCAGTTCCGTCTTGCGCAGGTCGGTTTCCATCCGCTCAGTAAACAGCACCTTTGTCCCTTCAATGCAGCCGAGTACAATGTTGGTGTTTCCCATATCAATTGCAAGGATCATATCAGTTCGCCTCCGTTTCGCAGGGACGGTTCTTTTCGTACAGGATCCGCAGTCCCTTGAGCGGCAGTGCGCCGTCCGCAATGATGGTGCGGCGGCAGCAGGGAAGAATGGCGTCCGCCATATCTCCGGTGGCAACCACAGCGGTTTCGTAGCCAAGCTCCTTCTGCATGCGGTCGATCATGCCGTCAATGGCGGCGGCATTTCCGAACAGGACGCCGCTGCGCATGGAATCCACAGTGTTTGTCCCGAGGACGTGGGAAGGCTTTGTCAGGCTGATATTCGGGAGCTGCGCCGTTCCGGAAACCAGGGAATTCAGGGAAACCTGCACGCCGGGCAGAATGGCGCCGCCGATATAGCAGCCATTCCGGTCGATTACGGAAAGCGTGGTCGCAGTACCAAGGTCGATCACGATCACAGGTGCACCGTACACGGCAACTGCCGCAGCTGACTCTACGATCAGGTCGCTGCCGACCTGTTCGGGATGGTCAAGAAGCACGGGCATACCGGTTTCGATGGTATTATCCACGGTCAGGATATTGACCTCCGGTGCGATTTTTGCTACCGCTTCACGCAATACATGCAGAAGCGGCGGCACAACGGAAGAAATCACTGCCCCCTCCAGCTGCTGCGGCGTAGTAGCGTGCAGCTCAAGCACCGCCTTCAGGACAATGGCATATTCCAGCTCAGTTTTGCGCAGATCCGTGGAAACGCGTTCCGTAAATACGATCTGCTTGCGGTCAAAGCAACCCACGACAAGATGGGAGTTTCCGATATCAATGGCGAGAATCATAAGGCAGCTTCCTTTCCTCTGGATGGAAGGGGCTTCCGCCCTACGGCAAAAGCCCCTGTGAGATTATGCGTTTCTTTCAGTGTAGAGCGGCTTGATCTTCCGCAGAATCGGGCATACAGCCGCCGTGATCAGGCAGGCTACGATTGCCTCCGGAACGCCGTTCATGCCAATGATGGTGAGAATGGCGCCGTACAGTGCGTCAAAGTTTCTGCCCGTTGCTTCCGCATAGGATTCGCCGTACAGCAGGTAGATGCCATGCATTACAAAGATGGTATTGGCAAGGGAACCGGCAAGTCCGCCCAGCAGATAGGCAGGTGCTTTTTTCTGCTTGAAGAGCTTGTAGAACAGAGCGAACACATAGTATGCTGCCACACCGATCAGGATTCTTGGGAGAAAGCAGATGCACAGGCTCTTGATCGCTGCGAAAAATGCGTTGTCCTCCAGCCCTGCAGAGAGGAACGGAGAGAAAACGAAAGAAGTCGCACTCGGACGGAAGGTGTTGTTCAGCAGACTTGTCATGCCGAACATTGCCCCTAGAAATGCGCCTTTTTTCGGCCCGAGAAAAATGGCGCCGATGATAACGGGAATGTGGATCGTGGTTGCATTAATGACGCCAAGCGGAATGTAGCCCAGATAGGGGACGAATGCCAGCAAAAAGATAATTGCCGTAAACATGGCGGTTAATACAAAATCCTTGGTTCTTTCTGTTGTGTTCATGAAATCATCTCCTTATTATTTTGCAAAACATGCGGTTACTTGTTAGTGCGCTGAAACAGTAAAACGTTACAAGAGTGAAATAAGTATCGGAAAAAAAGAGAAGGCGCACCACTCCTGTTTCTATTATAGCATGGATTTCCATGCTTGTCCAGCATTTTTTGGAAAAACCCGCCGCAGGTTCATCCGTGCGCATATTTATATTATAAATAGGTATCAGATCAGGAAATACATATGGGATATGAAAAAGCTGTTTCCTGCCTGTGAACAGAAGCGCTGATCTTATGTTTCCTGCGGATGAATATAAAAAAGCACAATCATGTTTGAAATGTGATTTGTTATTTGTCTAACATGTACAAAGAAAATGGACGGTTTTTGTCAATGGAAGTTAAAAAAATTAACTAATATAATGATTATTGCCAATTTCGGAAATATTTTTTTGGAAAATAATACTTCTTGTATAACAATTATGAACATTTAGTGATTATTTCTAAAAAAAAGCATGGGATTTATGTAAAAATACAGTTGCAATTTCAAAACGCAGATGGTATAATTATGATACTGGAGTATTATGCTGTAATATACTCACTAATCAAACACAAAAATCATTGGAGGTGGTCGAATGAAGAGTTTTTCCTACGTTGCGAAAACTGCCGCTGATAAGCAAGTGAAGGGCACGATCAACGCAGAAGATGAGAGGGAATTCAGTGCTAAGCTCAGAGAAAAGGGACTGATCCTGATCAGCTTCGAGGAAAAAGAAGTCGGCGCAAAGAAAACTGTGAAGAAGTTCAAGACCAAGGAGCTGGCATTTAACTGCCGTCAGCTTGCAGCGATGCTGACATCCGGTCTGACGCTGGTAAAGGCACTTGATATTCTGAGCAAGGAGCAGCCAAATGATGCTTCCAAGGCAATTTGGCAGAGTGTGTACGAGAATGTACAGAAGGGTGAATCGTTCTCCGCTTCACTGGAAATGTACAAGGGCGTATTCCCGGACTTCCTGATTTCCATGGTTGCGGCAGGTGAGTCGAGTGGTTCTCTGGACGTTATCATGCAGAGAATGTCCGACCATTACGCAAAGGAAAACAAGATGAACAATACCATCAAGGGTGCGATGACTTACCCGATTGTACTGATGGTGCTTTGTATCGCCATTGTCATCGGTATGTTCACCTTCATTATGCCGACGTTTGCTGGTCTGTTCGAGAGTCCGGATGCGATGCCGGCACTGACCAGAGTCATGATGGGCTTCAGTGACTCGCTGGTAAATTACTGGTTTATTTACATAGCTGTCATTGTTGCGCTGGTATTCGGTGCGATCTACATGCTGAAGATCCCGTCTACCAGACTCAAGTGGGATAAGTTCATTATCAAGGGACCGGGCTTCGGACCTCTGGTTGTGAAGATCTACACTGCACGTTTTTCAAGAACCCTGGCGTCTTTGTACTCCAGTGGTATCCCGATGGTAGAGTGTCTGCAGAGATCCTCCTCCATCCTCGGCAACCGTTATATCGACCAGTGCTTCGAGAACGTTGTCGATGAGGTAAAGCAGGGTGAAACACTGTCTGCCTCCATTCAGAGAACGGAGATCTTTGACTCCATGTTCTGCTCCATCATTTTCGTCGGTGAAGAAGCCGGTGCGCTGGATACCATCCTGCAGAAGACTTCTGACTACTATGACGAAGAAGCAGACTCCGCTGTTGGCCGTCTGGTCGGCATGCTTGAACCGCTCATGATCATCATCATGGGTATTGCAGTAGGTCTGGTTGTTGCATCCGTACTTCCTGCACTGTATGGCTCCTTCGACGCTGTCGCAGGTTAAACTTAACAAACGAGAGGTGGAAAAATAAATGCTTTCATTTGATATTACCGACAGAAATATACGAATCATTAAGGGTACCGAGAGCAACGGCAAGATCAAGATCAGCGCTGCTGCAACCCTTGACCTGGAAGAGGCAGTAATCGTCAACGGTCATGTCAACGACATCAACCGTGTGGCAATGATGATCAATCAGGTGCTCAAGCAGAATAACATGCCTGACAAGGAGGCGATCGTAAGTATCTCCTCCAACCAGACCGTGTTCAAGGAACTGCTCATCCCGCCGAATGCGAAGGAAAGCGAGTTCATGAAGAGCGTTCGTCACGAGCTGCAGATGCAGATCAATGTTGACGATTCCTATTCCGTAGGTTACCTGGTTGTGGGTGATCCGGAAGAGAGCGAGAACGGTGAGAGACTCCAGAAGATCCTCGCAACCGCTTGCCCGTATGATGTAGTAGATTGCTACAAGCGTATCTTCCATATGCTTGGTATCAGCCTGAAGTCCGTTATGATCGGATGTAATGCGATCACAAAGGTACTGCTCGCCGATGTTAAGGTGAAGAACCTCATGCCTCTGCTGGCAGTGCAGATCGACAGCAACTTCATCAGCTTGAACCTGTATGAGAACAATCAGCTGTCCTTCTCCCGTTTTGCTTCCATCGATCCTGAGGACTATGACGATCCCGATGACTATGTATTCGAGGCAGTGAACGAGAACATCTTCCGTATGCTGCAGTTTGCAAGAAGCCGTGGCTCCGATGTGATCGAAAACGTTGTATTCTACGGTGACATTACCGTTTCCCCGAACCTCTACAACCGTCTGGTTGATGAAATGTCCAACAATGACATCAATGTCAGCCAGCTTAACGTACCGCCGCAGATCCATGGTTATCAGAACCTTGAGTTCTCTGTATATGCCAATGCAGTGGGTGCGATGTTCAAGCGTAACAAGGTAACTGAGCACATCAACCTGCTCGAGACCGAGGGCAATAGTGCTGTCAAGGCAAAGGGCGGCGACCAGAAGGGCGTTGGTCTGATGGCTGTTGCAGCTGTTGCAAGCCTGCTGATCGTTGGCGGTGTATGGGGCTTCATGGCAATCATGGACAGCAACGTAGTCAAGGAGACTGAGAAGTTGCAGGCAGATATCGACAGCCCTGAAACCGCTGCAAAACTCCAGCAGTATGACGATCTGCAGGTACTGCAGGATAAGGTGCGTGATTATGCGACAAAGCTGAACAACGCAACCGAGGCATTCAAGTCCCAGCCCATCATTACCCGTGACTGCTACAACGCAGTGGATGATGCACTCCTGACAGTAATGCAGAATAATGATGCAACTGCAGAAGAAGCTCTTGTACTCGCTGTTGAATATGCAGAAGGCGTTGTTTCCTTCCCGGTTCAGATCGAGTCCACGGATGAATTCTCTCAGAAGTATCCGGCAGAGGTTGTGAAGTATCTGTATGATACCTACGGCGATATGTTCGCAGGGGTTCAATATGAAGGCTACAATGTTACCAAGATCGTGGATCCGCTCAACCCGCTCGAGGAGATCAATCAGATCAATTTTGAGCTCGTGATTACGATGTACGGCGACGAAGCACCGAGTCTGACAACAGATGATGAAGCAACTGATGAAACAGCAGAATAAAGGAGCGTGATGAAAGATGAAAATGGAAATGAGCTATAGAGATAAAATGATCGCGCTGGGTCTGCTGATCGTCATTATTCTGGCAGCAGGTTTCTTTGCGCTGATCAAGCCTACTTATGAAAAATGGCAGAAACATAAGGAAACTTACCAGACCACAAAGGAAGAATGGGATGGCATCGACATGAAGCTTCAGGCTATTGAACCCCTGAAGAAGACCATCACCAGAGATTATGAGGATGCTGAAAAGAAGGCAGATGTTTTCATTAACACTGCATTTGCAACTGCAAATGAAACCTTTACCAATGAAAAGACCAGCTATGAGATGGACCAGTACCTGCAGGCTGCAATCGATGAGTGCAAGCTTGAAGTGACTGCAATGGACATCCCGGCAGTGACTGCTGAGACAATGGAGTATTACTTCTATACTCCCGATGTACTGACCTACTCCCTGCTCGAAGCTGCTGACGTGAACCAGGATTATGCAAAGATGGTTGCACTGAAGATGGCTGAAAGCATTATTCTCCCTGAGCGTGAGGCTGTTCAGCTGATGACTGAGTCCATCACACTGACTGTGGATGGTACCAAGGAAAATCTGATGCTGTTCCTGGATAAGATCAACGAAGACAATAATGCAGTCCTGGTCAACAGCGTAAGCATTGACGATTATCAGTTCCTCGGCGGACTGGAGATCGGACCTGACGGTGAACCGATCATCACTCCCGGTGCAGAGGGCACTTCCCCGATTACTCTGGAGATCAGCTTCTACAATGCAAAGGAGATCGACAAACCGAACCTTGGCGATTAATGAATGAAGGAAGTGACATTTGACACAACTTCATCAGAAAGGTGGTTAGGATGATGAAGGAAAAAGTTAGATCGACAAAACTGAAAGGTACTGTCCTGTATACTGTCATTTCCGTGCTCATGGTGCTCATCGTATTTCTGATGGGCACCCTGGCGCTTGCTGCAACGGCGAGCAACCGGGCGATGAATAGCTATAATTCAGCGCAGACGCAGTATACTGCAAAGGCGGGCGTTCAGGCGATCATGTCTGCGATGCAGAACAACAAGGATATCGCAAAGGAAATTGCGAATGTTGACGCAGATTATCCGCTCGTTAACGTGGCGGTTGATTTTGGTGCTGCGGATGCCGTTACTGGTGAAAACGAAGCAGCCAGCCTTGGCCGTATCACATCCGCAACTGCGGAGTTTGCTGGTACAAAGTGGGTACTGAATACCGACACCGAGGACGAGAACTACGGAAAGATGGAAGAAAAGGTGGTTGTCAAGATTTCTGCGACTGCACAGCAGGGCAGAGAGTCCTCCACCGTTTCTGCATATGTGCTCAGAGATGCTGAGCCGAAGGAAAGCTCTGCCGGCGGCGGCGGCGGCTTCGTGTCTACGGGTTCTGCTGAGAACGGAACCAAGACCTCTGCATTCGGCGGTACCTACATCGGTTATGATGGTGCTGGCGTTGGTGCGGATATGGACGTTGTCAATGGTAATACCGTATACGAATCCGATTTCCATGTAAATGGCAATCTGAATATTGAGGTAAATCTTGACCTTGTGATCAAGGAACCCGGAACCGGTGTAACAGTCTGGAAAGATTTGACTCTGAATAATGGTGGTATTACCATTTCCACCCGCAATGCAAATAAGCTGGCGTTCCAGAACAAGGAAATTCCTTATACTGATATTCCTTATATCTATGTAGACGGAACCTTTAATGGAGGATCAAGCACATCATTAACTCTTGGATCTAAAGATATTCCACTGAATATTTTCTGCGGTACGCTTGTGACACCCGGTTCTGACAATAAAGTTTATGCAGATATCTATTGCTACGACGAGAATGGAACAAGTTTTCTGAGAGGCAAAAACAGATCCAGACTCTATTCCTGGATCGCACAGGTTGTGGATGCTGACAATGTAAAGGGTGACCATTATGCTGGTAGTATTTATACAAAGGGCAATCTTGTGATCGAAGGTGGTTCTAAAACTATTGATGGGGATGTTTTTGTTGAAAAGGATCTGACCATTACACAGGATACCGACATATATGGCGATATCTACGTTGGTGGCACGTTCAATCTTAATTCTGGCAATCTTCGTATGTTTGGTGGAACCATCTATTGCGACAATGTTGCTCAGAATGGCGGTAGCATCACTGCATATGTTGATGGTCTTTCTGTTGAGTATGGGCATAAGGAATTAATAACGGGTTATGAAACTGAAACGAAAGACGATGCTGTTCCCGGTACTTTAAATGGAGAGTGGTACTGGTGCCGACCGGATGGTACGACGCTTCAGCCGACTTACATTGGTTCGATTACAACTGGTGTTGATGCTGAGGGCAAAACGATTTATATCAACCAATGGGGCGGAACTGTTACACCCCCGTCATACACAGTTTACTATGATCCAACCGGAGCTGAAATCAGTAAGGCGGACTATGACGCAAATGCATATCTTGATATCCCAGATCGTTATTATGATGAGTTTGGCAACTTGTATGTGTATGAGGATGGAAGTCCTGCAAAGGAGGAGCATTTGCCTGAGGCTCTGAAAAAACTTACTGCTCCAATTGAACCCTTCGGTGATGCAAAGTTCCCGGCAGAGTATGAAAAGGATATCATCCTTGGTAATGCAACGCTTCCGGGTCACGAGAACACAGACAGTACAAAGATCATCACAACCGTAGCGGATGTCATGGCAGGTGCGATCAACCCCTACAACACCTTGACAGAAGTACCGGATACCTATAAACCAGATGTTGAATCCAACGTGAAGTATTATAACTCCGGTGAGAAGGTAGAGGAAACAATCGAAGAATCCTGTACGATTTACGGAAATATCAAGCTTGGCAGCAAGCTGTATTTCAAGGTAAAGACCGGCGAAGAGATCTGGGTTGTAATTGGCAAGGATGGAACTGGCCTGACATGTAATAACGCATCTCAGCTGGTGCTTCTTGATGATGATCCTGAATACCAGGGCACAGTGAATTTCCTGATCAATGGTAATGTAACATTTGATTCTAATGGCGGAACATTCCCCTTTACCACATCCACCATTCAGAATCTGATGAAGACCAATACAGATTTCCAGATTTATACCAATTCCAAGTATGCAGTAGATGATGTAGAAAAGGTAATCGATCCGATTCGCCTGAATATCTATTGTGCAAAGAATGGTGGTAATGGATATACGCTGAACATCGGTAACTCTACCATGCTTGCTGCGAATATCACAGCACCCTATCTGGAACTGGCACTTGGTTCCGGTAACTATGGGTACCGTAATCATGGCGATGACAGCATGAATATCTATTATAACGGTTTTAACATCTATGATGATTATCCTACCAGCAGATATAATCAGATTGGTTGTATCGGTTGCTGCGTCATCCGTGTGCTGACCGGTCAGTCCAATGACTTCATGCTGCTCTATGTTCCGAAGGATACAGGAGCTCCTGATCCTGGCGATTGGGAAGACGCCCTCATGACAAGCTGGCGTATTCTCTACTACGAGAACTATTAAGGAGGTGCTGTTATGAAAAAACTTCGTAAGAAGAATTACAAGTGCAAAGGTATGACGCTTGTAGAAATCATCATCTCCTTGTTCATCTTTACAGTCATGGCAGCAATGATGGTGCAGATCGGTGAGGTAATCAACAACCTCACCCGAAATGCAAACCACGTTAACCGTAAGGTTGCTGCAGAAGCACCGCTTGCAGAAAATGAAGTCACAAACAGTGCCAATGGTCTGACAACTGTGACGGATGACAATCTGAAGATTCAGGTGCAGGTTGGCGCCTATACGGCGTATGTCAAGGGGCAAACTTACTCTACCAATGGCGCTGTTGCTGGTGATGCTTTTGCAGATACTAACGCAAATATTGATCTGGAATTTGTCGCTGTAGACCTCCAGAAAAAGACCGGTGAGAACCTCTGGAAGGATCCGGATGCGGAAGATCCCGATGCAGAAGAGCCGGCTCCGGGAACATAAGATGGGAGGTGCTGCATGAAAATGAATAAAACCGTAAAAGGTTTCACATTGATCGAGCTGATCATCGTTATGGCGACCTTTTCCATCATTATGTTTGGTGCGTTCCAGCTGATGGATCCGGTAGGCAGGATCTTCAACAAAGCGTATCATCAGGAGAGCATGTCCGCCTCCGTGGATAATATCAAGCGCTATGTTGAGGGAAATCTGCGTTATGCAGAATATGTGCAGATTACGAGTACTCAGCCAACCGATGACGACCTGAAAAAGTTCATTGATAACTATTATAATGGCAGATATTATTATCAGAAGGATGCCAGCGACAATCTCGGTTTCTCCCTTGCAAACGGCGATCTCTATGTGATGAAGATTGACAATGCAAACGGCGGAAAGATCAGCCAGTGGAAGTATACTTATCAGGCTGGCGATCTGAAGGCTGACCCGAAGCATCTGCCGCATCCGGATGATCTAGCAAATCCCGATCTTGAAGAAGCGGATTACAGATATTATTTCTGGGGTCCGGGCGAAGTACCTGCAATTGTTGAATCCAAGTGGATTCCGACCAGCAAGGATGATATCCCTACAACGGTAACTGCTGTAAGCGGCGGCTATCAGGAATGGGCAATCAACAAAGCAATGTATGATGATTACCATTTCAACATTTCTTTGGGCATGTACGAGCTGGTGGACAATCAGTTGGTTTGGAATTCAGGTTATTATGATCTGGTCAACACCGATGGTGATACGGTTGTTGGTTCCTTTGATCAGGATAATTTCAGCCTGACGATCACCGCATACGATGTTCCCACTGCTGAAAATCCGAGACTTCCCAGTGAAGAAAACGGACGTTTCATTTATGATCCCGGCTATGTTCACAGCGCAAGCATTTCGCTGCCGAATATCAGCACGGACGAGGACTCCTATTATACCTATGAGTGGGAGTGGGTGCTTGATGATCCTGCAAATCCGACAGATGTCATCAGTAATGCAAAAAATATGGATGACAGCACACAGGTGAAGATCATTGACAAGCAGAAAGACGGCAGTGTTGAGAATCCGTTCTTCTGTGAGCTGACTCGTGCCTTGGATGATGAAGGCAATATGGTTGACGAATTCATTGAACCCAATGAGTTCTACATCATTTACTCCTATCCCGGTGAAGATATTATCAAACCCTAAAAGAATACAAAAAACCGGCAGTCGGAAGGATTGCTTCCGACTGCCGGGCTTGTATTGAGTTTACTGCACTGCGTATGGATCATAGGTAAGCATGCCAATGTACCAATCCACCAGCGCATCTCCGAACAGGGCGCCGATGAATAATCCCATGGCAAGGAACGGACCAAATGCAAATTTGGATTCGCCGCTGCGGTACTTGTTAATGATGCCGCAGACCGCTGCGATGGCGATGCCGAAGAATGCGGAAGCCACAACGGCTTTCCAGCCGATCAATGCACCGCTGACTGCCATCAGGATCGTGTCGCCAAGCTCAATGCCACGAATCTTTTCCCCCGTCTTCTTCTTGATGATTGCACCGCTGATCTCACCGATGAGGAAGAACGGCACACTGATGCAGACAAGTCCGATCAGACGTGACGGCAGGCTGACTGCATCCGACAAAAGCGCACTCGGTACGGCAAGCACCAGAATCAGGAGCAACAGCCGGATGTCCATTTCCATTGTATCCCAATCAATAAATCCGATGCAGATCAGGAGTGAGAAGAACAGACAATAGAGAATGGACTGCGCATTGAAATCCAGCACCGTAAATGTGACAACATAAACGATTCCGTTCAGTGCTTCCACAATGGGGTAACGGGGCGAGATCTTTTCACCGCAGCTGTGACATTTTCCCTTGAGGAACAGCCAGCTGAAAATCGGTATGAGATCCCGGATCCTGATTTTGGTTCCACATGTCATGCAGTGGGATGCACGCTTGATCAGAGATTCGTTTTTCGGCAGACGGAAAATGACAACATTCAGAAAACTGCCGATGCAAATACCATAGAAAAATACGATAGGGTAGAACATGATGTAGAAACCGATGTCCATAAATTCGCTGTGAAGCATGATGTATGCCCTCCTTAAAGTCGATTATACATATATTATATCATAATGATACATTTTTTACAAGTGCAAAATCAAAGTATGGAGGTTATTGTATGAGAAACATTCGAATCGGTGATTATCTTGTTGAACAGAAGTTAATCACGCCCGACCAGCTGGATAAGGTTCTGGCAGCACAGAAGGAAGCGCAGGACGGCAAGCGTTTCGGTGAACTGGTTGTGGAGATGGGTTTCATTTCTGAGATCCGTCTGGCACAGGCACTCGCCGGCAAGCTTCGTGTACCCTTTGTGGATCTCGCAAACATCGAGATCGACGAGGAAGCAGTTCGTAAGATTCCGGAGAATCTGGCGAAGAAGTACACCGTTATTGCGATCAATGTGCAGGGCCGCCGACTGACAGTTGCAACGGATGACCCGATCAACTTCAACATTCTGGAAGATATCAAGATGCAGACCGGTATGGATACTATCCCGGTACTGGCTACCAGAACTGCCATCAACAAGGCAATCGGCCACCTGTACTCTATGGAGAACGTAGACAGCGTACTCGAGAGCGTAACGCAGTATGGTTCTGTGGATACCGAGGATGAGGAATCCCGTGACCGTGTTGAAAGTGCGCCGATCGTAAAGCTGGCAACTACCATCATCGAGAACTCCTACAGAGCAGAGGCAACCGATATTCATATCGAGCCCTTTAAGACCTACACCCGTATCCGTATCCGTGTTAACGGTGACCTTGTAGAGCTCATGAACGTTTCCAACGTGGTACATAATGCACTGACCACCCGTCTCAAGCTCATTTCCGGTATGAACATCGCCGAGAAGCGTATCCCGCAGGACGGCCGTTTCACACAGGTTGTTGACGGCACCACACTTGACGTCCGTGTATCCTCACTGCCGACGGTTAACGGTGAGAAGATCGTAATCCGTATTCTGTCCACCGGTCAGATTGCTCTGCGTAAGATCACTGACCTGGGTATGTCCGATTATAACTACCAGCTGTTTGAATCCATGATCAAGTGCCCGCACGGCGTTATCCTGGTAACAGGGCCTACCGGTTCCGGTAAGACAACCACTCTGTACGCTGCGCTCGGTGAGCTGGCAAAGCCCCATGTAAACGTTATTACTGTTGAAGACCCGGTCGAGAAGGCGATCGACGGTATCAATCAGGTACAGGTAAACTCCAAGGCAGGTATGACTTTTGCGGCTGCTCTGCGTTCCATCCTCCGTCAGGACCCGGATATCGTTATGATCGGTGAGATGCGTGACTCTGAGACTGCGGATATCGGTATCCGTGCCGCTATCACAGGTCACTTGGTACTCTCCACGCTGCATACCAACGATGCAGCTTCCACCATTGTCCGTCTCGTTGACATGGGCGTTGCTCCCTACATGGTAGCAACCTCTCTGATCGGCGTTATTGCACAGCGACTGGTTAAGGTACTGTGCCCGAAGTGCAAGAAGCAGCGTATGTCCACTGATGAAGAAAACGGTCTGATGAAGATCCCGGCATCCGTACCGGTATGCGAAGCAGGCGGCTGCAGTGAGTGCAACAACACCGGCTACAGAGGCAGAACTGCGATTCATGAAATCATCCACTGCACATCCGGTATTTCTACCATTGTTGCTAGAAACGGCAGCAAGGAAGAGATCGAGGAACAGGCGAAGAAGAACGGCACAAAGCTCCTGCGTGACAACGTATCGGAACTGGTACAGAAGGGCGTTACTTCCATGGATGAGCTGGTTCGTGTAACCTACGCTGTATAATTTGACTGCTTGGAGGAAAAACTATGAATATTGATATCAACCGCATTCTGAACGAAGCACGTGTAATTGGCTGCTCGGACTTGCATTTCACTTACGGCATCACGCCCATCGTTCGTCTGAACGGTGCACTCCGTAAGATGAGCAAGTACCCCGAGATGGACGAGGAGACCATCCTCTCCATCGTGGATCAGATGACCAACGAAACCCAGCGTGCAAGCGTTCGTGCGCATAGAGATACCGACTTCTCTTTCACCACATCCGCAGGCTATCGTCACCGTGTGAACGTGTATTTCCAGAGAGGAAAGACCGCGATTGCGATCCGTCTGCTGCGTAACGATATCCCGACACTGGACGATCTGAGCCTGCCGCCGGTACTGGCAGACTTTGCAATGCGTCCCCGTGGTCTGGTGCTGGTAACCGGTCCTACCGGTTCCGGTAAGTCCACCACACTGGCTGGTATGATCGACTACATCAACGTAAACCGCAGTGCACATATCATTACCATTGAGGACCCGATCGAGTATGTGCACCAGCACAAGCTCTGCATGATCAACCAGAGAGAAGTTGGCGACGACGTTCCGGACTTCGCATCTGCGCTCCGTGCTGCCCTCCGTGAGGACCCGGACGTAATCCTCGTAGGTGAGATGCGTGACTTCGAGACCATCACCGCTGCGGTAACCGCTGCGGAAACCGGTCACCTTGTATTGTCCACCCTGCATACTACCTCTGCTGCTGATACCATCAACCGTATCATCGACGTATATCCTGAGCATCAGCAGGGTCAGATCCGTACCCAGCTTGCGAATACCCTCGTTGGCGTTATCTCTCAGACACTGCTCCCGAAGCGTGACGGCAGCGGCCGAATCGCAGCAATGGAGATCCTGAGTGTAACCGACGCCTGCGCAGCGATGATCCGTGATGACAAGGTACACCTGCTGCTGTCTGCAATCCAGTCCGGTAAGCAGTATGGTATGATGTGTCTTGACCAGGAGCTGGCTCGTCTGGCAAAGCGCGGCGTTGTTACCGAGAGCGATGCAATCGACAAGTGCCAGAGCAAGCAGGAGTTCTACCGTTATCTCAACGGTCAGTAAGAAGCTTGCGGCGAATACTGCAATATACCCCCGTTCCACAAGGAACGGGGGTTTTGTGCCGCATGCCTTCAGAGAATGAAAAACGCCCCATATTCCGCGGAATATGGGGCGTACATACTAATTATCACTCAGATCCAGCGGCTCTGCTTCATTTTTCATCGCCGCCTCCAGTACATTGTGATAGAATACGGAGGGATTGGACAGGACTCTCTCCCCCAGCAGCTTTGCCTGCTTCAGATCGGGAGTAAAGAGCGTCAGCTCCAGAAGCGTCACGGACTGATCCGTGATGCGTACCCGCAGGTGGCAGCCCTGCTCCAATGGCAGATATTCCACCTTGACATCATTTTCGTTGCGGCGGCGTTCCATGGCACGCTTTGCCGCCAGTACGATATGGTCACGGTAGGACTTCGCTGCAAAGGTCTTTAGCCTGCGTGCGCAGTCCACACCCGTTTCAGTGAGGGTGTAGATCGTCTCGCCCTTTTCATTCTGTTTGGTTGTGACGGAACCATTTTCCTGCAGGGACTGCAATGCGTCCTGATAGGTGAAGTAATTGATAATGCCCTCGGTTACGGCAATATCATAGAGCAGCTCGGATTCCACCGGCTCCTTCACACGATAGAGCATATAGCAGAGCAGGACATTGGCAACGGAGGAATCCGTTACGCTGCGGTCGGCGAGTTCGGAGATTTTCAAGAGGTTCTCGTCACGCATCTGCTTCTTCATTATTCTACAAAATGGGGGTAGTCCAGCATGTGGGACAGCAGTGCAATATTCACCGCAGCTTCCACACACGGCACAGCACGGGCTACGATGCAGGGATCGTGTCTGCCCTTGATCACGAGTGTATCATTGGTCATGGAACTCATATTCACGGTCTGCTGCGGCTGACTGATGGAAGCAGTCGGCTTGATGGCAACCCGCATGGTGATCGGCATACCGGAGGAAATACCGCCGAGGATGCCGCCGTGGTTGTTGGACAGGGTTCTCACATGACCACGCTCATCCACATAAAAGCTGTCGTTGTTCTGGCTGCCGACCATCTTGGCAACCTCGAATCCTGCGCCGAATTCCAGACCCTTTACCGCAGGAATGCCGAATACCAGCTGGGAAATGGTGTTCTCAAGGCCATCGAACATCGGGGAACCGATGCCTGCCGGTACATTGATCGCAACGCATTCGATGATGCCGCCGAGGGATTCGCCGCCCTCACGGGCTGCGAGGATATCCTCCTGCATCTTCTTGCCCTGCGTATTTTTGATTACGGGGAAGCCCTTTCCACGCACAGCCAGAATATCGTCCTTTGTGACGTTTACATGATCGAATTCTTCATCCTTGATGCCGTGGATCTCGGCAATATGAGCACCGACATAGATCCCTCTGCGCTCGAGGATCTGTCCGCAGACAGCACCTGCAAAGCAGAGCGGTGCAGTGAGTCTGCCGGAGAAATGGCCGCCGCCTCTGACATCGTTGAAGCCCTTGTAACGCAGTGCGCCGGTGTAGTCCGCATGTCCGGGACGGGGGAGCTTCATCAGGTTGGAATAATCCTTGGAACGGGTGTCCGTATTCTGGATGAAGGCGCACAGGGGTGTGCCCGTGGTGCGGTCATTCATCAGACCGGACATGATCTGGTTCAGATCCTTTTCCTTGCGGGGCGTGGTAGTACCGTCGCTCTTGGGCGCACGACGCTCCATGAACTGGTGGAGCTTCTCAAGATCAATATATTCACCGGGCGGCAGATTGTCGATCGTAACGCCGATCGCCGGTCCATGTGATTCGCCGAAAATCGAAATGGAGATGCGGTTATTCCAGAATGATGCCATTGGCAATACCTCCTAATAGTAAATCCTCATGAATGCAGCGGTCTGCGACAGCTGCGGTTATTTCTATTATAACATAAATTATCGAAGATTTCAACCGTTTTCTTTCACAAACAGGTGGTGGAATTCCTGCAGAGTAGCACTGCGGATCTCTGCATTGCCGATGGGATCGCAGACGACATAGCGCAGGGTACCGCCGGCACGCTTTTTGTCATTGCTGCACAGGGGAACCAGCTCCGCAATGGGGGCGTCCACATGTGTGGGCAGCTGATACGCATTTACGCATGCGCAGAGATTCATATACTGGTCGGTCGTACCGCAGTACTTCGTCATCAGGCACATGCCTGCAGCAACAGCGCTGCCGTGGGTGTAGGTTTCGTAGTGGTAGTACGCTTCGATGGCGTGACCGAGCGTGTGGCCGAAATTCAGGATCATGCGTTCGCCCTTGTCAAAAGGATCATGCTCGACTACATCACGCTTGATGGCGATGCAGGCAGGGATGATCTCGTCAAATTTCTCGGATACCGTATCCAGTGTGCAGCCGCACAGCAGATCAAAGAGCTGTTCATCACGGATCATGCCGTATTTGATCACCTCACCCATGCCGTCCGCCAGGAAGAGCTTTGGCAGGGTGGAAAGTGCGTCTGGATCGCAGAGTACCACGATCGGCTGCTTGAAAGCGCCGACGAGGTTCTTGCCGTGGGGCAGGTCAATGGCGGTCTTTCCGCCGACGGAGGAATCCACCTGTGCGAGCAGGGTGGTCGGGATCTGCACATACTGCATGCCGCGCAGGAAGGTTGCCGCTGCAAAGCCAGTGATGTCACCGACTACGCCGCCGCCGAGGGCGATCAGGCAGTCGCTTCGTGTGATGTGGTGCTCGCAGAGAAATGCATAGATATCCAGCAAAGTCTGGGCATTCTTGGAGCTTTCCCCGTGGGGAAATACGAACTTCACCACGGAAAAGCCGCAAGCTTCAAGAGAAGCAGTCACAGCATCCGCATAGAGTGCGTTCACATTGTCATCGGTGATGATGGCGCAGGTCTCTGCTTTGGTCAGCGGACGGATGTATTCGCCGCATTGCGGCAGGATGCCCCGTGCAATATGGACATCATAGGGCTGCGCTGTATGTACAGAAATGGTTTTCATAAAAGCCTCCGTTCCGCAGTGCACTGCACTGCATACGATCAGTATTACCTATTTATTATGATATCGGATTTTCGCACATTTGTCAAGGGGTTTTCACTATTTAAAGCAATAAAATTTGCAACTCATGATACATCGCAATTTGTTGAATTCCGTAAATTCCGGACTGCTTTCGGGGGATCCGGACGAATCGCTTGACGCAGGAGAAAAACTCTGCTATACTGAATATGGGTCCGGAAAAACCGGATACTATATGCTCTACACAAGCCGCCTCCGTCACCTCGGGGGCGGCAAATTCATGCGCCCGCACCGCTCTGAAATTGTCAATTCTGACGAAAAATACTTGCCTTTTGTTTTAAAATATGGTATAATTAAAATAATAGGATACCCGTTCGTAAGGGAGGATTTGATGAAGAATACAATGCATAAACTGTCCGCTGCAGCGGCAGCCGCAGTGCTGCTTCTTACAGGTGCCGGATTCTGGCAGCAGGGACCGGATCGGCTGCTGGCGGCAGAAACACAGCAGTTGGATTATCTGGCACTTGGTGACAGTATTTCCGCTGCCTATGGGCTTGCAGACCCCGGCACGGAGGGCTTTCCCTATCTGATTGCCGGCGAAGCGGCATATACCATTTCCAATCATGCAGTCAGCGGTTACACGGCGGAGGATATTGCCGTGCAGCTTGCAAGCGGTACACTGGATGATACGATCGCAGATGCAGAGCTGATTACGATCACCTGCGGCGGCAATGATCTGATGGGACTGCTTTACGAAAGAATCGCTGCACGCTATAATATGCAGATGAACACCAATATTACGGCACAGGATGTCGTAAATGTGATGATCGGCGGTTCTTCTGCGGCAAACCGTACCATGCTCATTCTTTGTGCAAAATGGGTACTCCTCGGTGAAGAGAACAAGGGTACGCTGCCTTTTGCGGAAAGTGCGGAATTTGACGCAGGACTTGCGGAATATACCGGGCATATGGAGGAGGTCATGGCATACATCCGCAGCCGGAATGACCGTGCGAATGTGATCGTGGCAACCCAGTACAATCCCTACAAGCTGTTTGCCGGCAGCGATTTCGAAGCGCTGGCGATCGGCTGCGGCGATGGCGCAAAGCGTCTGAGCGAGACGATCACGAATAATGCGGCGGCATTCGATTACGTGACGGCGGATGTGTACACCGCCTTTGAAACGGCGGAGGAAAACCTCTGCAATGCAGCACTTTCGCCGCTGAATATTGATTTTCACCCGAATGCGGCAGGGCATGCAGTGATTGCGGAGACCTTCCTTTCTGTGCTGGAAACACTGCCCGTGCCGGAGCAGCCCACCACAGAACCGACTCCGGAACCCACTCCGGAACCCACTCCAGAACCGACACCTCCGCCCATATTCAGCGGTTACCGCTACGAGGCGCAGTGCCGGGAACAGTATTATCTTTCCGAGAATGTGCAGGAATTTGATCCGGCGGATCTGATCACCTCTTTGCTGCGCATCGAGGTCTTTTCGCCCGGCGGTGATGGTGCGGTACAGACGATGACGGATGTTTCTGTTGTAGATTTTGAGGGCTTGACGCCGCAGCAGGTCTACGCACAGCGGGATGCACCCTATTATCGGGGAAATCTCACTGCGATGGTTTCTTCGCAGGTGATCGAGCTCGGTCCCGTTTCGATTGGTCTGAAAGGGGACGCAAATCTTGACGGTGTGCTCAATGCCGGGGACGCTTCAGCGATCCTTGTTTATGCAACGCTCAATGGCGCAGATCTCGAAAGCTTCCTCTATTCCGCAGAAGATACATCACTGGAGCGGTTTGCTTATTATCTGGCGGATGTGACTGGGGAATCGAAGGATCATGGTGCCGATGGTTCGGCGCTGAATGCAGTGGACGCTGCCGCTGTACTGACCTATGCAGCCGTGCAGGGTGCGCAGGGTTCTGCTGACTGGGCGGAGATCCTGGCTTCTTGAGTATTTGTGAGATTCCTGTGACGCCATTGTGAAAATGCAGCATCATGTTTGAAATTAACGAGAAAATTTAAAATATTTGTGCAGGTTTAAGTTTATTTTAAGAGACTGTCGATATAATGGAAACATAGAACAGAACAGGAAACCTCCGGCAGTTTGCCGGACGTGGCGGAAAGGAGAGAAGACACCTGGACGAGGTCCTCGAGGTCGAAAGGTATGGCAATCAGTACATTTCAGCGAAAAGAAATCAAATTCATGCTTTCGGTGGAGCAGTATGAAGCACTGCTGGAAGAAATACATAAGTACATGGAGCCGGATAAATACTGCGTCGGCGGCAAGGAGTACGGGATCTATAATATCTATTATGATACCCCCGATGATTATCTGATCCGGGAATCCATCGCAAAGCCCTATTACAAGGAGAAGATTCGCCTGCGAAGCTATTTTTCTCCTGCAGAGCCGGGCGATAAGGTCTTTCTGGAGATCAAGAAAAAGGTCGGCGGCATCGTGACAAAACGCCGTGTGACCATGACACTTGCAGAAGCGGATGCGTATATCCAGCAGCACCAGAAGCCCATGGATATGAGCAAGTACCTGCAAAAGCAGATCTTCAGCGAGCTGGACGTCTTTCTGGCGCACTATCCGGTACAGCCGAAGCAGTATATCAGCTACCAGCGCAGTGCGTTCTTCGGTAAGGAGGACAAGGACTTCCGCCTGACCTTTGACCGCCAGATCACGGAGCGCCGCTACGATTTGTCGCTCTCCATGCCCAGCTACGGAGCACAGATCATTGCGCCGAACCAGCGCCTGATGGAAGTAAAGATCGCAGGCGCAATGCCCCTGTGGCTTTCCCAGAAGCTTGCGGAGCTGCAGATTTACAAAATGAGCTTTTCCAAATACGGCAAAGCATACCAGAGATATATCAGAAATCAGCTGTATCAGGAGCATCGGCTGAACGCAGAGAAAGGAAGTATTTTACATGTTTGATTCCATTTTGACATACGACGCAGTAACCGGTTCCGTGGTGAATATGACCATTGGTCAGTTCGCAGTTGTGATTCTCTCTTCCCTGGTCATCGGCTTTGGCATCAGCCTGCTGTATCTGCTGACCCATCGTAAGGAAGGCTTTGCACAGAGCTATGCGCTGACAACCATCATGCTCGCTCCCATTGTTGCCATTCTGCTGATGCTCATCAGCACCACTGCAGGCGGTCTTGCGCTGGCTGGCGTATTCACCCTCTGCCGTTTCAGAAGTATCCCGGCTGACCCGAAGGATGTCAGCTATGTATTCCTCTCCATGGCAAGCGGCGTGATCTGCGGCAAGGGCTATGTGGCGATCGCATTTGTCTTCTTCATTCTGCTGGCAGTGGTAATGTATGTGCTGCATCTGACAAACTATGCTGCACCGAAAACCAGCGATATGACCCTGAAGATCTCCATTCCGGAGAATCTCAACTATGAGGGGCTCTTTGACGCAGTACTGAACAAGTACACCGCAAGCTGGAAGCTCCGCAGAGTCAAGACCACAAACTTCGGTTCCATGTTCGACTGCATCTACAGCATCCAGCTGCCGGATAATGTGGAACAGAAGAAGTTCCTCGATGAACTGCGCACGCTCAACGGCAACATGACCATTACCCTGACCATGTTCCGCTATGAGGATAAGATCTACGAAAAGTAAGCATACAGCAAGCGACCGGATGGGATTCCGTCCGGTCCTTTTGTCATAAACACGGAAAGGATGATTCTGATGAAAATTCTGAGAAACTGGATGTGCCTTCTGACCGTGCTGGCACTGGTGGGCAGCATGGCAGCATGCGGACAGCAGAAGGAAGAGCTGAACAGCACGGATTCTGCGGTTTCCTCCGCAGAGGACGAAGCACAGAACAAGATCGACGATGATGCGGATGTGGAGGAGATTCTCGCTGAGACCGACGCCCCCGATGAAGATGCCCCCATTGATCGTGATACACTTGTTGTACAGGGACAGGAACCGACGGACGCACCGCAGCAGGATACGACCGAAGCTGCCACAAAGGCTGCAGTGCAGAACCAGAATAGTCAGGCTGACAGCAAGCCCGAACAGAACGTGAACAACCAGACTGACAGTAAGACGGATAGTAAACCGGATCAGACCCAGAGTCAGGCACCTGCACAAAATTCGAAGCCGGATGCGGCAGAATCCACGACCTCCTCGCAGGCGGCAACACAGCCGTCCACGGAAGCTCCTACTGAAGCATCGACCGAAGCACCGACCGAAGCTGTGGATCCGGAGAACGTGGTGGCAGGTATCATTGATCTGAATAACGGCATTTCCTATGAGGGCACCGGCATTACCGTCAGCGGCAATGTGATAACGATCACAGGCGAGGGAACCTATATCGTCAGCGGCACACTGCCCGACGGCATGATCGAGGTGAACACCTCCCTGAAGGTCAAGCTCAAAATGAATGGCGTGAATATCACCAATTCCACGGGACCTGCGATTCTGGTCGCCAATGCCAAGCGTCTGACAATGACCCTGATCGAAGGCACGGAGAATTATCTGACCGGCGGCAGTATTGCAAATGATGGTGCGCTGTGCACGAATGACACCCTCGAAATCAAGGGTGCCGGCACACTGCATGTGAACGGAACGGTCGAACATGGTATTTCCAGCGATGACGATATCATCGTGAAAAACGGCATCATTCATGTCAATGCGGTCAAGACGGGCATGATGGCGAATGATGATATTACCGTTGCAGGCGGTGAACTGCATGTGGTCGGCAACACCAATGGTATCAAATCCAAGGGCACGCTCAATATCTCCGGCGGCAGCGTATGGACAGTGGGCGGACCGAAGGAGACCAAGAGTGCGCTGTATTGTGCAACGGGCTTTACCCTGACAGGCGGCAGCATTTATGCAGTCGGCTGCGGCGCAACCGAACCGGACATGTCCACTTCCACACAGCGTGCGCTGAGCGTGAAATTCTCGCCCTCTCTGACGGGCGGCAGCACGGCAGTGATCAGCAGCGGCGGCAGCGTTCTGCTGGAGACCACCCCGACCTATGCGTACAATACGATCTTTATTTCCACACCGGGTCTTGCGGAGGGTATGACGTTCAATGTGACTGCGAACGGCACGGATCTGGGTACACATACGCTGAACGGCATTGTGACGAGTGTGACAGTTGGCTAAATTTGAACACAATGTGTATTGATATTTAAATGTCCGCTCTTAAATATTTATTCATCGGATTTCATGCGATTTTGCGTGAAATCCGATATTTTGTTTAAAAATTGGATAGAATCATTTAGTTTTAAATAGAAATGTGCATTGAAACGGTTTCGTAAATCCTGTATAATATAAAAAACAGCAAAACACTGGTCCTATTCGTGCAGAGACTTCACGGAACTTCCCCCTCTCATAGTTCTGAAAGTCATCTAGGATTAAAGAATTGCTGTTGAAAAATTAAATCATTTAACTTAGCGCAGAGGAAGCCCGGCTTCCGGTTGAGTGGTTTCATTTTTCAAAGTAACAGCTTGCAGTGCAGATGAGATAATCTCATAATATAAGCTGTACATTTTTACCTTCCTCTTTATGAAAACTTCCGACATTGGTCGGGAGTTTTTATTTTATGCGGATCCCATGTGACGGCTGTGTCCTAGAGAATGCAGTTTTAAGAATATGACCTTGTTTCAAAACTCGTAAATAAATTTATATAAACCCCTTGACAAGTTATAACGAACGTGCTATAATAATGTCAAGGTTAAACTTGATGCATAAATTAATAATCCGAAGCACAAATTGATAGAAGGTGAAGAGATGAAAAAGAGCATTTACAGTCTGGTGCTGATGGATGATGTTGTGGAGGCCGTGGATCGCATGGCGTATGCGATGCACACCAGCCGCTCGAATCTTATCAACCAGATCCTTGCGGAGCATCTGTCGTGCGTCACGCCCGAGATGCGGATGCAGTCGGTATTCTCCCGCATGGAACAGCAGATGCTGCAGCAGTTCCGCATGCTGGAGCAGACCTCGGCACATGTGCTGGCACTGCAAAGCCCGCTGGCATACAAGTACAAGCCCACCATCCAGTACAGCGTGGAACTGTACCGTGCGCCGAAGGACGGCGCAGACGGGAGGCTGCGTGTGCAGCTGCGGACACAGAACCGGGAGCTTCTGGCGATGCTGGACGGATTTTTCCGGTTCTGGATGCTGCTTGAGCAGGAGACGGCACCGCCGGGGACAGCGTACCGTATTTCCCCCGGACGGCTCGAACGGACGCTGCAAATGCCCGAAGGCGGCTCCACGGAAGTATTCGGTGAGCTGATCGGGCTGTATATCAATCGGCTGGATGCCGATATTAAGGCATACTTTGCCGGGGCAGCAGCCCCAGAGGAAACGCTGGCACAGCTGCAGCAGCGTTACCATAAAGAACAGCAGCAGCAACCATTGTATCTATAAGGAACACATGAGGAGGTATGCGTAATGAATGCACAGAAACTGACACAGAAATCTATGGAAGCGATCCGTGAAGCACAGACCATTGCCGTGACGGCACAGAATATGCAGATCGAACAGCTGCATCTGTTTCTGGCGCTGGTGCAGCAGGAGCAGGGGCTGATCGGTCAGCTCATGGAACGGCTGCAGGTGGATGTTCCGGCACTGCGGCAGGAATTGCAGCGTGCCATTGATGCCATGCCGGCAGTGACGGGCAGCGGCAGACAGCCCGATTCCGTCTATGTCTCCCGTGATGTGGACGCTGTGTTTGCTGCTGCGGAGCAGATCGCAGCGAACATGAAGGATGAATATGTCTCGGTGGAGCATCTTTTCCTTGCGCTGCTGGAAAAGCCCGACCATGCGGTGAAGAAACTCCTGCAGCAGTTCGGTATCCGTAAGGACGCCTTTCTGCAGGCGCTGCAGCAGGTGCGTGGGAATACCCGAGTGACGAGCGAAAATCCTGAGGAGACCTATGATGTCCTGACAAAATACGGACAGGATCTGGTGGAACTTGCCCGACAGAACAAGCTTGACCCCGTGATCGGGCGTGACAGCGAGATCCGCAATGTGATCCGCATTCTTTCGAGAAAATCCAAGAATAACCCCGTGCTCATCGGTGAGCCGGGTGTCGGCAAGACCGCCATTGCAGAGGGTCTGGCGCTGCGTATCGTCCGTGGAGATGTACCCGACAGCCTGCGTGACCGCAGGATCTTCTCCCTCGACCTTGGTGCGCTGGTCGCAGGTGCGAAGTACCGTGGTGAGTTCGAGGAACGCCTGAAGGCAGTGCTGGCGGAAATCAAGAAGAGCGAGGGCGGCATCATCCTCTTCATTGACGAGCTGCACACGATCGTGGGTGCCGGCAAAACCGATGGTGCGATGGATGCCGGCAATCTCCTCAAGCCCATGCTGGCGAGGGGTGAACTGCACTGCATCGGTGCGACTACGCTCAATGAGTACCGTCAGTATATTGAGAAGGATGCGGCACTTGAGCGCCGATTCCAGCCCGTACTGGTTGCCGAGCCGACGGTGGAGGATACCATTTCCATCCTGCGTGGACTGAAGGAGCGTTACGAGGTGTTCCACGGTGTCAAGATTCACGACGGTGCGCTGCTGGCGGCGGCAACGCTTTCCGACCGCTATATTTCGGATCGCTTCCTTCCGGATAAGGCGATCGACCTTGTGGACGAAGCATGTGCCATGATCCGCACGGAGATGGATTCCATGCCCACGGAGCTGGATGATATCTCCCGTCAGGTGATCCGCCTTGAGATCGAGGAAACGGCACTGAAGAAGGAGACCGACAAGCTTTCGCAGGAGCATCTGGCGGAAATTCAGCGTGAGCTGGCGGCACTGCGGGAACGTTTTGCGGAGATGAAGGCGAAGTGGGAAAACGAGCGCAGCAGCATTTCAAAGGTGCAGAAGCTTCGTGAGGAGATCGAGCAGGTGACGGCGCAGATCGAAAAGGCGGAACGGGAATATGACCTCAACAAGGCGGCAGAGCTGAAATACGGCAGACTTCCTGCGCTGCAGAAATCACTTTCCGAGCAGGAAACTCTGGCGGAGCAGTCCACGGGCAGGGAAAGCCTGCTGCGTGATTGCGTGACTGAGGAGGAGATCGCCCGGATCGTGGGCAGATGGACGGGCATTCCCGTGTCGAAGCTCATGGAGGGCGAGCGTGAGAAGCTCCTGCGGCTCGAAGAGATCCTGCATGAGCGTGTGATCGGGCAGCACGAGGCAGTGGAAAAGGTGAGCGAAGCGATCCTGCGCTCCCGTGCCGGAATTCAGGATCCCGACAAGCCCATCGGTTCGTTCCTGTTCTTGGGACCCACGGGTGTGGGTAAGACGGAGCTTGCCAAGGCACTGGCGCAGGCGCTTTTCGATGATGAGAACAGCATGGTGCGCATTGATATGAGCGAGTATATGGAGAAATTCAGCGTCAGCCGTCTGATCGGAGCGCCTCCCGGCTATGTGGGCTATGAGGAGGGTGGACAGCTCACCGAGGCAGTACGCCGCAAGCCCTACTGTGTGCTGCTGCTGGACGAGGTGGAGAAAGCGCATCCCGATGTGTTCAACATCCTCCTGCAGGTGCTCGATGACGGCAGAATTACCGATTCGCAGGGCAGAACAGTGGATTTCAAGAATACCATCATCATCCTGACCTCGAACCTTGGTTCTCCCTGTATTCTGGAGGGGATCGGAGCGGACGGCGAGATTTCGCAGAGTGCAAGGGAACAGGTGAATGCGCTCCTGCGGCAGCAGTTCCGTCCGGAGTTCCTGAACCGTCTGGATGAAATCGTGTTCTACAAGCCCCTGCAGCGTGACGAGATCTTCCGCATTGTGGATCTGCTGCTTGCCGATCTGCGGCGCAGACTTGCGCAGAAGCAGCTGGACGTGGAGGTAACGGATGCGGCAAAGGACGCCATTGTGGAGCAGAGCTACGATGTGAGCTACGGCGCACGTCCGCTCAGACGCTTCCTGCAGCGCAAGCTGGAGACGATGATTGCACGTCACATCATCGCCGGCGATCCTGCCCCCGGAATGATTCTGGCGGTGGACTACCGGAATGGGGACTTTGTGATGGAAGCAAAGCAGTAAAAATAGACATGAAGCAGCACTCCGTTTTTCAGCGGAGTGCTGCTTTTCCCATTGCCCTGTCTTTTACGGGTTTTGAATAAACGATCTCGGATCGTGGAGCGGCATACAGAAAAACGGGGGGCGGACAAAGGGTCTTTTGGTCATTTTTCTGAAAGTTCTGCGCTTTTCTTGCATTCCACGGGCAGTTGTGGTATAATGAGAAGATAGAGAATGGATCGTCTTACGCAAAAGACAACGGAGGAAATTATGAATACAGAACAGACACTCTGGTATACGAAAGCGGCACCTGATTTTGACCGCGCCCTGCCCATCGGCAATGGCAGGATCGGCGGTATGGTGTTCGGCGGCGCAGAAAAGGAAACCATCAAACTCAACGAGGATTCCATCTACTCCGGTGGTATGCGTGAGCGCATCAACCCCAGAGCCTATGAAGGCATGCAGGAGATCCGACAGCTTCTGCTTGCGGAACGCATTGCAGAAGCAGAAAAGCTGACGTTCCAGAAAATGCAGGGCGTGACTCCCAATTCCCGTCACTATATGCCGCTCGGTGAGCTGACGATGTTTTTCGGCTTTACGGGTAAGGCACGGGAATATGTCCGCACGCTCGATCTGCAGCGTGCTGTTGCAGGTGTACAGTTCCATGATGATGCCGGTGTGCAGTTTGCACGGGAATGCTTTGTGTCCCATCCTGCACAGCTTCTGGTGATACATCTGACCTGCAGCGAGGCAGGAAAGCTGCATTTCTCCGCTGCCATTGATGGTCGGGATGATTATTATGATGACAATCGTCCTGTGGAGGAGAATGTGATCCTCTACACGGGCGGCACGGGCAGCCGTGACGGTATTTTCTTTGCCGCAGGTATGACCGCTGTGGTCAAGGGCGGCAGTGTGGAGACCATCGGCAATGCCGTGAGCGTGAGCAATGCGGATGAGGCACTGCTGCTCATTTCTGCGGAGACCAGCTTCTATCACGGTGAGGATTATCAGCACATTGCACTTGAGCGTCTGCATGCGGTGACGGACGGCGCAGCGGATGTTTCTGCACTGGCACAGCAGCTGCTTGCCGATCATATTGCGGATTACACGGCGCTCTATGACCGTGTGAAATTCACGCTCAGCGATAACAGCGAGGGTGAAGCGGATCGTCTCCCTACGGATGCAAGAATCGCACGTCTGCGGGGCAATGACGAGGACAACAAGGAGTGCAAGGGACATATCCACGACAACAAGCTTGCCGTCCTCTATTACAACTATGGCAGATATCTCATGATCGCTGCAAGCCGTCCCGGTACACAGCCGATGAACCTGCAGGGGATCTGGAATCAGGATATGTGGCCGGCGTGGGGCTGCCGTTTTACCATCAATATCAACACCCAGATGAACTACTGGGGCGCAGAAAGCGGCAATCTCTCCGAATGCCACCTGCCCCTCTTTGACCTGATCGAGCGGATGCGGCCGCACGGCAGAAAAACGGCACAGGAGATGTACCATGCCAAGGGCTTCTGCTGCCACCACAATACGGATATCTGGGGCGATTGTGCGCCGCAGGATCTATGGATGCCGGCGACCATCTGGCCGATGGGTGCGGCATGGCTGTGTCTGCATATTTTTGAGCATTATCGTTTTACACAGGATCTCGATTTCCTGAAGGCGCATTTCGATGCGCTGTGTGAGGCGGCGGAATTCTTCACAGATTACCTCTTTGAAAACAAGCAGGGACAGCTTGTGACGGGACCATCCACTTCTCCGGAAAATACCTATCTGACAAAGAGCGGCACCAAGGGCAGCCTGTGTATCGGGCCTTCCATGGACACACAGATCATTACCGTGCTGTTCCATGATGTGATCGCTGCTTCCAGGCTGCTGGGAGAACGGCAGGAGCTGGCTGCACAGCTTGCGGAAATGCTTCCGAAGCTGCCGCCCATTACCATTGGAAAGTACGGACAGATCATGGAGTGGGCAGAGGATTATGATGAGGTTGAGATCGGACACCGCCATATTTCGCAGCTCTTTGCACTGCATCCGGCTGATCTGATCACACCGCATAAAACGCCAAAGCTTGCGGCTGCTGCAAGAGCAACCATGATCCGCCGCCTGATTCACGGAGGCGGTCATACGGGTTGGAGCTGCGCATGGATCATCAATATGTGGGCAAGACTCCACGATGCCGAGATGGTTTATGAGAACCTCCAGAAGCTGCTGGCACATTCCACAAACCCGAACCTGCTCGATTCCCATCCGCCCTTCCAGATCGACGGCAATTTCGGAGGTTCCGCAGGTATCGCCGAGGCGCTGCTGCAGAGTCACAGCGAAGAGCTGCATCTGCTGCCTGCGCTGCCCGATGAATGGGCAAACGGCAGTATCAGCGGTCTGCGTGCAAGGGGCGGCTTTGAGATTTCAATGCAGTGGCAGAACGGAACGCTCGTTTCTGCGGAGATCCTCTCGCTGCACGGCAATCCCTGCTGTCTGCGGACGGAAGCGGTGGTCAGTGTGACCTGTGCGGATGGATCCGATGTGAATGCACAGCTCAGGGACGGAACGATCCGATTCGACACCAAGTGCGGTGCACTGTACCGTGTGAAAGCATAGGAGCGTGACATATGAAACGGAATATATGGCTGCTGATCGCCGCAGGCGTGATGGTTGCGGCAGCAGTAATCTTTATGATCGTGATGGGATTGCGGTCGAAGCCGGCAAAGCCTCCGACGACCTCACCCACGGATGCACAGATGTCATCCACGGTACAGCCGGAAGCGGAGACACTTCCGGCAATGACGGAGCAGACCGGTCCGAGCTATCCGATGGTGGAGCTTGAGGTGCCGCCGATCGAAACACAGGAAACTAAGATCATCATGGAAGCCGAGGAGGCACAGTATACCGGACTTCTGATGGTCGAATCCCTTCTGCCGGGTTTCAGCGGCGAGGGATATCTTGCCGGCTTTGGTGTAAACCCCGGTGATGTTGTTGTGGCAAAATGCGAAATCCCTGCCGCACAGCATTATGACGTGACCATCAGCGTGTATGCGGATACCGTCGTGACCAATGCACTCCTCGTGAATGATACGGAGATCGGGGAATTTACCATCGAGGAGGGCGGACATTTTGTGCGTGTTACCTTCTCGGGTGTGTATCTGCCGCAGGGCGAAGCGACCTTCTCCATCCGTGAGATTGACGGCATGTTCTCCCTTGATTATTTCGAAGTTTCGGATTATTCCGAGATGTATCAGATCGAATACCGTGAGTCCTACAAGCTCAGTGACAAGGATGCTTCGGAACAGGCGCAGAAGCTCATGGAGTATATGAGTATGCATTACGGCGCCAAGGTGCTGACAGGACAGTATGCGGCAAGTGACGCCAACACGGAGGCGGATCTGCTTTTCCGTCTTACAGGTAAGTATCCTGCGATCCGTTTCGGCGATCTGGAGGGCTGCACGGTGAATACGACCGCCAGAAAGAGCGACGCCATCGCCGCTTCGCAGGCATGGTGGGAGCGTGGCGGCATTGTCGGACTGATGTGGCACTGGGACGCACCGACGGGTGTTGCTTCGGTGTATGCACAGGAAACAGATTTCTCGCTGGAAAGCGCCATGACCGATCAGGATGTGGCATCCCTTTCCCAGACGGAGATCGACAAGCTTTTCGAGGACGGCGTGATCACAGAGGAATGCCACGCCATCCTGCGTGATATTGACAGCGTGGCAGCGGAGCTGAAAATTCTGGCAGAGCAGGATATTCCCGTGCTCTGGCGTCCGCTGCATGAAGCAAGCGGCGACTGGTTCTGGTGGGGGGCGGATGGTCCGGATGCTTACCGGTGGCTCTGGGAGCTGCTGTATGAGCGTCTGACGCAGTACCACGAGCTGCACAATCTGATCTGGATCTGGAATGGACAGAGCGAACATTATCTGATGGATGCGGATCTGTATGACATTGCGTCTTTGGATATTTACCTGCCCGAAGGAACGGATTACGGCAGCCGTTACGAACAGTTTGTGCTGCTGTCGAGAATGACGGGCGGTGAAAAGATGCTGGCGCTGAGTGAGACAAGCAGTGTGCCCTCGATGAATGCGATGTTCCGTGACAACTGTATCTGGAGTTTTTTCGGGCTGTGGTACGGGGATTATCTGATCGGTGAGGACGGTGCGTATTCCGAACAGTATACCGGATCGGAAGCGATGGTGGCGATATATAATTCCGAGGCGGCACTGACGCTTTCGGATACGGCGGCGTATTTCCTGGACGAACAGGAACCGGAGGCACTTACTAAGCCCACGGTGCCGCAGGAACCGGAAACAGAAGCAGTGGCCGAGGAAACCACGGAGACTGCGGGAGAAGAATAAACCAAACCCCTCTGTTTCGTCAGAAACAGAGGGGTTTGGCTGTCAAAAAGTCCCGTTCAGCCAGCGCGCCTTACGGCGCACGGCTGGACTAGTTTTTTATTCTTAGTTGCTCCTTCGGCGCATGTAGGGGGCTTCTCCCCCTACAACCCCCAGTGTATAGCCAAAAAGCGCTCCGCAGGAGGGCGGGGTAGGGTGCGGCAAATTTAAGTGAAATTATACTTTTCGACAAGCTGACCCCTCTGTTTCGTCAGAAACAGAGGGGGTATTTGTTATTTTACCGGTGCCATCAGGATCTTTCCCTTGCCACGGAAGACATTGACCAGACCCTCGCCGGAAGCAGCGGATCCAAGCAGTGTCTTGGTGGTGCGCTCCACTGTGAATTTCAGGGATTCGCTCCATGCGATCGCCATATTGCCGTCGATCTTTACGACATCATTTGCATCCGTCAGTTCCATCACGATCAGCTCATCCCTCGGTACGGGGCTTTCCAGTACCGCAATGCCCGTGCCCGTCAGGCAGGCATTGAACAGACCCTCGCCGCCCATTGCTGCAGAGGACAGTGTGCTGCGCATCACGACTTTGGTATTGACGGTGTCCTCGCATGCGTAGAACAGGGAATCCTCAATCACCATGCCGCCCCATTTTGACACATCCTCGAACAGAACATACTTGTAGGTCGGCTCCAGTACGATCGTGCCGTAGCCATGGTATCTGGGCTTCACAGCCGCTTCGCCCGTGACCTTGCTGCCGATGAGCTTCTTCGCAAAGTCGCCGGCACCCTTTACATTGGTTGCAGCGTCCACATTGCCGGCAGTCCACTGCATAGCACCTGCCTGTACGATGATGCCGTTGCCGTTCAGATTCGCAACCACCTGGCGCTTATGCACGCCCATTTTTGATGCGAAATATTCGCTTGCGGCAGTCTGGTGGTTAACGGAGATATCCTTGCTGAATTCCAGCAGACTGAAGCAGCCGCTCTGCTCCACGATCTTACGGCAGGCAGTCTCCTGCATGATGTTGGTTGTTACCATAGAAATGACCTTCCTTTCTCAGAGCTGATCGCTCAATTGATGCTGTTATTCGGCGGTTTTCTGTGCCTTTGCCTTTTCCTGACAATCGGCAAAGAGCTTCTTTGCTTCTTCGTCATTGGTCAGATCGGCGAATACACGCAGATAGAAGCATGCATTTTCCCATTCTTCCTTCTCCATTGCCTGTTCGCCCAGTGCTGCTGCAACACCCAGTACGTTCTGGCTGGGACCATTCGGGATCTCCAGTGAAGCAAATGCCTGCAGGACTTCTTCTCGCTTGGGGGGATGGATCTTCTTGCCCATCATCTGTGCAACATGTGTCAGTTCCATACGGACTGTCTGTGTGTGGGAATAGATCAGGCTCTCGAAATAGAAGCAGATCGCCTTTTCGAATTCCTTCACATCCACGCAGTAGTAGCCCAGATTTGCATAGCAGCGTGCAATTGCATGGGGTGATGCGCAGACCGGCAGCGTCTCACGGATGACGGTCAGCAGCTTTTCGTGTTCATGCATCAGCTTGTAGATCTCTGCCAGTTCGAAACGGGGATCGGGGCAGACCGGATTGAAGCGGATCGCTTCTTCCAGCACCGGGATCGCCTCGGACGGACGACGCATTTCCACCAGATTGAAGGCGTGCGCCATCAGGAATCTGACGAAATCGAACGGTGCCTTTTCCAGACGCTTGGTCGGGTGATACATCACATAGTAGAGATTGGATTCGAGCAGATTACGGAAACTGAAGATTCTCGCATCCTCTGTTTCCATAAATTCTGTGCGGATCTTGTCATAGATCTGTGTGGTCAGCACGATCGCCTTGTCGTACTGCCTCTGCTGCATCAGTGCAGCGGCTTCGCCGTACACGGCATCCAGACGGCGTTCACCGATGTAAAGCTTCTGCTTCATGAAGTCCAGATGCTGCTGGGGCATCAGGCTCATAGCGAGATCGGTCAGTTCCTTTGCGATGGCAGCGCCATCCTCCTGCTGTGCGTAACGGCTGACTTCCGCTTCGATCATGACCATATCCTTGGTCAGGTCGCCGGTGAGCCGGCTGCGGACGGACGCCACGATTGCAATTCTTTCGTTTTCAGTCATGGTATACTCCTTTGGGATTTGATAATGCTGCAAAGAGTCCCACGCCGTATGGCGTGGGACTCCCTACGGTATGTTGTTCATCGGGAATGGATCAGAAGCCTCTCTTTGCAAGATCCTTCTTGAATTTCGCATTGATCTTTTCTTCACGCTTCTGACGCTTGAGTTCTTCCTTGGTCAGAGGACGAGCAGGCTCAGCAGGCTTTTCTTCGGCAGCCTGCTTCGGAGCGGCTTCCTTCTTTGCTTTCGGCTTGTACTCACGGTACTGCAGCTCAACCTTCGGCTCTTCCTTCTTCTTGTACTTGGAAGTATCCTCGCCCATCATGGAGAGAATATCTTCTACGCTGTCAACGATTGCAACGTTGCCATCCTGCTGGTCGAAGATATTACCCTGCGGCGCAGCGGACTTGGAAACAGCGGAACGGATGTAATCAGGCATATCGGGGTTGGTTTCGATCTTGGAAACACGAACGCCTTGGGACTTTCTCTTCTTGCCGTAGGTCATCGGCTCGACAGTCGGATGCTCGGTATCCTCGGGCAGAGCGTAGGTTCCCATGGTAGGTACCTCTGCGGTCATCGGAGAAATGAGCGGTGCTTTCTTCTTCGGTGCAGGCGGTGCTTCCTGTACGGGGGCAGCTTCCTGAACCGGAGCCGGTGCGGGCTGCGGAGCAACAGGTGCAGGCTGCGGTGCTACGGGTGCAGGCTGGGGTGCTAAGGGTGCAGGCGGCGGTGCTACGGGTGCAGGCTGGGGCATTACCGGTGCCTGCTGCATGGGCGGAACCTGCTGCGCATAGGGCTGCGGAGCAACCTGCGCATATACGGGCTGACCATTTGCGTCATAACCCATGAACTGCGGCATTACCTGCTGCATGAAGCCATAAACGGGCTGACCGTTTGCATCGTATCCCATAAACTGCGGAACCTGCTGTACGTTCTGCGGCATGCCCTGCATCGGAGCTTGTGCATACTGCGGCTGCATGGTGGGCATGGGTGCAGCAGGAATCGGCTGGGGTGCAGGTGTTTCCGGAACGGGCGCAGTGAACGCCGGAACCTCGGGAACTGTAACCTCTTCGATTGCCTCGGGCAGTTCCTCAACAGCCGGAGCAGTGAACGCCGGAACCTCGGGAACCGTAACCTCTTCGATCGCCTCGGGCAGTTCCTCAACAGCCGGAGCAGTGTATGCCGGAACTTCGGGAATCAGTTCCTCCAGATCGGGAACGGTGATGTTTTCGGGTTCGATTACAGGGATCTCCGGTTCTGCAGTCAGATCCGGAACTGTAATATTTTCGGGAGCGATCACAGGGATTTCCGGTTCTGCAGCCGCTGCAAGTTCTTCCAGATCCGGAACAGTGATCTGCTCGGGCGTAATTACGGGGATTTCAGGCTCGGAAACCGGAATGACTTCTACGTCCTCGATCTCTTCAGCAGGTGCTGCTGCCATATTCATCACAGCTGCAAACGGATCATCATCCTCTACAACCTCGGCAACAACTGCAGATGCAGGAGTTTCCTCCACGGAAGAATCGCCGAACATGCGGTTTGCGATCTCATCGAATTCCATGAATGCGTGGCTCTCGGCATTGCCTGCCAGCATTTCTTCTTCAAATTCAGCAGTGGTCTCAACGATATCAAATTCGGGGCTTTTTGTCTCCGGTGCTGCTGCGGGTTCTGCTACAGCGTCCGGAATGCTGAACTGTGCCATGATATCGTCCGTTTCCTCGGGGACGGGAGCTGCTTCCGGTGCAGTCTGCGGCATTGCAAACTGTGCCATGATATCGTCCATATCCTCCAGTACAGGTGCTGCAGGTGTATCCTCAGCAACGGGTGCAGGTGCTTCTTCAGCAGCCTCTTCCTCAGCTGCAGGAGCGGAGATACCAAACTGTGCCATGATGTCATCGAGTGTCTCAACAGCAGGTGCTTCCTCGACGGGTGCCGGAGCAGGTGCAGCCTGCGGCATTGCGAACTGTGCCATGATATCATCCGGATCATCGAGTACCGGTGCAGACACAGGTTCCTGCGGCATTTCTGCCTTTGCGGCTTCCTGCTGCTGTGCAAGGATGTTCGGGTTCTTGCCCTCATTTGCAGCAAAGGCAGCGGCAGTCGGATCCACTGCGGTCTTGGGCAGTGCGAACTGCGCCAGATCTCCGTCGAGTGCAAAGCCGCCGAAGGATGTCTGCGTCGGGGGCGGTGCAGCTGCGGGAGCAGCGGGCTTCTTCACCGGGGGTACATACTGTTCAAATTCAGGAACGGGTGCATCGTCCACACCATGGATCTCAGCCAGGGGCGGCGTTGCAGCAGCCTCTTCGGCTTCTCTTGCAGCCTTTGCCTCTTCTTCGGCTCTGGCAGCCTCCTCAGCGGCACGGCGTTCAGCGATCGCAGCGTTGCGTTTGTCACGCAATTCCTGCTTCTGACGCTCCTGCTGTACCTCGGCGAGGGATACCATATTCGGATCTTCACCCATAGTCTTCGTACGCTTTTTCTCTTCTTTCAGCATACGATTCATTTCTTTACGGTCTGCTTTCAGAATTCTCTTGGTAAACACGGTCTGGCACTTTTCGCAAGTTACCTCTGTCATCAGGCCGAATGCATCATCGACGGTTCCGCCGACGCTGTATTTTGCCGCACTGTCAGGTCGTTGAAGATTGATGCCGCAGCCGGTTCTTTTATTGTTATCCGTTGCATGCACCGCGTTGCCCTTGGATTCGCGGATCAGAAAAAACTGCATAGCAATCCTCCTATTCAAATATACTCTATTCTTATCATAACACATTTCTAACATAAAATCAACTCTTTTTTTAAAAAAAATTTGATATTTTACCGAAAGTATTACAAAAGGTTGAAATCGGGTAAAATTTTATGCGTTCCATTACGCTCTGAACAATTTGCAATTTCCGACAAAATGTGCTACAATAAAACAGAATGGATGCAGCGGCGGGAATATACCGGATGTGATCCGTAAGCCTGCCCATTATAATATGTATCGGAGGGATCTGACATGAGTAAAGTGATCTGGAAGGGAAGTGCACTGCTTGGACCCGTACCGCCGGCACTTGTGACCTGCGGTACGATGGAACAGCCGAACGTGCTGACCATCGCATGGACGGGGATCGTCTGCACACACCCGGCAATGACCTATATTTCTGTGCGCCCGTCAAGGCATTCCTATGGAATGATCCGGGAAAGCGGTGAGTTCGTGATCAATCTGCCAACCTCGGCAATGGCGAAAATCACGGATTACTGCGGCATGAAGAGCGGTGCCAAGGAGAATAAGATCCAGAAATGCAAGCTTTCGCTCTGCGAGGGTTCCGTGGTTGCGGCACCCGTGCTGGCGGATTGTCCTGTGAGTCTGGAATGCCGTGTCACAGAGGAGAAACCGCTTGGTTCCCACAGCATGTTTCTGGCGGAAATCGTTGCGGTGCAGGTGGAAGAACGCTTCCTCGACAGCAAGGGAAAGCTCAATCTCCAGCAGGCAGGCCTGCTTGCCTATGCGCATGGCGAGTACTTTGCGCTGGGTAGAAAATGCGGAGATTTTGGGTTTGCAGTGAAAAAGAAGAAAAAAATCAATAAAATCCAGACAAAAAAGCAATAAATTCTATTAAAAATGATTGACAATCCTGTAAAAATGTTCTATAATAAAACTACAAGTAATTCGTGAATTTTCAATGAACGATGAGGAGGAAGGATTTCTATGAAAATGACCATGACCGAGCGTATCCGCCGTGCGGCAAACTGCGGCATTGCGGTGCTGATGGCAACTGCGTTCACAGCGCAGATGTCGGCGGTTCTTATACCTGCCAAAATCGCAAAGCCGGTACAGCTGGAAACATCCGCAGCGGAAAGCTATGACTACGCAAAGCTTCTGCAGTATTCCATGTATTTCTACGATGCGAATATGTGCGGTACGGGGGTTGATGAGAACACCCGCTATGTCTGGAGAGGGGACTGCCATACCTATGATGCGCAGGTGCCCATGCAGCCGATTGATGAAAAAAACGTCGGTACAAATCTCTCACAGGCATTTCTGGATCAGCATAAGGATGTACTGGACCCGGATGGTGATGGCTATATCGACGTCGCAGGCGGTATGCATGATGCCGGTGACCATGTGAAATTCGGTATGCCGGAGAACTACTCCGCTGCAGCGCTTGGCTGGGGCTACTATGAGTTCCGTGATTCCTATGTAAAAACCGGACAGGACGAACATATTGAAACGATCCTGCGGTATTTCAATGACTATCTGATGAAGTGTACCTTCCGTGACGACAGCGGTACTGTGATCGCACACTGCTATCAGGTCGGTGACGGCGATATCGACCACCAGTACTGGAATTCCCCCGAAGTGGATGAGATGGCAAGACCGGCATTCTTCCTGACTGCCGACAAGCCTCAGACGGACTATGTTGTATCTGCGGCAGGTTCTCTGGCGATCAACTATATGAACTTCAAGGATACCGATCCGGAGTATGCGGAAAAGTCCCTTGACTATGCATTGGCACTCTGGGATTTTGCCAATGACAATCCCAAGGAACTGAGTGACAATGCGGATGGTCCGAAGCAGTACTACAAGTCCAACAAGTGGGAGGACGACTACTGCTGGACTGCAGCATGGCTGTTCCTCTGCACAGAAGATAAGTCCTATCTGGAACAGGCGGCGCCTTATGTGGACTATTATGCTCCCTCCGGCTGGTGCTACTGTTGGAACGATATGTGGAGCGGTGCGAATTCCCTGTGGGGTATCATCAACCAGACCTATCCGGAGCTTGGACTTGTGGATATGGTAAGAGCTGCACAGGGCAAGAACCAGTATGTTTTTGATAACTTCTGGGATGAAGTAGAAAAGTGCTTTCCCACATGGCAGGCACTGGAATCCCCCGGCGGCTACGCATTCCTGAGTACGTGGGGCAGTGCAAGATATAACACCGCAATGCAGCTGATCGCCTATGTCTATGATAAGTACAACAACAACGGAAAGCCCGGTGAATACAGTGACTGGGCAAAGAGTCAGATGGATTATCTCCTCGGTGATAATCCCCTTGACCGCTGCTATGTGGTCGGCTACAGCGATAATTCTGCAAAATTCCCGCATCATCGTGCGGCATCGGGTCTGACTAAGTGCGAAGATCCGGACGAACATCGCTATGTCCTCTACGGCGCACTGGTCGGCGGTCCGGACGGGTCCGACCAGCACAGCGACACCACCGCTGACTGGGTTTACAACGAAGTTACCATCGACTACAATGCGGCATTCGTTGGCGCAGCAGCCGGCATCTATGCATTCTACGGCACAGAGGACATGGAAGTGACGCCTGATTTCCCGCCGGAGCCGGAATATGGCGGCGATGAGAACGGCGGCACAAGCTATTGGGTGGAGGCATGCGGCATCGATGATCCGAAGGACGCTGGTGCAGGCGTGACCAAGGTCTCCCTGATGGTCAAGACCACTGCGACCACAAAGCTTGACAACATCTCCATCCGTTACTATTTTGACGGTTCCGAGATGTCCAATCCCATGGGACTGACCTGCGGCGAACTGTATGACCAGGCGGCAACTGAGGCAGCACCGGCTGACGGTGTGGTCAGCGGCCCGTACAAGTACGACAAGATGGACAATGTTTATTACTTTGAAGTGACCTATGACGGTTACAATTTCGCAAACTCCGCAAAGAAGTACCAGTTCTGGATGGGTACCTATTATGGCGACAAATGGACGCCGGACAATGACTGGAGCTATCAGGGGCTGACGATGTTTGACAACGACTCTGCCTTCTCCGGCACTGGCAATGAAGTGCGCACCGATTACATCTGTGTTTACACAGATGACACCCTGATCGGCGGTATTGAGCCGGATGGCTCCCAGCCTGCAACGGATCCGACCACGGAACCCACCACGGAACCCACTACGGAACCGTCGGATACTGAGAACATCTATGGTGATGCGAACTGCGATGGTGAGGTAGATGTTCTGGACATTATCGTCCTGAACAAGAATCTGCTTGGCGGCGGTTCCCTTTCCGAGCAGGGAAAAATCAATGCGGACGTTGACGGCAGCGGCGAGGCAGACCCCAATGACTCCCTGAACATTATGAAGTTTATCGTCAAGCTGATTGATACACTGCCTGTATAATTCAAATCAACTCCCATTCCGGATGGAATGGGAGTTTCAGCTTGTCGAAAAAAGTATACTTTCACTTAAATTTGCCCCACAGCTAACACGTCCTACGGGTGCCCATGATCCCCTCCCCAAAGGGGAGGACTTTTCGGTTATATACTGGGGGCTGTAGGGGGCGAAGCCCCCTACATGCGCCGAAGGCGCAACTAAGAATAAAAAACTAGTCCAGCCGTGCGCCGTAAAGCGCACTGGCTGCACGGGACTTTTTTGACAGACTGCAGGGATACACAAAACAGCATCGGCGCTGTGCACCGATGCTGTTGCTTTTTATAAAATAAACCGCCTTGCCGTCATATAGCGAAATAAAACCAAGCTTTCGCCAGGTGGGTATCCGCCTGTATGCTGCACGCTCCCTTCATCCGGGATCCGCAGGAGGTATGCCAAGCACCCTTTGCTGCAGGTCGGGAGGTCTGCACTTCACATCCAGAGCTAAATTCCCTTAATTTAAGTGTTGGATTATAAAAACTATAATTACCCGAACAAGGCAGAATATTTCACAGTGTGGTGGGTGGGATTACTCCTCGTCCTCGCATGCTTCCTCAAGCATCTCGGAGATGCGGTCGATGAAGATGTTGCCGATGCGGTCGTATTCCTCGTCATTGTCAATTGTGGTCAGGAAGTCCACGCCATCCTCGTCTGCGCCAGCCTTCAGGATCACAAGCTCAGTGTCCTCTTCCAGTGCAGCCTCGGGATCCTCGGAATAAGGAACGAGGGCGTAGTATGTATTGCCGTCAACTTCCATGACATCCATCAATTCGAATTCATGCTCGTTGCCCTCTTCGTCTGTTAAGGTAAAGATCTCGGGATTGAAATTCATTTCTTCCATATTTGACTCCTATCTGCCTCGAGGGCTGTGTTTTTTGCTGTGTTTATATTATACTATATTTTCACCAAAAAATCAAGAGGGAAATTCAGTTTTTTTAGATATTTTTTGGAGATGTATCCGGAATGGCGAAACTGCGCAGTTTAAAGAGAAAAATGCAGAATCTTTTTGTTTTTTGTTGCCACGGCGGTTTTTTTGTGCTATAATGAGGAAAAGCGTATCCCTATATATTGTATGAAAGAAGTGAAGATCATGGAACCGAAGATCCAAGCCGAAGTGCAGCTGACCCCCAGCATCAGTTTTGCCATGCAGCAGAATTACGTTCCCGTTATCCGCAGCCTGCGTCTGACGAATTTAACCGATCTGCCGCTGTCGCAGCTCACGGTGAAGCTGACTGCCGAACCGGAATTCGCCCATCCTTTTGAAGCAAAATTGGAACAGCTCCTGCCGGACATGCCGCTGGAGATTGCGCCTGTGAAAATTGCAGTTTCCCCCGAATATCTCTACAGCCTGACGGAGAAAGTGGCAGCGCTCCTGCATCTGGAAGTGCTGTGCGGTGCGGAATGCGTCTGCCGGGAGGAGTATGCCGTGGAACTGCTGGCTGCCGACCAGTGGCAGGGGATCCTGCGGCTGCCGGAAATGACGGCAGCATTTGTGACGCCGAATCATCCGAAGGTGACCGAGCTTGTCGGAAAGGCGGCACAGTATCTGCAGAAATGGACGGGGGATCCGTCCTTTACGGGGTATCAGAGCCGCAACCCCAATATCGTAAAGAAACAGGCGGCGGCGATTTATGCTGCGCTGCAGGCGGAGAATATTGCGTATACCATGCCGCCCGCAAGCTACGAGACAGCGGGACAGCGCATCCGTCTTCCCCATGCGGTGCTGGAACAGAAATGCGGTACCTGTCTGGATCTCGCTGTGCTTTATGCGGCATGTCTGGAGGCGGTGCATCTGCGTCCGCTGATTGTTTTCATCAAAGGACATGCGTTTGCCGGCTGCTGGCTGGAGGAGGAGACCTTCCCCGAGTGTGTTGAGGATGATGTGACCGCTCTCACAAAGCGCATTGCTGCCGGCATCGACAGCCTGTGCCTTGTGGAATGTACGGATGTGACCGCCGGCAAGACCTGTGATTTTGACCGCACAGAGCAGCATGCAGCTGCACATCTGGAGGATCCGTCACAATTTGATCTGGCACTCGATATTCTGCGCTGCCGCTGCAGCGGCATCCGTCCCATGCCGACCCGGGTTGCGTCGGATGGTATCTTCGAAGCGGCTGATTTCGGAGAACGCAGCAGCCGGGAGATCACCGCAGCCCCCAGAGAACTGGATCTGCAGCTCCATGGCGCCGAAGCGGAGGCACAGGTAATTACCCGTCAGGGGATCTGGGAGCGCAAGCTTCTGGATCTGAGCCTGCGCAACAGTCTGCTGAATTTCCGCCCCAGTTCCTCGAATGTCCAGTTCATGACGGCGGATATGGCAAAAATCGAGGACGATATGGCAAAGGGCACCGATTTCGGGATCCTGCCGGTTCCGCAGGATATTACACTTACGCTTGGCAGCAGCAAGATGTATGAGATTGAGAATGACAGGGATCTGATCACGACCATTGCCGAGGCAGAATTCCGCAACAAGCGTCTGCGTACGTTTCTCAGTGCCGCAGAGCTGGAAAAGAGCCTGAAAAAGCTGCATCGTCAGGCAAAGGTGAGTCTGGAGGAAAACGGTGCCAATACACTCTACCTTGCGCTTGGCTTCCTCAGATGGTATGAGACCGATCAGAGTGAACGTCCCCGTTATGCGCCGTTGGTGCTGGTGCCGGTGGATCTGATCCGCAAGGTGCAGAATCGTTCCTACACGCTGCGTATCCGTGGCGAGGAAACGCAGATGAATATCACCCTGCTTGAGATGCTGCGCCAGTTTTTCGGCATCCGCATCAGCGGTCTGCAGCCGCTGCCGATGGATGAGAGCGGCATTGATCTGCCCCTTGTTTACAATACCGTTCGCAAAGCGGTCATGTCCCGCAAGGGCTGGGATATTGTAGAATATGCTTTCCTTGGACAATTTTCGTTCAGCCAGTTCATCATGTGGAACGATATCCGCAACCGCAGTGAGGAGCTGCAGCGCAACAAGGTGGTCTCCTCTCTGATCGAAGGAAAACTGACCTGGACACCGCAGCAGATCGAAGCGACCGCAGCGGAGCTTGACAGCAGGATCGCTCCTGCGGATATGGCAGTCCCCACGAGTGCCGATTCCTCTCAGCTTGCGGCGATCTATGCCGCTTCCAAGGGAGAGAGCTTCGTGCTGCACGGCCCGCCCGGAACGGGTAAATCCCAGACCATTACCAATATGATCGCCAATGCGCTCTATCAGGGGAAATCCGTGCTCTTTGTGGCTGAGAAAATGGCGGCACTTTCCGTGGTGCAGAAACGTCTGGCAGCCATCGGACTTGATCCGTTCTGTCTGGAGCTGCATTCGAACAAATCACAGAAAAAAGCAGTCCTCGGACAGCTTGCCCGCACGCTTGAAGTGGGACATATCAAATCCCCCGAGGAGTATGAGAAAACAGCGGAATCCCTCAAGGTACAGCGTGAAGCACTCAATGCCGTCATGGAACAGCTGCACGGCATGCAGCCGATCGGCATGTCCATGTATGATGCGATCGTCCGCTATGACACCAATCTGAAATACAAGGGAACCATCGGCTTTGATGCGGATTTTGCTGCAGCATGCACCCCCGATGCCTATGCCGCATATCTGGATGCCGCTGCGAAAACGGCAACTGCGGGTAAGGAATGCGGCGGTTATCTGGCGTCATCGCTGCGGGATTACTGCCGCACGGATTATTCCATGGAGATCCGTGATGCATTTGAGCAGCATGCGCACCATTTGAAGAAACTTGCGGAAACGGAACGTGCACAATGGCAGACACTTTGCAGTCAGCTGCACCTTTCGCCTGAAATGCGCTATGAAGACTATGCTGCATTGACGGAGCTGCTGTATTCTGTGCGGCACGGTGATTATCTCGGCGGCATGTTCTGCGAAGGTGCAAGACAGAAGGATGCACAGCTTTCGCAGCTGCTCCGAGATGGCACACAGTATGCCGGACTGCATGAAAAGCTTTCGTCCGAATATGAAAATTCGGTGTTCAGCGTGGACGCAGCCGCTGCAAAGCTTGACTGGAAACGCAATGAACAGAAGTGGTTCCTCCCGAAATTCTTCGGCAGAAAGCGCCTTCTCAAGGAATTGGCACTGCATGCCAAAACGCCTGCTGCAGTCACGGCAGAAAACTATCTTTCCATTTGTGATACACTTGAGCGGTATGCATTGCGCAAGCAGACCATCAGCACTGCGGATGGGGCATTGACGGATGTATTCGGCAGCAGCTGGAACGGTGTGGATACCGATTTTGCAGCACTTTCCGGGTGCTATGGAAATTCTGTGCGGCTCTGCGATCTGGCACAGAAACTGCCGCAGTCGGCAGAGATCTGTAAAGCACTCCGTTCTATGGCGGATGATTCTGCACTGCGAGAGGAAATTGCCCAGCGCTGCGCAGGCGCTTCGGAACTGACTGCCCTGCTGCAGCAGCTGCAAACAGAATATGCTGTGGATACGGCACGGCTGCTCGGAGATGCGGACTGGTTTGCGCTGCTTTGTGAGACAGCGGAGGGCTGGTGCCGTGATATTGCACTACTGCGTGAACGTACCGTTCTGCAGAATGCGATGGATACGCTCAAGGAGCTTGGGCTTTCGAAGCTTCTGGATGCTTACAGGAACGGCACGCTGTATGAGGAGGATCTGGTGCCTGCACTGGAATGTGAGACATGTCGTGCGGTGATCGCTGATGTCTTCCGCAGGCATCCGTCCCTGACTTCGTTCCAGGAAGCGCAGTTCGAAGCACAGGTGGACAAATATCGTGAGACAACGGAACAGTTTGCACGCCTGACAATTCAGGAGCTTGTGGCAAGACTTTCTGCGAAGGTACCCGTAGTCGGTACGGGCGGTGCGGCTTCTTCAGAGATCGCCATTCTGCAGAGAGCCATCCGCAGCGGCGGCAGAATGCTGCCGATCCGCAAACTCTTTGACAGCATCCCCAATCTGCTGCGCCGCATGTGTCCGTGCATGCTTATGAGTCCGATCTCCGTGGCGCAGTACATTGATCCGGCATTTCCGAAATTTGATCTTGTCATCTTCGACGAGGCGTCCCAGCTTCCGACCAGTGAAGCAGTCGGTGCCATCGCAAGGGGCGAGAATGTGATCGTTGTGGGTGATCCCCGTCAGCTTCCGCCGACCAGCTTCTTTACTTCCAATCAGGTCGATGAGGAAAATTATGAGAAGGAAGATCTGGAGAGTGTGCTGGATGATTGCCTGGCACTGTCCATGCCGCAGAAACATCTGCTCTGGCATTACCGCTCCCGTCATGAGAGCCTGATCGCCTTCAGCAACGCCCGGTTCTATGAGAATAAGCTCCTGACCTTCCCGTCCCCTGCGGATCAGGTATCCGAGGTGAAGTGGGTGCATGTGGACGGCTATTACGATAAGGGCAAGACCAAACAGAATCCTGCAGAGGCAAATGCCGTAGTTGCAGAGATCGTTCGCCGTCTGAGGGATGAGAAGCTCCGTCAAGAGAGCATCGGCGTGGTGACATTCAGCGTGGTGCAGCAGAATCTGATCGATGATCTGCTCGCGGAGGAATACATCAGGGATCCGGAGCTGGAGGAGATCGCCAATGCCATGTACGAGCCGATATTTGTCAAGAACCTCGAAAATGTACAGGGCGATGAGCGTGATGTGATCCTGTTCAGCGTGGGTTATGGCCCCGACAAGAACGGTAAGGTTTCCATGAATTTCGGACCGCTCAACCGTGACGGCGGCTGGCGCAGACTGAATGTTGCCGTGTCCCGTGCACGCAAGGGCATGATGGTATTTTCCGTCATCCGTCCCGAACAGATCGACCTGTCACGCACCCGTTCCGACGGTGTGGCACAGCTGCGTGCGTTCCTGGAATTTGCCGCAAGGGGAAAATCCGCATTGGCGGTCAATGCGGCAAACGGTACGGTGCAGTCCGATGTCTTTGCCGAAGCACTGGCGCAGGAGCTGCACAAATGCGGGTTCGATGTCAAATGCGGCATCGGCTGCTCCGGCTACAAAATTGACGCTGCGATCGTCAATCCCGACGCACCGCAGGAATACCTGCTCGGTCTGCTCTGCGACAGCGGCAGCATGAAGGATACGACAACAGCGAGGGACAGAAACATCCTGCAGCCTTCCGTGCTGCGTGGACTTGGCTGGAATCTTTACCATGTGCATATTCTGGAATGGCTTGACAACAAGGAACGTCTGATCGGGCATATTAAGGATGCAGCAGAGCAGGCGCTTGCGGATTACCGCAGGGCGCCCGAGGAGCGCAAGCCTGCAGAGTCCGTGCAGAAGCCTCAGGATTACAGCAGTTTTTCCTTCGAGAAAGAGGAAGTACCTTCCGTGACAGAATGCTGTGAGCCCTATGTACCCTGCCATTTGCCGCAGATGGGCGAACCGGAGGAATTCCAGGCGGAAGCCGCAATGCCGATGATCGTCAGCTGCATCAAGAAGATCGTACTGCGGGAGGCCCCTGTGAGCCGTCATCTTGTGCTGAAGAAGGTCATTGCGGTGTGGGGTATCACCCGAAGCGGCAGCCGTACCGAGCGCATTTTTGATGAAGCGGTCGCTAAGGCTGGTGTGAAGATCACCGAATCGAACGGTGCGCAGTTCTTCTGGCGTGATGATCAGGAACCGGCGGCATATGAAAGCTGCCGTATTCCGGCTGCGGACGGTGAAAAACGCAGTATGGAGGAGATCTGTGCCGAAGAGATTGCAGCGGGCGTCATGTGCGTTCTGCGCAGCCAGATCAGTGCGGCGAGAGCCGATCTGATCCGTGAGACTGCAAAACTGTTCGGTTATACCCGAAGCGGCGGCGTGATCGAGCAGGCAGTGAACGCAGGCATTGCGTGTGCAGCGCAGCGTAGTCTGCTGACCGTGGAAGCGGACGACAGGATCGTGCTGAAATCGTAAAAAAGCAGCCCCCATAAAAATATGGGGGCTGCTTTCTGTTAATCACTGAAATGTTTCGCATGCCGGAAATCCGCCACGCCTGCAAATGCGTCAAACGCAATGTCCTCATTGCCCGCTGTACAGACCAGGTAGGAGTTCTTGTAGAACAGCGGAATGAAGGTGTTTGTCTCCAGAATTGCCTGCTCTGCCGCGCCATAGAGCGGCACAGCGTCTGCAAGGCGGCTTGTGCTGGCAAGCTGTGCCATGATGCCGGTGAAGCCGGCGCTTTCAAAGCCCAGCAGCTTTTTCTGTTCCACAAACTGCCGCAGTACCTCATAGCAGCTGCTGCGGTCAGCATGGATGCCGTAGAGCGCAATGGTATAATCGCCCGATGCAAGGCGGCTTTCGTATTCGGTCGGCGTAACGGTCTCGATGCCGATATACTGTCCGAACAGTGTCTGCCATTCCTGACAGATGGTCAGCAGTGCGTCGGTGTCCGTGATCTCATTCGATACCATGATGCGGATACTGTTGAGTGAATTCATCTGCAGATCATCCATGACCTGCCCGAACAATGCCGCTGACTGCTCCGGATCATAGGGAAGTGCAAGCGGCTCGTCCGCATATTGTTCACGGTACGGACTGCCCAGCAGGTTGACCGCCGGAGGAATGATGCCATAGGCAGGCTCCAGATCCGTACTGACCACCGGTGCATAAGCAGCACGGTTGATGCCGTAAGCAAGCGCCAGACGGAAATTCTTCTGCTGCAGCACCGCATTTTCCGAATTCGGATTGAAGATCAGCCCGAGCGTGATGGCACGTTCGCTTTTCAGCGTGTAATCATCAGAATCCGCATATTCTGCATGATAGCTGTTCGTCAGGAGAATATCAGCATTTCCTTCCGCAAACGCCTTATCCGCTGCCGTGCGGGATTTCATGATGGTGTAGGTCAGACCGCTCGGGGCGGTGCTTTCCGCATCGTGATAGGTCGGATTCGGGCGGAATGAAAGGAAATTTTCATCGCTGTAAGCGTCGTAATTCCATTTTGACAGGTAGAACGGACCGTTGCACATCACCGTGTCCATATCCAGTCCGTATCTGCCGTTCGTCGAACGGAAAAAGGCTTCGTTGCAGGGGACGGTGCAGGGCTGCGTCAGGAGACTGAGAAATTCAGCATTTGTGTATTCCAGCTCGAACATGACGGTTTCCGCATCCGGTGCGGAAATACCCAGCGACTCCGTGCCCATGCTGCCCGCCATAATGGCGGCGGCATTTTTCAGACAAGCGAAATCCGTTGCATGCGGTGACTGCGTGACGGGATCGAGCAGGCGGCGGAACGCATAGACATAATCCTGTGCCGTCACGGGGATGGCGTCCTCTTCGTCCATACTGCTGTGATACCAAAAGCTGTTCTCCCGCAGATTGAACATATAATAAAGCCCGTCGTCGGATACGGTAAAGCTTTCAGCGCCGGCTTCCACAGGAACGCCGTTTTCATCCAGACGCAGCAGACCTTCCATGATGTTGGCAATCACGATGTTGGCGTTTTCGCTGCGGGTGTACTGCGGATCCAGACAATCCGGATTTTCAGCAAGTACGGTGGTGAACTGAAAGCCGATGCCGGTCTCCTCTTCCTCTGAGCAGGCAGTGCATGCAAGCAGCATACCCGCCAGAAACAGGGAGGAGACGGAACGGAAAATTCTTTTGAACATGATGGCTCCTTTGGTTGTGTTTCTATTTTCACTTTCTATTTAATATTATACCATTCATCCGTTGCGATGGCAACTATTTTTGCAAAGGAAATTTTATATATTTTCGTAATTAACTATTGACAAAATGTGAATTGTGCGGTATAATGAAAATATATAATTGCAGCATCCGGGGGATGCTTCCGAAAATACAACGGGAAATGCTGAGGGGATATTATGAGAAAAAATTATATTAAGGGTTTTACACTCGTGGAACTCATCGTGGTAATTGCGATTATCGGTGTGTTGGCAGCAATTCTGGTGCCGACTATGTTCGGTTATGTCAGCAAAGCAAAATTCACAAATGCGAATGCTGCGGCGAAAAGCCTTTATAGTGCTGCGATGACGACGCTGCGTGAACTAGATGAAGAAGTGATTGTAGAAGATGGTATTTATTCCTCCGATGCGTCGGAAACGAATGAAAAAAAGTTCGAGGAAGGATTGTACCGTTATTGTGAGGAAGCACGGGGTGCGTCCTGGGCAGTTCAGATTCAAGACGATGTTGTGGTAGCGACCTGCTATCAGGAAAAGAAAGATGATCCGTATCTTGGAACTTATCCGCAGCAGAACAATGAGAAAAAAGCGTCTTCTGAATTTGCGGATTTTCTCAGCTATGCTTTAAGCGGATCTTGGGATGGTGAAAACAGCTAAAAAACGGCTTCGAATTTTGTGAATCCTGCGCCGTGCAAAATTCATGAAATCGGTTGACTTTTTTATGCTGAAATGGTATACTTTTAATAAGTGGCAAGATTTTTCGATCTGATTGACAGAGAGGTGTTTGAATATGCGTAATCGTAAACGTGTAAGCGGTTTTACCATTGTGGAACTGATTGTAGTAATTGCAATCATCGGTGCGCTGGCAGGTGTGCTTGCGCCGAATATGATTTCTTATTACCGCAATTCCAGAGTCCGTGATGTGAATTCCAAGGCAAAGCTGATCTATAACGCAGCACAGACAGAGGTACAGAAGTTCATCAGCATTGACCGTGCGGCAGATGCAGAGGGCATTTTCGGCGGTCTGATCGTGCTTTCCTACAGAGGGGATACCGGAGCGATCAGTATGACCAGTGCTGGAATTGAATCCGGTCTGATCTCTGTTGCAGGTACAGAGAACGAAGCTGCCTGCCAGCAGGTAGTGGAGTCCATGAACAGAGTCATCTCCGATGGTGCGGATCTCAACTGGACGATCTGCATTGAGGATTACATTGTAAAGGGCTGTATGTGTACCGATCAGTACACCAGCCGCTATGTTGGTACTTATTCTGCACGCATGGGTGATGGCACTAAGTCCCCGGCAACCGAAATGGCAGACGAGAGCTATGAATCCCTGATCAGCAGCGGCTCCAAGCTGCAGGCAGCAGGTTCCATTATGGAATTCTCTGAGCAGTTCTATGGTGTGGATGGCTACGGCGATCCGGCTGAAGAGGGTGAAGGCGGCGAAGGAGAAGAAGGCGCAGAGTAACCCTGATCCCGAATGACAAACGTAATGAAAAAAGTCGGTAATTTACCGGCTTTTTTCTGTGTATGATGGAGGAAGCATATGAAACGAATTCTGGCTGCCGCATGTGCGGCGTCCATGCTGCTGACGGGGTGCGGCAGCAATGACACATCGTCCGGGCCGACAGAAACAACCTGCGCACGGACGGAAACCACCACAACATCAACGACAGCGGCAACAACTACAACGACGACCACCACCACCACCACTACTACCACGACGACCACAACAACAACCGAAACGACGATCATTGTTCCCGTTCCGGAGGTGCCGCAGACGGATCACGCACTGCAGACGGAGACGGTCACCGGCAGTGTGACAATGCATGGCGGCGTGATGGTCGTGGACAGTGGAACGCCGCAGGCACGGGCACTCGAGATCTTTTCGGGCAGTTATAAAACCGGTTCCCGCTATGCACAGGCACTCAATCGCTATAAGGCGGCACTGGGCGAGGGGGTCAATGTGTACTGTATGGTGGTGCCCACTTCGGCGGCATTTTACATGCCGGCGGAAGCGGCGGCGCAGTACGGCAACCAGCTTGACCATTACAACAACATTGCGGGACAGCTTGATGGTGTGATCGGGGTGCCGGTCTATTCAGCGATCGCAGCGCACACAGAGGAGTATCTCTATTCCCGCACCGATTACCACTGGCAGCCGCTTGCGGCGTACTATGCCGGAGAGCAGTTTGCTGCCAGTGCAGGTGTGCCGTACGCACCGCTGGAAACCTATACTCCCGTTGTCCGGGAGGGTTATGTGGGGGCGTTCTATGCGGTCAATAAGGTCAATGAACTGCAGAATGCGCCGGATACCTTTACTTATTATAAACCGCAGAATCTCGATCGCATTACCTGCACCTATTATAACACGGCGTTTGCAAATCCGAGGGAAAGCTCGCTGTTCTTTGAAAATAACAGCATCGGGGCAAGCTATACCGTTTTTGTCGGACGGGATGACTGCATCCTGCGTGTGGATACCGATGCGGACAATGAGCGTGTGCTGGTCATTTTTAAAGACAGCTACGGCAATGCGCTGGTGCCGTTCCTGACGGAATCTTTTTCCACAATTTATCTGTGCGATTTCCGCTATTTCGACCGCAACGCTATCTCGTTTATGCAGGAAGTCGGTGCAACTGACCTCCTCTTCGCCATGTCCACGGTGGCATGCACGACCTCGGGCAAGGTGGATAAGGTGGAGAATAATCTCACAAAATAGCGAAAAAACTGAATTCTGAAAAACGGATCGCCAAATCATGGTAACTACAAATTGTAAACACTTGTCGGGAAATTTTCAACATCGTCGGAAATTGACGTGGGCAAGCCTGTTTTCCACCGTTTCAACAGATCTTTCAACAAATGAGTGCTGAAAAAAGCGTGGAGTTCACATTCTTTTCCACACGTATGTTGAAAACAGGGTGGAAAAATTTGAATACAGCTTGTATATTGTTGAAAAAGTCCGGCAATCCTAAGGTGGAAGACAAAGATGAAAGGCGGTTTTCCACAATGATCAAAGGCGTCAGCAGAAATATCATCGAGATCAATCATCCCGACAGTGCTTATTTTGAACGGGCAGTGCTCTACCTCAAACCCGGCTTGACCGACGTCCCCCTCCATGCAGCGCAGAGTGAAACGGATTCCTATTTTGCACAGGAGCTGCCGCTGCGTGCCCGTGGCAGAATGTGGAGCTGGCGGCAGTTTTTGCTTGGAATGGCAACGTCCGGGTGCGTCTGTGCACTTCTTGTATGGCTGCTTGGGTAAAATTTTGCGCAAATCCAAAAATTAATGTGAAAAAATTCAGGAAGTGTGTGAAAAGGACTTGTAATTTTTCTGTAACCATGGTATAATATTTACGGAAAAGTTGACGCAGAGGATAGTTGCGCAAAAATACACCATACCAAGTGAAGAAGGGTGAAATATGCCGAGAAAAGAAACGACGATTTCCGAAAAGGAAAATATGATTATCGGACGTAATCCTGTTCGTGAGGCACTGCTGAGCGGACAGGCGATTGATACAGTATATGTCAGCGGCGGCGCAGGCTTGCATGAAATCCGCACGCTTGCACAGGAAAAGGGCGCTGTGGTGAAAACTGTCAGTGACCAGAAGCTTTCTCAGATGACCGAGGGTGTGCATCAGGGCGTGATTGCGTTCGGTGCATGTGCTGCCTATGTGACAGTGGAAGATCTGCTGGAGGTATCTGCAAAGAAGGGAACAGCACCGTTCATCATCATCTGCGATGAGATCGAGGATCCCCATAATCTGGGGGCCATCATCCGGACGGCGGAAACTGCCGGTGCGGACGGGATCATTATCCCGAAGCGCCGCAGTGCCATGCTGACCCCCACCGTACATAAGACCTCCGCCGGTGCGGCAAGCTGGCTGCCCGTTGCGAGAGTCTCAAACCTTGCAGCTGCCATTGAAAAGCTCAAGAAAGCGGGTGTCTGGATCTATGGTACGGATATGGACGGTACGCTCTATACGCAGACAAGCTTTGATGGTGCCGTGGCATTGGTCATCGGTTCAGAGGGATTCGGCATGAGCCGCCTGATCCGTGAAAAGTGCGATTTCCTTGTCAAGCTTCCGATGCTGGGAAAGATCACATCCCTGAATGCGTCGGTTGCAGCAGGAATTTTCATGTATGAAGTGGTACGGCAGAGAGGATAGGAGTACATAGAACAATGGGAAAGCAAAACATGACGCTGGAGGAGATCCTCAAGGAATACTCCCCCGATGCTGCCGGAACACAGAAAGATGCGGCGGCGTCCAATGGAAAAACTGCACCGACCCTGACTGCCGAGGCACAGGAAACGGTGTCCGAACTGATGGAACAGCAGCAGTATAAAGACGCCTTTGCACAGGCGGAGGCACAGCGGAAGGCACAGCCGCATTATGCGAGCCGCCGTCCCCCGATGGAGCTGAACCGTACCAAGGTCTCCTTCATCCAGTCTGCAGCAATGGAATCGGATTCGATGCCCATGCGTGTGAACCTGCCCACGGGCAATGCCCGCACCATGCAGGAGCAGAAAGCAGCAGAGCCGGTGGTGAATGATACCCCCAAGATCCGCCGCATGAGCGATTCCACCCGTGCAAGGGAAATCGAAAAACGCAAAAAGCGCAAGAACCGGGCACGTTCCGAGGAAGAATTCTATACTTATGAAAAGGAACGTCCGGACGGCGAGTATCTCTACACCCAGATCCACGGTGCCAAGCGTGCACGCAACCGCAAAAAGGTGACGGAGCGTGATATCACCGCAGTGGGTACTGAGACACTCCATCTGAATACGATCGACATTGTTTCCGTGGCACAGAAGCCACGTCCCGAACCGGTACAGCCGGCGGATATCCCGCCCGCACCGAGAGCAGAAAAAACCAGCATCAACCTTGGTGCCGGCAGTCTGCAGAATGCGGCGGATCTGGATATCAGCATCAGCGTAACGCCCGAAGAGGCGGAAGCGGAGGCTAGACGCATCGAGCTGCTCAATCACAAAATGGAGATGGAGGATGTCTCCGATATCCGCAGTGATATCGACGAGCTGCGCAATGCCATTTCCTTCCGTGTGATGGCGCTGACACTGGTGCTGCTCATCAGCGGTTATCTTTCCGTGGGTGAAATGTTCTCCGTGACTTGGATTGAAAATCTTTCTGCAGGCATGTTTGCCACGCTGCAGACCTTGCTCGGCTTTGCGGCAGGCGTGGTCTGCTTTCCCGTGCTGAAAAACGGACTCAGACGTCTGCTGACGCTCCGTGCAGATACGGACAGCCTTGCGGCGGTGTCTCTGCTTGGCTGCGAAGCGGCTTCCGTTGCCGCTTTGTTCAACCCCGAGGTGATCGCTGGGGGTGCAGTGCAGCTTTACATGCCCTGTGCGGTATTGGTGCTGCTGCTCCATTCCATCGGCAAGCTCCTGATCGTCAGCCGTGAGGAGACCAACCTGCGTCTGGCAGCAAAGAAATTCGATTGCTACGGTCTGACCGTGGTGGAGCATGAACAGCGTGCCGAAGCAATGACCCGTGGTGTGCTGGGGGATTTCCCGATTCTTGCCACCATGCGCCATACCGATTCCCTCGCGGATTTCCGCAAGTATACCTATTCCGCCGATCTGGCAGACCGCTTCTGCCGTCCTGTGGCACCGCTGAGCCTGCTGCTTGCAGTGCTTGCGGCGGTCGTGATGACCCTGCTCAAGGCGGAGAGCGCTGCCTATGGACTGATGCTGTTCTCCATGCTGTCCTCCGCATGCGGCTGCGCAGCCATCACCTTTGTGGTGAATCTGCCGCTGTATAAGGCGACTAAGCGCATGTCGAAGAACGGTGCGCTCATGCTGGGTTATCAGAGTGTGGACGATTTCTATGATGTCAATTCCATCATGCTGGATGCGTCTGCGATGTTCCCCGATGGTTCTGTGAAGCTTTCGGGTGTGAAGGTGTTCTCCGACATTAAGGTGGATGAGACGCTGCTGGCAGCTGCAAGTCTTTCCAGACATGCAGGAAGCGTGTTCAGCAGCATTTTCAAGGAAGTGCTCGCAGGTAAGGAGCAGAAGCTCTATCCTGTGGAGAACTATGTCTATGAGGATTCCATGGGTCTGTGCGGCTGGATCAACAACCAGCGTGTGCTGCTGGGCAACCGTGAGCTGATGGTCAGTCACAATATCGAGGGTATGCCCTCCAGAGGCAAAGAAGCAGAGCTGCTCGGCAGCGGCAAGGAAGCGGTGTATCTCTCCGTTTCGGGTAATCTGTCCGCCATGTTTCTCGTTGAACTGACAGCGGATAAGCAGGTCAAGTACTGGGCACAGCAGACCATCCGCAACAATATCTGCATCCTGCTGCACAGCGTGGATGCGATGATCACATTGCACGGTATTTCCGAATTGTTCGATATTCCGCAGGAAATGGTAAAAATCATTCCGTCCAAGATGGATCAGGAATATTATGAGGAAACGGCTTCGCAGGAGAATATGAGCGCTTCGATGGCATGCACCGGCACCTTCTGCAGCATGGCGCAGCTGATCATCGGCACCAAGCTCATTCGCCGTGTCGCAACCTTTGGTATTATTATTCAGGCGGTATTCCTCCTGCTCGGCATTGGTCTGATCCTGCTCGAGGAGCTGCTCCATGTCGGTATGACGCCGGTATGGCTGATGGCTCTGCAGACAGCCGCAGCATTGCTGACGCTTCTTTCCGTGAATATCCGACGTATTTGCTAAGACAGCACCGCACAAAGACCGCCTGACGAACAATCTGACTACGCAATACACGCACCTTCTCTATGCGTGATTGCCTTTAGAAAGAGGTAATCCATGGCAGATTCTCCGAACCGCAGCCAAAGCAGCGGCTCTGATTTACCAAGACCCAAGAACCACCAGCCGGGGAAAACTCCGGTACAGCGGCAGCAGCCCCGCAGAAACTACAGCAGCGATACGATGCAGTTTACGGCACCGCCGTTTTCAGAAGAGGATATGTCCTATCCGCAGCAGCGTCCTGTGCAATCGGACAGACCCCGGCAGAACCGTCCGCCGCAGCGCCCTGTGCAATCGGACAGACCGCAGAATCGTCCGCCGCAGCGTTCCGCACAATCGGACAGACCCCGGCAGAGCCGTCCGCCGCAGCGTCCTGCGCAATCGGACAGACCGCATCAGAACCGTCCGCCGCAGCGCCCTGCACAATCCGGCAGACCACCGCAGCGGCATGCGGCACCGCCGCCTCCGCCGAAGAAGAAACGACGCAGAAAAACGAGCTTGCTTGGACGTGTGCTGCGAGGGATTGCGGCACTGGCAGCAGGCGTGTTCCTGCTCTATTCCGCTGTGGCGCTTTTGCTGATCGGACGACTGGAAAAGCTTCCGAAAGCCGACCGAACCGTGACAAGCGGTGCGCTGGAGGAATCCTATGTGCGCAGCATCCTGCTCATCGGCACCGATGCTAGGGATGTGACGACGGAAAAGGGGCGTTCGGATTCCATGATCCTGGTATCCCTCAACAGCAGAACGGATACCATGTACCTGACCTCCTTCATGCGGGATGCCTATGTGGAAATTCCGGGGCATGGCAATGCAAAGCTCAATGCGGCGTATTCGTTTGGCGGCGCAGAGCTTCTGATGGACACGCTGGAGCTGAATTATGGGGTCAGCATTGATGATTATCTGTGTGTGAGCTTTGTTGGATTTGCCGGCGTGATCGACGCCTTCGGCGGCGTGGAAATTACCCTGAGCGAATCCGAAGCCAAGGCAGTCAATGATATTCTCCTGAGCGAGGTCAACGAGCTGATGGGGGATGCACCGGACTCCGATTTCCTGCAGGGCGGCGGCACCTATGTGCTCGACGGCAAGCAGGCGCTGTCCTACAGCCGTATCCGCTATGTCGGTAATGCCGATTTTGAGCGTACCTCCCGTCAGCGTGAGGTCATGACGCAGCTGTTTGCCAACCTGAAAACACGGGCTGCAACAGCAGTGCCGAAGCTGATCTCCTCCGCACTGCCCCATGTGGGGACAAATATGTCCACCAGGGAGCTGTACTTCCTCTCCCTGCGTGCACCTTCTGCACTCGGCTATGAGATCGAACAGATCCAGATCCCGGCGGACGGCACCTGGAGCGGTCAGACCGTGGACGGGCAATCCGTGCTGGTCGTGGACTTTGCACAGAACACAGCACTTCTGCAGGACACTGTCTATGCAGCAGAATAAATGAACGGATGGGGGACCGCCGCCGGTACGGGCGGGGGGCCTCTTGTATTGTCCGAAGTAGAAAAGGAGAGCCTATGCGAATTTTGATGGCAGTCACAGCGATGCTGTGCGCTTTTTGTATAACCGCATGCAGCAGCGGAAAAGCCGATGATTCCATAACAGAAGAAACAGCGGCATCCGAAACGGCGCAGGTGCACCCAACCGAAACCATACCGGCTCCGACTGTACCGCCATTGCCACCGGCGGAGCGTGTGCAGGATGCGGATGCAGCGCAGCATCTTTTCGATGAATGCAGCGTGCTGAAAGAAACGGCTGCACTCGAGGAAACCGCAGCAGCGCTTGCGGAACAGTATGGGATCCGGATTGCTGTGGTGATCACGCAGGAGCTTTGCGGGCTGTCACCGGATGCATTCGCAGCGGAATATTACCATGCGCTCCATGGTAACGAAAATTCAGGCTTTCTGGTGCTCATCAATAATGAAACCAACCGGGATACCGTATATACCGCCGGCACCTGTGCACAGTTTGTGACACAGCCGGAAATTGCCCTTGCCATTGCGCAGGCAACGCCCTTCCTTGCGGAGGGGGAGTATGACACCGCAGTTAAACGGCTTTTGCAGCTCGGGGAATGCATGGCGCAGGCGCCCGATGCGGAGCCGACAGAAACAGACCATACATAATGGAGGGATCACAATGCAGAAAGATGTCAGAAGCATATTAGACAGTGCCGCAAAGGTCATTGTCGGGAAGGATGAAACCATATTACAGGCAGTTACCGCTATGCTCTGCGGCGGTCATGTCCTGCTTGAGGACGTGCCCGGTGTGGGAAAGACCCAGCTTGCCGCAGCGCTTTCCAAGTCCGTCGGCGGTGTGTTCAACAGAATCCAGCTCACCCCCGACATCATGCCGTCCGATATCACGGGTTATTCCGTGGTCAATCAGGCGGATGGTACGCTTGAATACCGTGAGGGTGCTGCGATCTGTAATTTCCTCTTAGCCGATGAGATCAACCGTGCTTCCCCCAAGGTGCAGTCCGCACTGCTCGAAATCATGGAGGAGCATCAGATCAGTCTGGATGGGCAGACCCATGTGCTTCCCGAGCCCTTCATGGTCATTGCCACGCAGAATCCCGTGGAAACCTATGGTACTTATCACCTGCCCGAAGCACAGATGGATCGTTTCTTTATGAAGATCTCCATGGGCTATCCCACCCTGCAGGAGGAATTTGCCATCCTCGACCGCAACGGTGAGAAGAATCCCATTTCCAATATCACAGAGCCCGTCGTGGCCACTGCGCAGGTATGCGAACTGCAGCGGCAGGTGACGGAGGTGCGTGTCTCGGATGCGGTCAAGTCGTACATTCTTGCGATTGTCCGTGCGACTCGTGAAAGTGATCTGACGACGCTCGGCGTCAGCCCGAGAGGCAGTATCGCCTGCTTTAAGGCGGTGCGTGCGTCCGCATTTGTGCACGGCAGAAGCTTTGCGACCCCCGATGATGTGAAGGCGCTGGCAATTCCGGTGCTGGCACACCGTATTCTCCTGTCCCCGAAGGGACGCAACAGTCTGGGCAGCCCCGAGGCACTGGTTCAGCAGCTGCTGGATACCATTCCCGTGCCGTCGGATGCCGCAGCACGCTGATGCAATGAAGGCGTTTATGAAAAAGCTGTCGGCAATCGTTTCGCTTTGCAAGCTGATTGCGGCGCTTCTGATGATGTTTGCCATGGCGTATGTGTTCACCGCCTATCTTGACGGTGACATTGGCGTGGTAATCTGGAGCTTTTTGCTCATTGCACCGTTTTTGTCGTTTCTGCTGACATTTCTGTGCCGGAAGCAGGTACATGTGCAGCTTTCCGCACCGGCGTATGTTGCCAAGGGCAGGCGTTTTGCGGCCAATATCCGTCTCCGTGCAGACGGCAGACTTCCGGTACCGTTCCTGCGGCTGCAGTGCAGTCCGGAGGCTGCATTCCTGTCCGACGACGACCGTACTGTGCAGACAGCGCTGATGCCGCAGCAGGAACAGGAAATTCCGTATATGATGACCGCTGCCTATGCCGGCTGCGGTGAAATTGCACTTACTGCCGTGCGTGTCACGGATTATCTCGGGCTGATCAGCTTTTCGCAGACATTGCCCGCACCTGTCAAGGTGGGCGTGATCCCCGAGATTCCATCCCTGACCAACGCCGGACTGATGCTGCATGCTGTCAGTGATGTGGTCATGACGCAGGATGACGAGGAGGAGGAATCCTCCGCTGCATTTTCTGCGGTGTCCATGCCGGGGTATGTGCATCGTGATTATGTCCCCGGCGATAATCTTCGCCGCATTAACTGGAAGCTTTCTGCCAAGCGTAACCGTCTGATGGTGCGCATGGATGAGGCGGCGGCAACGGTTCGCCCATCCGTGATGCTGGATCTGTCCAAAGCGGATACGGCACCTGCACTGCGGATGCGTGAGACCCTCATGGAAGGGGCGCTCGGTTTTCTGATGCTGCTCGTGCGGCAGGGGATCGCCTGCAGCCTTCGCTTTGCAGCGGAGGGCAGCTGGAAATGCCTTGTGCTCGAGAATGAAGAGGCTGTCCGTACAGCAGCAGTGGAGCTTGCAATGGCGGATTTTGTCCATGATGGCTGCCGTCTGGATCGCAGTGCGCTGTCAGAGAAAACGGGCGCATACCTGATCTATACCGCAAATCCCGATGCGGAGCTTGCGGCGGCAGCAGCGGATTTCCGCAATCAGGGCGATCTGTATGCTGTGATCCCCCAGTCCCTGCAGGAGACGGCACTTCCGTCCATGCATGCGGTCTGGACGCTGTCGGATGATTTCACCATGACAGCGGTGCAGAAGTGAGGTGGCTGTGATGTGGAAGAAGCTTCAAGAAGCTGCGCAGCATCCTGCGGTGCAGTTTGTCAAAAAAATCTGCGGTGATCCCGTACAGCTCTATATCGTGCTGCTCATGACCAGCATCATGCAGTACTACCACAGCGGTCTGAACTGGCTGTATACCATCATTACCGTATTCCTGAGCTATGCCGTGCTCCGGTTCTATGACTTTGTTGCAAAGCACCGGTTTATCGGACCTTTGGTCTATCTGGCATATCTCTTCCTCGGGCTGTGCGGTGTCTCGCTTATGACAACGCAGGGCATGGCAGCATACCCGATCTCGTTCGGTGTCTGGTTCCTGACGCCCCAGAGCGTTGTGGATTTCAGCATCTGGTATACACTTGCCATTTATTTGCTGATGCTGGGATTTCTCAGCAGTGCGGTGTATTATTTTGCCAAGGTGCGCTATCGCATGGTGATGCAGTTCCTGATCATGCTCATTCCCTTGAGCTTGTACGCAAAGGAAGGTATCCAGATGCCGGCACTGCTGGTCATTGTTCTGCTTTCGTCCTATTTCCTGCTGATGGTCTATTGTCGTCAGCTTCGTGAGGACGGTCATGTCCGCCGTCTGCACAGTCTGCAGGGGAGTATGTCCGTTGCCTGCTATGTACTGGCATTCAGTATTCTGGCGGCGGTTGTCCCGAAGCCGAAGGTTGAGGCAGACCGAACCTTCATCGAGAACGCCATGTCCTATAGTGCACTTTCCGACATCCTGATGGACGCCATCGGCATGTTTACCGAGAGCACGGACAACAGCGTGTCACTGAGCAATACCCAGCGGACGGTGTATTTCCTGAATTCGCCGGAGCCGCTGCGTCTGCGCACGCAGAGTTTTTCCTTTTATCTGGAGGATGATTCGTGGAATACGGTCGAGGAATATGACCTGCCTTCCGAGAACTTTTCTTCACTGACGCTCTATCAGCCACGGGCACTTTTGCAGGCGATCCTTGATGCCGCTGCAGCAGATGCGGATTTTGCCGCAGAGTACGGACTGACACCGTTCATCGGCACAACGCTCCCCGAACAGGAGAGCAGGATGCTGCTGATCGTGCCGAATTTCAGCGGCGGACGAATGCTGCCGGCACCGACACGCTTTGAAACCTTTTCGAAAACCAACAATGCACTGGTTTCGGCGCATGGCGCATTTACGCCCATTACCGGTGGTTATTCCCGTTATGAGCAGCTGTACATGACGTTCTATTCCGAGACCTATGCACATGACAGCCGCATCTGCAGTGTGCTCGGTGCACTGCATGCGGATACCTACAGCTCGCTCCTGCAGGAGGCGGCTGCCATTCTTGCGGAACGTGATCCCGAAGCGGCAGCACTTCTGACGGAGTGCCATGCGGAGCAGGCGGATGCCATGGCGTATCTGCAGCGCTGCAAGGCGCAGGATTTCCAGTCGGATGTGATTGATGCGCTGGCAGCCGAGATCACTGCAGGACTTGATTCCGATTACGAAAAAGCAAAGGCGATCGAGCAGTATTTCCAGCAGACGGGCTTCCTTTACGATATGGACTACCAGAAGGCGGATGGAGAGAATGTCGAGGATTTCCTGATAACGAGCAAACGGGGCGTGTGTTATGAATACGCCACTGCCATGGTGCTTCTGTGCCGTGCGGCAGGACTGCCAGCCCGCTACATGCAGGGCTATAACATGACAGAGCGTTCCGAGGTGAATTTCCCCGATTTCCAGACGAATTATCTGGTGAAGATCCGGGATGCCCACGGCTTCCCCGAGGTTTATATCTCCGGCTACGGCTGGCTGAGCTTTGAGCCGACCGTTGCATCGGAGGAATCGCTGTATACGGATACCGCTGAAAATTACTATGTCATGATCTGGGGCTTTGTGCTGCTGGGTCTGTGTGCACTGGCAGCGCTGCTCTATTTCCTGATGCCGGCGCTGCGTGAGAACCACTTCCGCCGCAAGCTTGCCGCAATGCCGCCCCATGCGGCAGCGTCCGCTGTATTCTGCAGAATGCGAAAGACGCTGCGTCTGCCGGAGAGTGCGACTGTGATGGCGCTTGCGGAGAAAACGACGAAATTCGGCGGTAATCAGATCGACATGCAGGCGTTTTTCGGAATGCTCGATCAGCTTCTGTACAGCCAGGAGGCGCAGACGGCGCTGACCACGGCGCAGCTGAGCAGTGCTTATGTACAGTGGCAGAATGACCGGAAAGCCTATGAAAAAGAACAGAAGCAAAACGCAAAGGAACTGCGTAAAATGCGCAGAAATGCGAAACAATAAGGAGGAATACCAATGAACTGGTTTGAAGTAACAATTAATACGGAGACCCCGGCGGTGGATGCACTCTGCGCCATGCTCACGGATCTGGGCGTGAAGGGATTTTCCATTCAGGATGCGGAGTCCTTCCAGGAATTTCTGGATGACAAGGAGGGCAAATGGGATTATATCGACGAGGATCTCATGGGGCTTGCCAACTGTGATACGAAGGTGACCTTCTATCTTCCCGATGATGCACAGGGTGCAGAACAGCTTTCCGGTGTCAAGGCTCTGCTCGAACAGCTGAAAGCATCTGAAAATGCGGCATTCTTCGGCTCTCTGGCAATCTCCTGCGGCAATGTCGCAGAGGATGACTGGGCGAATAACTGGAAGCAGTATTTCAAGCCCCTGCCCATCGGTGAAAAGCTTCTCATCAAGCCTTCCTGGGAAGAACTGCCCGAGGGCAATGACCGCATCGTACTCGAAATCGACCCGGCGTCCAGCTTCGGTACGGGACAGCATCACACCACACGTCTTTGTCTGGAGCTGACTGAACGGATCCTGAAGCTCGATGACCGTGTGCTTGACCTTGGCTGCGGCAGCGGCATCCTTTCCATCGGCGCACTACTTCTGGGTGCGAAGAATGCCGTGGCAGTGGATATCGTGGAAAATTCCGTCCGTACTGCCGTGGAGAATGCTGGAAAGAATGGCATCGGTGAGGATCGCTATACCGCCTACTGCGGCGATATCTGCTCGGATGCTGCACTCTGCGAAAAGATCGGCACCGGCTATGATGTGATCTGTGCGAATATCGTTGCCGATGTTCTGATCGCCATGTCGGGGCTGTTCGGAAAATTCCTCAAGGAACAGGGCTACCTGATCGTGTCAGGCATCATCATCGAACGTTCGGACGAGGTGCTCGATGTCCTCGAACGGGCAGGCTTTAAAAAGGTCGCTGTCAGCGAAAAGGAAGGCTGGGCGGCAGCACTCCTGCAGGCATAAGAAAAATCGGATCCCCCGTCCTCATGACGGGGGATTTATTGTGCAACATCACCAAAATCGAATCCACAAAAATATAAATTATATAGAAATTGTGTGTAATTCATTGCAAAACCGTGGCGTGGATGTTATAATAGATACTGTAGTATTGTATGCTGTAAAAGTAACCATATCCTACAAGAGATTAATGACAAGAAATAAAGGAGCGATTATCCATGGCCAACCAAATCAAAAACATTGCACTTGCCGGTCACCACAGTTCCGGTAAAACCTCTCTCGCTGAAGCTCTGCTCTACTGCGCAGGCGCATCCGATCGTCTGGGTAAGATCGCAGATGGTACAACTGTATGTGACTATGATCCCGAGGAAATCAAGCGCAAGGGTTCGATCTCTGCGACGCTTGCTTCCTTTACATATGATGAAAATAAGGTAAATCTGCTGGATACGCCCGGTATTCTGGATTTTGCAGGTGAAATGCAGTCCGGTATCGCCGCTGCGGATACGGTAATGATTACGGTTTCTGCGAAGTCCGGTGTTCGTGTCGGCACAAAGAAGGCATATGCCGCTGCACAGGCAATGAACAAGTCCACTATGTTCGTCATCACCAAGATCGACGACAAGGACGCTAATTTCTTCAATGTTCTCACAGAGCTGAAGACTGTGTTCGGTCCGACAGTCTGCCCCGTTGTAGTTCCTGTGCTGCAGAACGGCGAGATCGTTTCCTATGTGAACCTGATCGAGATGAAGGCATATAAGTATGATGACAAGGGCAAGGCAGTGGAAGTTGGTCTTCCGGAAGGCGAGATCACGGAGAAGGAATACCGTCTTGAGGGTCTGGTTGCTGCGATTTCTGAGGCAGTTGCAGAAACCGATGATGCCCTGATGGAGAAGTTCTTCGAGGGTGAGCCTTTCACACAGAAGGAACTCATCGACGGCATCCACAATGGTATGAATAATGGTATGATCACTCCCGTTGTCTGCACTTCTGCGCAGACACTGGCAGGTATTGATATGCTGCTCAAGGAAGTGGGACTCCTGCTCCCGGCAGCAAATGAAGTTCCCGCTGCTCAGGCAACCGCAGGCGATGACATCATCGAGATCGCTTGCGATGCATCCGCACCGCTGGCAGCACTGGTTTGCAAGACCGTTGCTGACCCGTTCGTGGGCAAGATGTCCTACCTGAAGGTACTCTCCGGCACGATTTCTTCCGATATGACGGTTGTGAATTCCACCACCGGTGCTGAGGAAAAGATCGGCAAACTGTACACACTCCTTGGTAAGAAGCAGACAGAAGTCAAGAACGCTTCTGCAGGTGATGTTGTCGCTGCTGTGAAGATCTCCGCAAATACAGGCGATACCCTTTGTGCAGCTGCAAGAGTGGCAGCAGCAGAAATGCCTGCATTCCCGAACGCTTGCTATTCCATGGCAGTCCGTGCCAAGGCACAGGGCGATGAAAGTAAGATCTCTGCCGGCATGCAGCGTCTGACAGAAGAAGATCCGACCCTGACCTATGTTCAGGATCCGCAGACCAAGGAAATGATCCTTTCGGGTCTGGGCGAACAGCACCTCGAAATTGCAGTGGCAAAGCTCAAGGCAAAGTTCGGCGCCGAGGTGAAGCTCAGCGAACCGCAGGTTGCTTATCGTGAGACCATCCGCAAGAAGGTGGAAGCAGAAGGTAAGCATAAGAAGCAGTCCGGCGGTCATGGTCAGTATGGTCATGTAAAGATCGCATTTGAACCCTGCGTCAGCGATACGCTGGTATTTGAAGAGAAGGTATTCGGCGGTTCCGTTCCGAAGAATTACTTCCCCGCAGTCGAGAAGGGACTGCAGGATTGTGTAAAGAAGGGCGTTCTGGCAGGCTGTCCTGTCGTAGGTCTGAAGGCGATCCTGCTCGATGGTTCCTACCATCCGGTTGACTCCTCTGAAATGGCGTTCAAGATGGCAGCATCCATCGCCTATAAGGAAGGTATCAAGAATGCAGATCCTGTGATGCTCGAACCCATCAGCACCCTGAATGTGACTGCACTTGATGAAAATACCGGTGATATCATGGGTGAGCTGAACAAGCGCCGTGGCAGAGTGCTCGGTATGGAGCCTGCCGGCAAGGGTGAAACCACCATTACCGCAGAGGTTCCCGTTCGTGAGATGCATGACTTTGCGCTGTATCTGCGTCAGGTGACCCGTGGCATGGGCAGCTTCACAATGGAATTTTTGCGCTATGAGCCGCTCCCGGCAAACCTGCTCTCTGAAGTTATTACTTCGATTGCAGTAAATGCAGAAGCTTAATTGAAAACCAATCACATTCCCTGCTGGTTACAGCAGGGAATGTTTTTAACATTTTGTTAGGTTAATGGTTTAATTTTGTTACTTTACATAAAAATGAATCCGTGATTTTGTGCAAAATCAATCTGGTATTTTTAGTCAGTTTGTGGTATAATGAAGGTATCATACCAATTCTCATTCAACCGGTTGATAAGGTCGGCAGGTTAACAGCCGCCATGGGCGTGTGGGAATTGCATGAGATTCGTATCAGAATATGTAGGTTGGCTGACGGTGTCCTGTGTCAGCTTCCCAAGGAAGGAATGGTGGAAATGAAAACTTTGTCGAAGAAGCTTGCTGCCGCTTCCGCTGCAGCGGCAATGTGTTTTTCCCTATGCAGTGTGATGCCCCAGTATCGTGCATCCGCTCTGGAGCTTGGTACTTATGAGGCTGAGGTGCTGGAACCCACAAATGTCTGGACCAGTATCTATGACACGCAGGTTCCCGGTTACAGTGGTGATGGCTTCGTGTATCACACCAGCTCTACGATCACAATGGAAGTAGAGGTTCCGGAAGATGGCATGTATGAGATTACCTGCCGTTATGTCCAGATCCTCAATCCTGAGGGCAGAGAGAGCACTGTTGCGATCAATGGTTCGGAATACCTCAGAAAATTCCCCTATACTGCAGAATGGACGGATTTCAGCTTCGGTAATTTCCGTCTGAACAAGGGTGTGAATACCATCGAATTCATGCCGAAATATGGCTATGTTGCGTACGATACCATCACGATCAAGGAAGCGGTTCTGCCGGAACTGAAGGGCAACACCGTTCCGTGTGATCCCAATGCTACTGCAGAAACCAAGGCACTCATGCAGTATCTGGCATCCGTTTATGGCGACCATATCCTTGCAGGTCAGCAGGAAATCTATGGCGGAGGCAGCTCCATGCACCAGTCCACACATTCCCTGACACTGAATACTGCAGCCGGTAATCTGACCGACAGTTCCGGTAATATCTATACCTATGATGAAGCCGATCTTTCGACTGCGGATGATGGTTCCACATTTGTCTGGAAGTGCTATGATGAGAACGGCAAGAAGTATGAATACGACAGCCAGAATCGTACCTATAAGCACACCAACTATGATCTGGAATTTGAGTATATCGAAAGCCTTTCCGGCTCCTTCCCGGCAATCCGTGGCTTTGATTTCATGAACTATAACCCGCTGTATGGCTGGGATGACGGTTCTACAGAGCGACTGATCGACTGGGTAAACAACAAGAACGGTATTGCGACTGTCTGCTGGCATATCAATGTTCCGCAGGATTTTGACAGCTACACAGTTGGTGAGCCCGTGGGCTGGCAGGAATGTACTTATAAGAATGGTACTTCCTTTAAGGTTGCAAATGTTCCGGTAGAAGGTACCAAGGAATATGAGTACATGCAGCTGGCGATCGAAGATCTGGCTGAACAGCTGCTGAAGGCACAGGAAGCAGGCTGTCCGATCCTGTTCCGTCCGTTCCATGAAGCAGAGGGTAACGGCGGTCTCGATGGTAAGGGGGCATGGTTCTGGTGGTCTCAGGAAGGTGCAGAGACTTATAAGGCGCTCTGGAAGTTCCTGTATGAAGAGCTGACTGTCAAGTATGACCTGCACAACCTCATCTGGGTGGAGAACCTCTACAACTGGTCTCCGGACTCCGCACAGTGGTATGTTGGTGATGACTATGTGGATATCGTTGGTCTGGATAAGTATAATACCCAGTATAACCGCCACGACGGTCTGACCAGCGGTCCGAATCTGGATGCAGAAACCGGTATCTTCTATGATCTGTACAATTATGTGGACGGCAAGAAGATGGTAGCAATGCCTGAGAACAGCTCTGTTCCGAGCCTGGAGAATATGACCATCGAAAAGGCTGGCTGGCTGTATTTCTGCACATGGTATGATAATGGTTCTGATAATTTCATCAGCGGTGACAATTATCAGGATAAGGAAGCGCTGACAGAGCTGCTCAAGAGCGATTACTGTCTGATGCTCGATGAACTGCCGGAAGATCTGTATCGTTTTTCAGGTACAGTGGAACCGGGTACAACCGAACCGCCCACAACAGAACCGACGACTGACGGCGATGACGAGGAAAAAGTCGGTGACGGCAATGAAGATGGCGAAGTAGATGTACTCGATATTATCATCCTGAATAAGTATCTGCTTGGCGGCGGTGCGCTGTCCGACCAGGGCATGCTGAATGCGGACGTGGATGGAGACGGTGAGCCGACTCCCAATGACTCCCTGATGATCATGAAGTTTATTGTAAAGCTGATTGTGGAATTCCCTGCAGCAACTGCATAACACAAAATCCCCGTTCCGGAAAGGAACGGGGATTTTCCGCATACTGCCGCAGAATCTGAAAAATCCCCTGTTTCGTTATGGAAACAGGGGATTATGTGTGTTAATTAAACACCATACTTTGTAGTAGCAACCGGAACGCCGGGGCCCATTGTGGAAGTCACTGTGCAGGACTTCAGGTAGGTACCCTTTGCTGCAGCGGGCTTTGCCTTTACGATTGCTTCCATCAGAGTTGCGAAGTTCTGGTCGAGCTTCTCAGCACCGAAGGATGCCTTGCCGATCGGGCAGTGGATGATGTTGGTCTTGTCCAGACGGTACTCGATCTTACCAGCCTTAGCCTCTGTTACAGCCTTAGCTACGTCAGGTGTTACCGTACCAGCCTTCGGGTTGGGCATCAGGCCTCTCGGACCGAGCACACGACCCAGACGACCTACCAGACCCATCATGTCGGGGGATGCAACAACTACGTCGAATTCCATCCAGTTTTCCTTCATGATCTTGTCTACCAGATCCTGACCGCCAACAACCTCAGCACCAGCTGCCTGTGCAGCCTCGTACTTGTCTTCCTTGCAGAATACGCAAACTCTTACATTCTTACCAGTACCGTTGGGCAGTACAACTGCACCACGAACCTGCTGGTCAGCATGTCTGGAGTCAACGCCGAGACGAATGTGAGCCTCTACAGTCTCATCAAACTTTGCCTTTGCATTCTTGCAAACCATATCCAAAGCTTCAACGGAATCATAGAGCTTTGTAGAATCAATTGCCTTACGGCTGTCTACATACTTCTTGCCGTGTTTCATTATTCATTTCCTCCTAATTTAGTGGTAATACCGGCGTGCTGCTTCGCACATCCGATTAGCGGAAAGTTTCCTCCCACCGTATTGAGGGCAGTTATGCAACTGCCGCAATTAGATTAGTCTTCTACAACTACACCCATAGAACGAGCGGTACCTGCAACCATGCTCATAGCTGCTTCCAGGGAACCTGCGTTCAGGTCGGGCATCTTGGTCTCAGCGATCTTCTGAACCTGCTCCTTGGTGATCTTAGCCACCTTGTTCTTGTTCGGAACACCGGAACCGCTCTCGATACCGCAAGCCTTCTTGGTCAGAACTGCTGCGGGCGGAGTCTTTGTGATAAAGGTAAAGGAACGATCAGCGTAAACAGTGATAACAACCGGAATGATCATGCCGATGTCATTCTTTGTTCTCTCGTTGAATTCCTTTGTGAATGCCATGATGTTTACACCATGCTGACCCAGTGCAGGACCAACAGGCGGAGCAGGTGTTGCCTTACCTGCAGCGATTTGCAGCTTAATATAGCCAACTACTTTCTGTGCCATGATATTGCACCTCCATTATTGTGGTAAAGGCGAGTGCGGATGCTGCCGCATCTCTCCCACGGAAAGCTTACGCTTTCATCTTGTAACTGAATACATTATTTTCGGGCAGCTCAGAAATGCGAGCAGAACCCATTAGTCATCAAGCAGTACAGCCTGATGCAGTGCGATGGTCGTCGGTGTTTCACGTCCGAACATATTAACGAGGACTTCAACCTGTCCGCCCTCAAGATCAATACTCTGAACCACACCGGTGAAGCCGTCCAGATTCGTGCCTGTAACAAAGTCGGATCGTAGCCATGT
>JAZPZJ010000094.1:0-9018 GCA_045544635.1 Oscillospiraceae bacterium
GTTGAAACTCGATGGAATGTCACCTGTTGAATACCGTCTCGCCATCGCTGCATAGTGCAGCAAAGCGACCAAGCTTGCCGCTTAGTCGCTTTGCATAGATTTGTTTATTTTTCTTTGTCTAACTTTTTGGGGTCAGTTCAGGAATCATCGGGAGTGCTGTTATTTTATGGAAATCAGATTCCCTTCTCAATCGCCTTCACAGCCTGCATCATGATGGCGCATTCCAGACGCTTCTTTTCCATCTCGCAGGAAAGCTCATGTGCGTTGTGAATATCACCGGCATACTGGTAGTTGTTCGCATTACAGCCGCCGCTGCAATAGAACTTCGCCCAGCACTCACGGCACTTCGGCTTGTTGTAGATATGCGTTCCGGCAAAGACCTTCTTCATTTCCATGTCGAAAGTGCCTTCTTCCAGATTGCCCATCTTGTATTCCTCCATGCCCACGAACTGGTGGCAGGGATAAATATCACCATCGGGTGTGATGGCAACATACTCATTGCCGCAGCCGCAGCCACGCAGGCGCTTGATGGCACACGGACCCTGATTCAGATCCAGCATGAAGTGGAAGAAATTGAAGTGCTTGCCCGCCTTGTCATTCTCCAGCAAACGCTGTGCAAGCTTCTCGTATTCCGCAAATACCTGCGGCAGTTCTGCTTCTGTCAGCGCATACGGATCGTTCGGATCACCGACAACGGGTTCTACAGAAATCTGGTCAAAGCCAGCTTCATTCAGATGGAATACATCCTCGGAGAAATCCAGATTGAACTTGGTGAAGGTGCCACGCACATAATAATCCTTGTCCTTGGAACGTGCGTCCACCAGCTGCTTGAACTTCGGCAGAATGATATCATAGCTGCCCTTGCCGTTGGGAGTCACACGGATACGGTCGTTGACTTCCTTTCTGCCGTCGATGGAGAGGACAACATTGGACATTTCCTTGTTGATGAAGTCGATCTTGTCATCATCCAGCAGCAGACCATTTGTGGTGATGGTGAAGCGGAAATGCTTGCCGTATTCCTTTTCACGTTCTCTTGCGTACTTGACAACTTCCTTGACCGCATCGAAATTCATCAGCGGTTCGCCGCCGAAGAAGTCCAGTTCCAGATTCTCACGATTGCCGGAGTTTTCCAGCAGGAAGTCGATCGCCAGCTTGCCGGTCTCTACGGGCATCAGCTTTCTGCCCGTGCCGAAATCGCCGGTGGATGCGAAGCAATAGGTGCAGCGCAGGTTGCAGTCGTGCGCAATATGCAGGCACATTGCCTTGATCGGGGATGCTACAGCAAATGCCGCATACTTCTCATAGTCATCCACGGAGAAGAGGATCTTCTCCTCATACAGGGATTTCAGTTCCAGATAGCATTCCTTCAGATCCTCTGCATCATATTTGCCGGAGAGTTTTTCCAGAATCTCCGCAGGACATTCGTCTGCAAACGGGGGCTTGGCGTCATCCAGCAGATCGTATGTCATTTCATCCACGATATGCACACCGCCGCTGTTGACGTCCAGCACGATGTACAGACCGCCCAGTGTAAACTTATGTATCATAGTACTCATCCTTTATCAATATTCTGTGCATTGTAAGGCGCACAGTATTCCGCATAAAAAACCGTCCCGCACATGCGGTGCAGGACGGTAAAGAAACTGCAAAAGAACTTATCTCTCACACTTCTGGTTTGCAACTGTGCAGGAAGTCTTGCAAGCAGACTGGCAGGATGCCTGGCACTTGCCGCAGCCGCCCTTCTGTGCGCTTTCCTTCAGATTTGCCTTGTTGATGGTCTGAATGTGCTTCATTATGGTTTCCCTCCGTTTCCTGTTCGAGCGTACTCTTTTTTATATTATACCATATCTTTCCGACAATTGCAAGAGAAAATGCGTTTTTTTTCAGATAAAACAAACAAAGTCAGTTTTTGGATTAGTCTGGCAGAAACCGGCAGCGAGGAATGCTGCCCTCTGCAGGGGTGGGAGGATGTCAATACGGCGGTTTCCGGATTTTACGGTTGACCCCGAGAATGCCGCCGCAGACAGCAGCAAGCAGGATGATGCCGCATCGGAGGGGAATGCGCAAAAAGTTATTCCCGAACAGCACCGCACCGCACAGCAGCACTGTACAAAGCAATGCACCGCAGCAAAAACCCGTCAGGATCCCCCTGCGTCTTGCATGGTATCCAGCGGATTGTCCGGCGGTGAAGCCGCACACGCCCCAGATCAGATCCATCAGGGGATACAGCACCTGCGCAGGAATCGGCAGAACCAGCATCAGCCATGCAAGCAGGACGACTCCCGCCGCCGCTGTCAGCATTCCACGGAATACCCCCAGCAGGATCCGGAACACCGGATAGCCCCATAAAGAATTACGCCGCACAGCGTCACCTCCGACCGTATCGTACTGGTGCATTCTATGCGGCGTATCACGGGATTATTCCTTTGTGATCTTCGGCTGTGTTCTTGCCTTGAGCTTTTCAGCCTTGGCTGCTTCTGCAGCTTCTCTTGCAGTGACATTTTCCTTGATTGCATCCTGCATCATGCGGATCTTGAGACGATCGCTGCCGGTTTCGAGAACAACGGTCTTGGTTGCCTCTTCTACTCGCAGAACAATGCCGACAATGCCGCCGATGGTGATCACTTCGTCACCGATCTGGAGATTCTTCTGCATTTCAATGGTTTCCTTCTCTGCCTTACGCTGGGGACGGATCATGATGAAATACATAGCGATCAGCAGGATGATCGGCAGTGCAAAGGTGGAAACCAGTGCACCGACGCCGCCGGGCTGCTGGGTGGCAGCGGCAGCATCTTCAGCAAATGCAACCACTGTGCTCATTGCGGTCATTACAGCGGCACCGGACAGTGCAGCAAGACCCTTGATAAACTTCTTGTTCATAAATCTACCTCCGTATTATTTTGTTTGATTCTGAATATATGCGTCCATTGCCTTAGCAGCAGTTTTACCTGCGCCCATTGCAAGAATGACCGTTGCAGCACCTGTGACAGCGTCACCGCCGGCATATACGCCTTCCTTTGTGGTCATCATATCTTCGTCCACGATCAGGCAGCCACGCTTATTTGCTTCCAGACCCTTTGTCGTGGTGCGGATCAGGGGATTCGGGGATGTACCAATGGACATGATCACCGTATCCACGGGGAGTTCATAATCCGAGCCATCCACCGGAACGGGGGAGCGTCTGCCGCTTTCGTCGGGTTCACCGAGTTCCATCTTCTGGCAGACCATTGCACAGGCTCTGCCGTTTTCATCGCCGAGGATCTTTACAGGGTTATTGAGCGTCAGGAATTCCACGCCCTCTTCCTTGGCGTGATGGACTTCCTCACGTCTTGCCGGCATTTCGTCTTCCGAACGTCTGTAGACGATATAGACATGTTCAGCCCCCATACGCAGTGCGCTTCTTGCCGCATCCATTGCGACATTGCCGCCGCCGACAACAGCAACGGACTTCGAACGCAGTACGGGTGTATCATATTCCTGCTTGTAGCCCTTCATCAGATTGATTCTGGTGAGGTATTCATTGGCTGAGCATACGCCCACGAGCGCTTCACCCTCGATACCCATGAATCTGGGGAGACCTGCGCCGGAGCCGACAAAGATCGCTTCATAGCCCTCTTCGATCAGTTCATCCACGGAGAGTACCTTGCCGATGACCATGTTCGTCATGATGTTCACGCCCAGATCACGCAGACTCTGCACTTCCTTCTGCACGATATCCTTCGGCAGACGGAATTCCGGAATACCGTACATCAGCACGCCGCCGGCAACATGGAAAGCCTCAAATATCGTTACCGCATAGCCCATTCTTGCCAGATCGCCTGCACAGGTCAGACCTGCGGGACCTGCTCCGACAACTGCAACACGGTGTCCGTTGGAGACGGGTTTCTCTATGGTAGTATCGCCGTTTTTCATATGGGTATCCGCCGCAAAACGTTCCAGTCTGCCGATGCCGACCGGCTCGCCCTTGATGCCGCGGACGCACTTGCTTTCGCACTGTCTTTCCTGCGGACAAACTCTGCCGCAGACTGCCGGCAGACCATTCGTCAGGCGGATGGTCCGGTACGCACCCTCAAAATCGCCCTCTGCGATCTGGGAGATGAATGCTGGAATCTTTACGCCGACCGGACAGCCGGACACACAGGGCATATGCTTGCAGTTCAGGCATCTCTGCGCTTCTTCCACTGCCATTTCCGCAGTATACCCGAGGGTCACCTCGTCAAAATTTCTTGCTCGTACCTTCGGATCCTGCTCCGGAATCGGTACTTTATTCATTGCCATATTTGGCATTATTGTCACTCCTTCCGAGTATCACGCTGTTATACCGCACCCTTTTTGGGGAGGGAAGAGGGGATGATTACAGATTATCCGCCTGTCTGAGCATTCTGCACGCCGCCTCGCGCTCACGGAATGTGCCGTTGCGCTTCATCAGCTCATCAAAATCAACCTTGTGACCGTCAAAATCCGGTCCCTCGACGCAGGCATAGCGGATCTTTCCATCCACTGTCACACGGCATCCGCCGCACATGCCCGTGCCATCGACCATGATGGGATTGAGGGAAACAATGGTGGGAATCTCATATTTCTTTGTCAGCTCGCAGACAAACTTCATCATCGGTACAGGTCCGATGGCGATCACAGCGTCATACTTCACGCCTGCGTCGATCTGCGCCTGCAATGCCTGTGTGACAAAGCCCTGTCTGCCGTAGCTTCCGTCATCCGTGCAGAGAATGAGCTCTGTGCAGTTTGCGGTGAATTCCTCTTCCAGAATGACGATATCCTTGGAACGGAATCCGGCGATGACATCAGTGTGTACGCCGGCAGAATGGAGTGCCTTTGCCTGCGGATAGGCGATCGCACAGCCAACGCCGCCGCCGATGACGCAGACACGCTTTGCATGTTCGGGATATTCGGTCGGCAGACCCAGAGGACCTACCACATCCAGAATGCTGTCGCCCTCGGAGAGGGAGTTCAGCTTTTCGGTCGAATAGCCGACGATCTGGAAAATAATTGTAATTGTGCCCTTTTCACGGTCAAAATCCGCAATGGTCAGCGGCACACGCTCACCGGTTTCATCCACACGGAAAATGATGAACTGACCGGCATTTGCCTTTGCCGCAATGTAGGGGGCAGAAATTTCCATCAAAGTAACAGAAGGATTGAGCACCTTCTTACGAACGATTGGGAACACGTTCAGATTCCTCCGATCTCTGTTCAGTTTGTACAGCTTATCAAGTTGTATTCTCTTTATTATAGCACAAAAAATGCCCCTCGTCAATGGATTTCCGGCATTTCTCAACTGATGACAAAAATCGCCCCCGACGACTGTCGGGGGTTGTGTAATTTTGCGGATGGATGTATTTCTTCTTTCCATACAATATGCTGCATTGGGAGCAAATCGCCGGCGGCAGCAAACGCTTTGCTGTCCGGTGGTTATTTCCTTTTCGTCTTGAATGTATTGGTGACATTTTGCGCAATAGATTTCGCATCTGCATTTTCTGCAATGCTTTCTGCAATTTCTTTTACCTTTTTTATGAACTCGGAGGAGAATTTAGAATCCATGAATTCTTTCATCCAGTCAACGTCGGCAACAGTTTTGTTCCCCAGAAATATTTGCTCAAAAACATAAATAGAACCTTCGCCAAGTGCAACAATGATACTGCCTGCAATGATTGCATTGAGTACACTTGCGCCAATATTGACGCCAGGGATCATTTTCAAGGCGCTGATTGCGACTTTGGCTGCAACACCCACAGTACCGACTTCCACAATGGTGGTAAGGAATAATTTTGATTTTTCATCCTGATTGATACCGTAGATCTGGGCGAGTGCATTGACCATTGTAACTTCAATGGGGCTTAAAATTGCCGCATCGGCAAAGGGAATCGGAACAGCGCCCACAATTGTACCAGCCGTTGTAGCAGTTCCTACCACAGTTTGTGCCAAAGCACGTTTTCTGTTCAGCTTGAACTGGGAAAGATCATTTTCAGCTGCCTGGATCCCTTCCGGCATCAGATCGTTTGTTTGTTCGATTAATTCAGTGATTCCGAAAGGCGGCGCAAACGCATTGTCATCAATTTCATAGATCGCCGCTACGACCGGAGTAATAAATTTCGGTGTTCGGGAATTATGTTTTTGTTTGGAAAATGCTTCTTTCACCATTTCGATATTTTCCGGTCGCTCTTTTACGGCATAGGATTTGGTGATGACAACAATGATCGGAACAGACTTCCACATGGAGGTTGCCCGTAAGAAAACCTGCAGATCCTTATCGAATAACTTGCGCTTTGTACCATCCACACAGAACCAGATCAGATTGATCTGATTGTCTTCCTGTCCATTTTTGGCGCAATTTTTTGACCATTTCTTGACAGAACTGATCGCCTGATGTTCTTTCAGGAAAGAGGGCTCAAAACCGACAGTATCAATCAGCCGGAATGGTATATTGTCGTTTTCATGAATTTTTAATTCGCTGGTCGTTCCTTCTGTGCCCCATCCGGTAACAGCAACATTTTCACCCAGAACAGCGTTAATGAGTGTGGATTTCCCGACACCGGAGTTTCCGATTACCAATACATTGCCTTTTTCCATGAATTTCAAGTCCCTTCTAATGAATGTCCTACAACCTTTTATTTTATGAAATCCCAAATCCCAGCTAAGTGGGATTTGGGATGCTTCATTTTAATCTACGATCAGGGAAGTACCGGTCATTTCCTTCGGCTGCTCGAGTTCGAGGAGCTTGAGGATGGTCGGGGAGAGGTCAGCCAGAACGCCGCCCTCACGCAGCTTGCAGTCGCCTGCGCCTACGACGATGAACGGAACGGGGTTGGTGGTGTGTGCGGTGAATGCACTGCCGTCCGGCTCATACATCTTGTCTGCATTGCCGTGGTCAGCGGTGATCAGAGCAGCACCGCCCTTTGCCAGAATCGCATCCACCATTCTGCCAACGCAGGTATCCACAGCCTCAACAGCTGCAACCGCTGCATCGAAAATACCGGTATGACCAACCATGTCGCAGTTTGCATAGTTCAGGATAATGACATCATACTTATCGGATTCGATCGCTTCTACAACAGCGTCGGTGACTTCGTATGCGCTCATTTCCGGCTTCATATCGAAGGTTTCCACGTCGGGGGACTTGATGAGGATTCTGTCCTCGCCCTCGAACTGCTTCTCTTGGCCGCCGTTGAAGAAGAATGTTACATGCGCATACTTCTGTGTCTCAGCAATTCTCAGCTGTGTCTTGCCGCACTTGCTGAGGTATTCGCCCAGTGTCATGGTCAGAGCCTCGGGCGGGAATGCAACGGATACGTTCGGCATGGTTGCATCATACTGTGCCATACATACAAAATGCAGCGGGAAGAAGCCGTTCTTTCTCTCAAAGCCTGTGAATGCTTCGTCCACGAATGCTCTTGTGATCTGTCTTGCACGGTCAGGACGGAAGTTGAAGAATACCACGCTGTCGTCAGCTGCGATCTTTGCACCGCCGTCCACAACGGTCGGGAGCATGAATTCATCCGTCACTTCGTTTGCATAGGAATCCTTGATTGCCTGTACGGGGCAGGAAGCGGAAACGCCCTCGCCGTATACCATAGCGGCATAAGCCTTCTCTACACGATCCCAGGCATTGTCTCTGTCCATTGCATAGAATCTGCCCATGACGGTAGCAACCTTGCCCACGCCGATTTCGTTCATCTTCGCAACTGCCTCTTCCATGAAGTCCGCTGCGGAAGACGGAGGAACGTCACGTCCGTCGAGGAATGCGTGAACGTAAACCTTCTCAAGACCGAACTTCTTAGCCATTTCGCACAGACCATAGAGGTGCTCCATATGGCTGTGTACGCCGCCGGGGGAGAGGAGGCCCATCAGGTGCAGTGCGCTGCCCTTTGCCTTGCAGTTTTCCATTGCAGCCACGAGAGCCTTGTTCTCGAAGAAATCGCCGTCCTTGATGGACTTGGAGATCTTTACCAGCATCTGGTACACGATTCTGCCTGCGCCGATGTTGGTGTGACCAACCTCGGAGTTGCCCATCTGACCATCCGGCAGACCAACGTCAGGGCCGCTTGCACCAATGATGGTGTTCGGACCCTGCATACACTTGTCGGGGTTCGGTGTCTTTGCAGCGACAATGGCATTGCCGTAATCGCTTGCGTTATAACCGAAACCGTCCATGATAATCAAAGCTACTGGTTTTTTGCTCATAATTCTAACCCTTTCCTTTTAATAATATCTAAGTTCAAAATATCCGGTGCGTTCATTCAGAATATAGACCGCCTGGTCGGAGGAATGCGGAAACACATACAATTCTGCATCTGAACCATAATTTTTCGTAGCATCCAGCCATTTCTTCGCCTTCTCCTCCGTCACTGACAGCATTTTGGCATCCTGTGACAAGGCGTGTTCCCGATATGCCGCAATGGTTTCACTGTCCGTGATATAGGTCAGCCGGATGCCGGCAGGCGTCAGGGAAATGTCATAGCCGTCCGTCTTTTCAGGGAGTGATTCCGGCAGCAGGCTGTCAACAAGTGCCGCACGTTCCGTTGTATAGGCAAGCCGCTGCACGGGATAGTACCACGTCCAATTGTTTTGCAGCGAAAACGGAATGAACGTCAGCAGGATGGCGGCTGGATAGAGGATGCACCGCAGCGTGACCGCAAAGATGTGCAGTGCCTTGGGTGTCGGCGTATCCAAGCGGTACAGCTGTTTGCCGGAATAGATGACAAGGAACAGCAGAAATGCCGCCGCGATGCAGTACAGCATCCAGGGGCAAAGCAATGTCGACAGGAAATTGCAGATGCAGAACCCCAGACTCAGCATGCAGTCGGCGGTGTGCCAGCGGGACATCATTCTGGGTTTCTTTCTAAACAATTCCTCCACTGTCAGAAATTTCAGAAAGCCCATATGTTCCACCTCATTTTAGAAAAAGGGGACACCGGGAGGTATCCCCTTGATGATATTTCACTTGCAGGGGGAGGCTTCTGAAACTGCCCCCTCCCCCTGCCCCCTCCCCGAGGGGAGGGG
>JAZPZJ010000095.1:0-13624 GCA_045544635.1 Oscillospiraceae bacterium
TTGAGTAGATTTCTTGTCTTCCTAAGACCGCTTGGCCTCCGACTTATCTGCGGCACCGGCTTTGTAAAGAAAACATTTTCATTCCGTGCGGCATGCGTGAAAAGATCTTCAGTGTTATCTATATGATCTGTACCTTTATCCTTTGCATCGTGGTCATCGTTTCCGGCAGGGACGGCAGAGCGACGCTCATGATCATGGCATGCTCCATCATGCTCTTTTCCGTGGGACTTCCGATCTTCGTCTATTCTGCAAGGATCAGCGACTATTATCGGGAACGCACCCATTATCAGGAAACGTATTTGCAGGCGGAGCTTGCCCATTTTCAACAGTACAAACAGGCACAGGAGGAAACCAGGCGCTTCCGGCATGACATCCGGAACAATCTGCTCTGCATGAATGAAATGCTCCGGTCGGGCAAAACAGAAGACGCAGCGGAATATCTGCAAAATCTACTGGATACCGCCGATACGCTTTCGGCAAAATACGTCAGCGGAGATGAGATCCTCGACTGCATTCTCTCTGCAAAGGCGGAGGTCATGCTGCAAAAAGGAATCGTATTCCAGCTCGACGGCGTACTCGCCGGAGGGCTGCCGTGGAAGCCGATCGACATCTGCAGCGTCTTTGCCAACGCCCTTGACAATGCGATCGAAGCCTGTGAACAGCTTCCGCCCAAGCAGCGGCAGATCGCCATGAAGCTGAAAGCGACACCGCAGTTCTGGTTTGTGCGGATCGAAAATCCCGTGATCAGGAACGTGGACATCAGCCGCCTGTTCCAGCCAAAGGGCGGCTACACCTCAAAATCCAATTCCGGACAGCATGGCATTGGAACCTATAATATGAAGCATACTGTAGAATCCTACGGCGGCATCCTGAAAGCTGAATGCAGGAATCGGCAGTTTGTGCTGGAAATCATGATCGACAAAAGCAGTACCGCATGAGGCGCTGCTTTTTGTCGTTTCACGACAAAAACGGAACCGTTTGCGACAGATTTGTTCCAGTCCGGATATTTTGTGGTAGAATCATAGTATCACAGGGAACCGCAAGGAATCACGTTCCCCCAATCAAATTCGGAGGTAATACAAATGGAACAGACACAACTCATAACTACCAAGAAATCCGTCAGAAAAGACGGCAGCCGGGCAGGATGGTCCATGCTCTGGTATGCCCTCATCAGCATGGGTGTTTCCATCATCTGGATGCTTGGCGAAATACTCATCAAATGTGCAATCCGTGTTGAAGGGATTACGGACACCGCAGAGCAGGACAGGATCTTTGAGCAAGTGGCAAACGAGGTCTTCGACTTGTCGGGAACGTACCTTATTGTCGGTGTACTGGTAGGACTTAGCTTTCTGTTTCTGTATTTCCGCAAGTCCGGCATTGCAAAGACCATGTTCCGCAGCGAACAAAAGATGACACCTGCACGCTTCGGCGCTCTTTCCTGTGTCTTTTTCGGCGGACAGCTCGTATTTCAAGGCGCCTACATGCTGATGGAAGCCGGACTGAATCTCATCGGCTTCACAGCGGAAAGCTCCATGGAAATGGCAACCGGCGGCAGCCAGACTGTCTCCATGTTCCTGTATGCGGGCATCATCGGACCGATCGTGGAGGAGCTTGTCTACCGAGGATTCGTCATGCGTCATCTCCAAAAATATGGAAAGCTGCTCGCAGTGGTCATTTCTTCCATCCTCTTTGGCGCAATGCACGGCAATCTCCCGCAGGCGGTATTTGCATTCTTCGTGGGACTGGTGCTGGGGTATGTGGCGATCGAGTATTCCATCATCTGGAGTATTATCCTGCATATTCTGAATAATCTGGTGCTTGCGGATCTGATGAGTATGGCACTGGAGGGCTTGAGCGAACAGGTACAGAACATCGTCAGCTATGGCGTTCTGGGCGTATTCTTTGTGCTGGGACTGATCGTGGTGATTCGCTGCAGAAAGCAGATCGCCGGATGGATTCGTGAAAACAGATGGGAAAAGCCGCATATGCGCTGGATCATGACAACGGTCGGTGTGATCCTCTTTCTCGCACTGCATCTGCTGCTTGCTGTCTCCATGCTCGAAAAGCTTTGATGCGCTTTTAGCAGCTGAACGCACAAACAGGAGTTTCCGATTTGCTTGGGAACTCCTGTTTATTATAGCACCTCCCTGCACACCATTCTTCCCCACTGCAAGCAACGGTGTGCAGATACCACCTTCCTGAGCCATCTTGTTGAAAAACTGTTGCGATCTTAAATTATGTGCAAGGTGCACAGATTTATGTATTTTTGTTGAACTTTTGTGCAACGCATTGACTTTTCTATTAAAATGTAGTATAATATGAAAAAAGAAAATCATTCAGTATGGTAAAGGAGTATCCTGTCAGATGAAGAAAAAAACAACGGAAAGCACATCGCTGTCACATAAAATATTCAATATCATCGGAATCGTTCTCTGTGTGGTTCTGATACCAATTCTTCTGATGAATGTTACATTGATTATCAAGAGTTTTACGAATAAAGATGAAGTCCCGAAAATCGGCGGTTATTGTCCGCTGATTGTCCTGACCGGATCTATGGAACCGGAAATCAACAGCGGTGATATGATCATCGTCAAGCAGATCGACAGTGCGGATGTCAAAGAAAAAGATGTGATCGCTTTCTTTGATCCTGACGGAAACGGACAGAGTATTCTGACGCACCGGGTAACCGGTATCACAGAAGTCGATGGACAAACAGCATTCATTACCAAGGGCGATGCCAATAATACAGAGGATCGTCTTCCGGCAACAGCGGATCAGCTGGTCGGTATCTATGTATTCCGCATTCATGGATTGGGCAATGTTGCTATGTTCATGCAGACAACGGCTGGTCTGATCGTATGTGTGGTACTCCCGTTAGTACTTCTTGTCGGATATGATCTGATCCGACGCCGACAGTTTGAAAAGCACAGTCAGCAGGATACAGCCGCTCTGCTTGCCGAACTTGAGGCACTGAAAGCAGAAAAGGCAGCCAAGGAGCAGAATTCCAAAGAGAATTCGTAAAAAGCAAGGTTATTCTTCCCCCAGTGCCACACGGGGATGGATATATACTGCATATCCCCCCTGTCGGAAAAACGGCTGAAAAGGGAGGAATCATCAAAAGCCCTTATGAAAGGAGTATTCGTATGAAAAAGAATAAAACCATGAGAGCAGCAGGCGGTCTTCTGATTGCAACTATGCTGACATCAAGTATTGTAAGCGGCACTTATGCAAAGTATGTCACATCCGATTCTGCATCCGACACAGCAAGAGTTGCCAAGTTTGGTGTAACCGTGACAGCATCCGGTGAACTGTTCGATAAGACCTATCTCAAAGGTGAGACCAACACACCCGGCGGTAAGAATGCAGCAGATACTGATAATACTGCACTGACTGTGGAATCCTCGAACGAGAATAATCTCGTTGCCCCCGGTACAAAGAATGATACCGGTCTGACCTTTACGGTCACAGGCAAGCCGGAAGTGGATGTACAGCTGACAGTGGATATCGTAGGTGATGTGGAAGAAGTATTCCTCAAGCAAAAAACCGGTCTTCCGGATATGACAACCGGCGATGAAACGGATATTTTCGACAACAATGCAGACTATTATCCTGTAAAGTTTACCCTGACACAGACAAAGGGCGGCACTACAACGGAACTCGTAAAGGGCGGCAAGCTGGAAGCTGTAGCAGATGAATTGAATGCTCTCGATCTGAGATGTGATGCAAATACAGACCTTGCAACAGAAGTCGGTACGCTGAACCTTACATGGGAATGGGCTTTCGAAAGTGGAAACGATCAGCAGGACACACTCCTCGGTGACCTTGCGGCCGGTACAACACTTGTTCCTGCAACTACACTGACCGATGGCACAGATTACAATCTTGATGAAAACATCAGCATCACTGTAACAGTGACACAGGTTGACTAATTCCATACTTCCGATTCTGACAGCTTACTTTGTATGATGAAAGCAATGCAGGCATATGTGGCAATGCCTGCATATGCTAACTATTTATGAAAAGGGGGGGGACAGCTGTGAACAGTACACGCAGCAGAAACCGCAGGCTGAAAGGTATCTCGCTTGTTCTGCTGATTCTTTGCGTTATCGCTTCATTGGCTGTCCTGTTCGAAAGAATCAGCATCTATTCCAAAGCAACGCTGCAGAATACCATTCCTTTGACAGAATCCACTGGCACAACAAAAGTTGTTGTTGTCACACAGGAAGCTCCCAAAGCGATGGCAGCTGCGGCTGTACCGCAGGTCGTTTCACTCTCTTCCCCTGCGTCCTATACGCATGATGACCAGAAAATCTGGCAGGGAGAGACGGATGTGGATATTTTCCGTATCACCTATGATAATGACAGTGGTGAAATGACGGTCAATGGCGTTTCCGATAATTCGGATAAGCTGATCGCCCCCGGAACATCGGGCATCTATCAGTTTGCATTGGAAAACACCGGTGATGTAACGCTGGATTATACGATGGATATGCAGGCTTGGGTCACAGGTACGGATCTGGAAATTCCCGTCAAAGCACGTGTATGGAATTATACCGGCGAGTATCTTCTGGGAAATGCAGCTGCAAAGGAAAATGTCCTCTCCTTGAATACAGTTGAGGACAGCGGTCCGCTTGGGGCGGGCAGATTTGCAGCCTACACGCTGGAATGGGAATGGCCCTTTGAAGAGGACAATGATGCCTATGACACGCTTCTGGGTAATCTTGCAGCGGAGGATGAACTCGCACTGACAATCAGAATCAATACCACAGCGGTATACAACGATGATCCGCAGGACGAAGAGGCAGGTCTTGACAGCCCGCAGACCGGTGATCCCATGCCGATAGGACTAATTGTCTGCATTCTGTGCGCATCACTTGCAATTGCAGCGTTCAGCTTCCTTGCAGATCATCGCCGTAAACATGAGAACGAACATGCATAAACAAAAAATAAAAATCAGAACACTTCTGCGAAGTATTCTCCTGTTGATCATCAGCCTGTTTCTGGGCACCGCATTGTATCTATGGAATGCCGAAACACTCGTGGGCAACGCAATGCCGATGCCGTTCGGATTCGGTATTTCCGCAGTGCTCTCGGGAAGCATGGAACCTGAATTTTCCACGGATGATCTGGTCATTGTGCAAAGCTCCGATGACTATAAGATCGGGGATGTTGTGGTATATCAGGACGGCAATATCCTGGTCATGCACAGAATCATTGCAATCGACAATGACAGCATCACCACAAAGGGCGATGCCAACGATTTGGAAGATACGCCCATCAAGAAAGAAACGATCAAAGGCAAAGTGATCGCACAGATCCCCAAAGCCGGTGCAGCAATTCTGTTTCTGAAATCCCCGATCGGATTTCTGATCATGCTTGCTGGGGCAGTGATTTTGTTTGAACTGCCATACTACAGCGAACGCCGGAAGATGATCGAGGAACAGGAGAAGATAAAGCAGGAAATCCAAAAAATCAAAGAACAATCAAAATGAAAGGGTGTGATTTTGTGAAGAAAGCAGTTTCAAGCAGCGCAAAATCACACCCTTGGGTTTTGAAAAACAGCTTCCTGGTGGCAGCAATTCTTCTGCTGCTTACAGTGATCTCTGCACGGATGGTATGCGGGTTGTATGCAAGATATGCCATCTCTGACAACAGTCAGGAATCCGCAATAGCAGCGGCAGCAGCAGGACTGACACTGGAAGAAATCAAGGTTGCGGTATACGATGATACCGCCGATATGATATCTGCGGATACCATCTATACCTTTGGCAGCAAAACAACGGACGGACTGGACTACATCGTCGTTCCGGGAATGGATATTCCCAAAGATCCCCGTATTTCCACGGATGGCAAAAACGGGACGCCCTGCTATCTCTATATTGAGGTGATAGCGGAACAAGTTCCCGAAACAGTGACATTTTCCATTGCGGAGGAATGGATCCCGCTGACGGATGTGCCGGGCAGATACGGCGGCGATGTCTATTACTATGAAACCATCATCCAACCGGGTGAGAAACTTGACCGGATCGGAATCATTGAAAATCAAAAAGTGTACGTCAGTCAGGATTATTCTGCAGGCGATCCATTCCGGATCGCATTCCGTGGATATATGATCCAGGCTGCAGACGGCTATACTGCGTCGGATCTGTTCCGTGGTCATATGAAAGAGGGTGCGTAAGCGTGCAAAAAAACAGAATCAAAGCCATCTGGATGCTTCTGGCAGCTGCGATCGTACTCATCGGTTTTTCTGCCAAAATGACCTTTGCGGATACCTATTATACCATTTCCGTAGAATATCAGTTTACAGACGGCACACATGCTTATGATCCCTACAAGGCGGTCTATGCCAGCGGTTCGGATATTGATGTGCAGATCACCAATCCTGTGATCCCCGGCTACAAGCCTGTCAGCTCCCTTGATGAGGGTGCTGAAGAAGTGCTGAAAACAACGATCCAATTCCAGGATCTTGCAAAGGATCAGACGATCGTGGTCTATTACGTTCCTGCGGAAGTGAATTATCGTGTCCGGTATTATTTCCAGAACATCGAAAATGATCTGTACACGGAGAATCTTTCCTTACCGCCGGAATACACCGACCAAAGCGGTGTGACCGGAACCTACCCTGCAGAACTGGAAGCAATCGAATTTGAAGGATTCACAACCCTGTTCCATGAACCGGATGTCATTGCGGCGGATGGTTCCACCGTATTCCAGATCTATTACGACAGAAACTATGTCCTCATGAATTTTGAACTGGAAGGCGGTTATGGCGTGGAACCGGTCTATGCAAAATACGGAACTGCCTTCAATATTGCTGAACCCCAAAAAAGCGGCTATGTGTTCAAGGGCTGGCAGGATGAAAACGGAACTGTCACAAAATTCACAAGCGGCACCGTACCGGCAGAGGATATCACCTATACTGCCGTTTGGGAAGCGGTGAATTCGAATTTCACTGTAATTTTCTGGACAGAGAATGCGAATGACAGCGGTTACAGCTATGAATCCAGTGTCACAAAGCAGGCGCTGTCAGGCACATTTGTCAGCAGCAATGATTACTATCATTTTTTTGAAAGTGACAATGCAGAATATTTTATTTATGATGACACAAGAACGGAACAGAAGATTGTAGAGGGCGACGGCTCCACAGTTCTCAATGTGTATTACAAACGCAAGGTCTATACACTGAAGTTTTACTATGCAAGAGAACGAGAGCTGATAGAAAATATTCAGAATGCTTCAGCAATTACCTCTGGTGAATCCTATTTGGTTTATAATGTACGTGCAAACAATCCTCTGTCAAGCTTCACATATGAGAGGACACAGCTCTCGCTTGGCGGTTATGAAAGCTTTACAATAGAAGCTGTTACCGGCGGATATTATGTCAAAAATGCGGAAAATCAATATCTGACCATTGGCAATGGTTCGGCAGGGATGACATCCACACCTACGGTTGTTTCCATTCAGCAGAGTGCATCCGGTACATGGACGTTGTCGCAGAATGGATGCTATCTGAATGACTACCAGCAGCAATCGACACACGCAGCCGGCTGGAATGGCAGCGGTGCATCTACGGACAGCGGCAGCCAATGGTATATTGTGTCTGAATATACGAGCAGAAAAATTGCTGAGGTCTGCCATGTAACAAATAATTTCAATGCCAATCTGGAGGCGGACGGCAGTTCCAGAATTGTACATAATGGTACGAGCTGGTCTGTTACAAAAGATAACCAGATACCAGCCCTTAGCGAACGATACATGCAGACAATGGGCACGGAGCAGCAGCTGATCGGATTGTATTATTATTTCACAATTGACCTGAAATACGGAGAAAGTCTTTCCGGTAAATGGCCTTTGAATGATTTGCAGAGCATCAGAAAACAAGACGATAATCGTATGCTTGTGTTTGGTGCATGGAATCCGGAATCGGACAGCTATTATTATACTGTGAAAGATTCAATGTTCAATGAAAACAATACGATCAAAGGTGAGTACCAGAAGCTGGACGAATTTATCATGCATAAGGATCAGCCGGATATTACAACTATTCATTTCCTTGGCTTCTGGGCAAATTATGATTCCGGCGGAAAAAAAGCAAGAGAGTGGATCTATCATGTTTATGTTCCGGTTCTTGAGGGAGAGACAACTGCTGAGCCGCATATTCATAATGGCATTACCTACAAAAATCATGCGGTATACTATACCTATGATACAAATGATAGTCTGACAGATCAGACGCCGACAGCATTGGATGGATTTACACATATCAGTAAAGAATGGGGACAGACATCCACCATTCAGTTTGATGGCTACACAATTAATTCCTACAATGCCAACTTCTACTACACACGAAATTCCTATACCCTTGCATTCAGCGGCTGTAGTGATAGGAACCGGGACGTCCCGTATGAAACATCGCTGGAATCCTATGAATTCGTGCCGGAATATCCGGAGGAAAGCCAGAAGGTTTTTTACCGCTTCGCTGGCTGGTATACAACGGATGAATGCTACGACGGAACGGAATTTGACTTCTCCGGAACAATGCCGGCAAATGACATCATCCTCTTTCCGAAATGGGAAAAGGTCACACACGCAGTGACCTTCTACAACGACTACAATGATTATATCAATCGAACGGATGCACTGACAACCGCAAACGTTATCCATAATGAACTGCTGTTCACTTCTGATGTGCCCACGGACCTGACCCCTCCTGTTGGCGATGCGCAGTTTGCAGGCTGGTATTATTATGACAACCGCAATCAGAAAGTGCGTTTCGATCCGCAGAGTATCCCTGTGACAAAAGAACTTGCATTGTATGCAGAATGGTCATCAAAGGTGACCGCTAAATTCTACGTCGAGTATGTGGAACAAGGAACACGAACCCCCGTTGCTGATGCAACCGCAGGAACCGCATTCATCGGAAAAACCAAAACTTTTCAGGCGAAGGGAAATGATGCGCTGAATGCGTCCCATGCATGGCAGGAAGGCGGCGAAAACTGGTGGCCGGTCGTACCAAGCCATTCCATCCTGATCGAACAGAATACGGAGGAAGCACTGCCGAACACCTATGTGTTTGAGTATATCAAAAAGGCATCCGTTGGCTATTCTGTCCGCTATCTCAATGCACAGACCGGTGCAGAAGTCCATCCGTCCGTCACGCATGATTCCAACTATTCGATCGTATCAGAACATTTTGTCTATGTACCGAATATGATCGCTGATGCGGTATCCAAAACACTGGTGCTTGCTGCATATGATACGGTGGAAGAAGAATATCAGAATAACGTCATCACGTTCTACTACACGCCGAATACAACGGAAGCGCTTTATCAGGTAAATCATCACATCCAGAATATCGACGGCAGTGGCTATACGCTGTATTCATCCGAAACAAAGATCGTCACACTCAATGGTGAAATCAACCCGACGGATTCTGCAATCTCCATTTCCGGCTTTGTCTTTGCGCCGGAACTGACACAGGTCAATGGTACAATCGAGACCGGTAAAACGGAAGCGGACGGCAATATTCTGATCGTGGATCTGTACTACAACCGTCTGACCTACGGCTATATTGTCTATTACCGTGAATACGGCAACGAGAATACCATTCTATCCACGATCGACTGTTCATCCGATCAGAAAATCCTCGGTTCCACCATCACCCACATGGCACCGGCTGAACTGACCATCGGAGATACGCTGTACGCAAGAATCGGTAATGAAGAACGAACGCTGGAGATCCGTGCAGATGCCGGTTCGCCGCCGACGCTGAATATTATCAATGTCTATTATCAGAAGAAAACGTTCTACACGGTGAACTACAAGGCGGTCTGCATTCCGGAAACATCCCAGGTGTTCGGGCAGGTATCACTGGATTACGAGATCGTTGACGGCAATGAAGATCCGAATGGTTCTACGGCAATGCTGCTGGACGATATGCGGTATATGTTCAAGGGCTGGTACAGCGATGCCGCAGGAACGAATCTGATCAGCAATGCGGCATATTTCAAGCCATCCGTGGCACAGGATGCCACCTATTATGCGGTTTTCACCATGCGGACAGCGGATCTGACGATCTATCAGAACGGCGGTGCACCGACGGATCATTTTCTCTACAAGATCACTGATGAACTGGGACAGGAACGGATCGTTTCCGTCACAGGCGGCGGCAGTGTGACAATCAAAGATCTTCCCTGCGGCGATTTTACCGTCACAGAGATCACCGATTGGGACTGGCGTTATCATCCCGATCCCGATGATTCACAGAAACAGATCACTTTGAAAACCGAACAGGAAAATGTGCTGACCTTCCAAAACAGCCCGAATGACAAAAACTGGCTTGGCGGAGAATCGGCAACGGATAACCTGTTCCAATAAACAAATTTCCCGAAAGGAGGCGGCAGTATGAAATCCCGGCATCTGAAATATCCCATCATCGCAGCAGCGGTGCTGGTGCTGATGGTATCTTCGGTATTGGCACTGTATAAAAAGCAGACAGATACCGTAGAAAACACCTTTACTGCCGCTGTTTCGGCAATTCCCGTGATCACAGAGGAATTCTCCGGCAGTCTGAAAGAAGATGTCTGCATCCGTATTCCGGATGAAGGCTATCCGGTCTATATCCGCTGCGCCGTTGTGGTCAGCTGGAAGGATGCGGATGGAAATCTACACAGTGAAATACCCGTACCGGATACGGATTATCTCCTTGAAACGGGCGAGGACTGGACACTGCAGACGGATGGATTCTATTATTATCGCACCCCCGTACAGGAGGGCGAAACCACTCCCCTGATCAAAACGTGCAAACCACTCGGAGACGCACCCAATGCCGGCTACCAGCTGAGTGTGGAGATCCTCTCCCAGACAATGCAGGCAGTTGGTTCATCGGATGACGAAGGGATCCCTGCCCATCAGGACGGATGGGGCATTGCACTGGCTGAATAATTTCGTCCAAGCTTATCAATCACAGAAAAACATGCAATCTTGTTTTGCAGACGAAGAACCGCTAGGAATGCATATTCCCAGCGGTTTTTTATCTATTCTTACTGTGCTGTGCAAAGCACGGTATCCTCTTTCAGCTTGCGCCGGATAATCACTGCATACGCACCGGCATTCAGCAAAAGTGCTGCGATCCAGGCTGCTGCCCCTGCATAGGCTGTCGCTTCAAATCCGAAGGGCTGAATGCAGAGTACCACGACCACAACCCGCATGATCATCTCCAGAATACCCGAACACATCGGAATAAACGGGAATCCCATCCCCTGCACGCCGCTTCTGAATACAAAGAGAAAATCCACTGCAAACATCAGCGCACCGCAGATCGGCAGGAAACGTACTGCAATCGCAATGCGTTCGCTTTCATTCAGCATAAAGCCTGCGATCGTTTCGGGTAAAAAGACCATGACCGAACCAAATATGAGGTAAGTAATCAGCGCAATCGTGAGACATACCCGCAAGCCCTCGTTGATCCGGCTGTACTTCTTTGCACCGTAGTTCTGACTTGCAAAGGAGGACATGGTAAATCCCGCTGTGCAGGCAGGATCCATAAACAGATTGAGGTATCTCATACAGATGGAATATGCCGATGTATAAGCAAGCCCGAGGTTGTTTACAAAGTACTGCACCACCATGCTCCCGACTGCTGTGATGGAATTCATGCATGCCATTGCGATACCGTTCTTCATGAGATCAATATACATCCCGACGTCCCTTGCAAAATCACGCATTGTCAGCCGGACGATATCAATCCTGCAGATCTTCGCAAAACAGATGATCGCCGACACGATCTGCGCAATCAGCGTCGCTGCGGCAGGTCCCTCAACGCCGGTATGCATCAGAAATACCGTAACACTGTTCAGTGCCACATTGATGACCGAGGACACGATAATGGCAATCAGCGGTGTTTTGCTGTCGCCCAGTGCACGCAGGATCGCACCACACATATTATAGGCAATGGTGGTGACAAGTCCGCCGAAAATGATGTATCCGTACAGCAGACTGTCATTGAGAATTCTGGGGTCAGTTTTCAGAAGCAGCAGAATATCCTTCAGGAATATCACGCTGAACGCCGTCAGCAGTACTGTGATACCCACCGCAAGCTTAATGGCGGATGCAATGGCTTTCCGCAGTCCATTGTAATCCTTCGCACCATAATTCTGGGCGATCGAAACGGAAAAACCATTTGTCAGTCCGGTCGAAAATCCGATGATCAGAAAGGTCAGTGACGCCATATTTCCGACTGCGGCAGTCGCATCGTCTCCAAGTCCTTTTGCAATAATGGCAGTATCCGCCATTGTATATACCTGCTGCAGCAGGTTCGTAAACAGCATGGGAAAGTAAAATGACAGAATCAGTTTGCTGACCTTTCCCTCTGTCAGATCATAAGTCTGCGCCATATTCCATAACACCTCCGTTTTGATTATTATACTGTAATCAATGCATTCTTTATATCAGATTTATTGACTTTTTATCAAAAATAAGATATAATGTATTTCATGAAATCCATAAAAGGGAGTGGTTGTCCTGAATACGAACCGTGACCTCAATTATCTGCTTTATGTGCAGAAACTCAACGGCTTTACCCGCACCGCTTTCAACAGTGAATTGGAAGATTATATCTTCATTCAGGCGGGCGATGTGGAACGGGTCAAAGCCAACTTTGCGCTGACCCGCAAGGACTTTTTATCCGGCAAGGCACAGCTTTCCGATGACCCGGTCCGAAATGTAATGTATCATCTCGTGGGCTGTGCTGCCATGGCTTGCCGCATCTGCGTTGAGGGCGGCATGTCCCATGATATCGCCTACACCCTCAGTGATATCTACATCCGCAGGGCGGACAAATGCACACGCTGCGAGGAAATCATTGATCTATTCGAACAAATGCAGATCGACTATGCCCAGCGTATGCGGGAAATCAGAAAGAAAAATGCCATTTCCATTCACATCCGACGATGCATCAATTATATCCACGAAAATCTGCAAGGGGACCTTTCAGTCCATACCCTTGCAAAGCTGCATCATCTGAACCCCTCGTACCTGTCAAAGCTGTTTCTCAAAGAAACAGGAATTCCTCTTAAAACTTACATCATGGATGCAAAGGTTGCGACCGCAGAGAATATGCTGAAATATACGGACTTTTCGCTGCTGGACATTTCCCTTGCGCTTGGATTTTCTTCACAGAGTGCATTCGGCAGTGTGTTCAAAGCCCGCACAGGCATGACACCCAAAAAATATCGGGACACCTACTATATGAACGATATCACTTCCAGCCTACCTGTGCAATAACAGCGGATGCACTTCAAACTGCAGCATTATGGGATTTTCTGCTTTGATCTTGAATTCCTGATGCACCGGTGCACCCCAGCTGTCATCGCCGCCGACGCCCATCTGTCTTGCGGCAATGCGTACCCATGTATATGTAGGTTCGGGTAATTCTTCACGATGCAGAGCGTTGTCGAGTTCATAGGCACTGTAGGGCAGAACGCTCATTTCAAAGGGATTTTCTGTTGCTGTGAAATTAAGACCAGTGCCATTTTCTTCATAGACATTCACATATCTTACGCCTGTGCGGTTGCCGCATTCCTGCGGGTTCAGATACTTTGTGAAATTATCCTGTGCAGTCGAT
>JAZPZJ010000096.1:0-22351 GCA_045544635.1 Oscillospiraceae bacterium
ATGTACATTCTGTCACCGAACAGCTGTGTGATCAGCTTTGCATAAGGAGTCTCACCGCAGCCTGCGCAAGCGCCGGAGAATTCGAGCAGGGGCTGCTTGAACTGGGAGCCCTTTACAGTAGCTTCTGTGAACTTTGCAGTAACCTCGGGCTTGATCTCCTTGGTTGTGCCATAGTCGAAGCAAGCCTGCTGATCCATCTGAGAAGCGATGGGCTTCATTACCAGAGTCTCAGCCTTCTTGTTAGCCGGGCAGACATTGGAGCATACGCCGCAGCCTGTGCAGTCGAGAACAGAAACGGTCATACCGAACTTCAGATCGCCGATTGCAGGCTTCATGTCAGCCAGCTTCATTGCGGACGGAGCAGCTGCAGCTTCCTCAGCAGACAGTGTTACCGGACGCAGAACAGCGTGCGGACATACATATGCGCACTGGTTACACTGGATACATGTATCCGGATTCCAGCAAGGAACGTACACAGCGATACCTCGCTTTTCGAATGCAGCAGAGCCCTGCGGGAAGGTACCGTCAGCCATACCAACGAATGTGGATACCGGCAGAGTGTCACCCTTCTGTGCGTTGCAGGGGATCTGGATGTTGTTTACATAGTCCTCGAGAGTCTTGTTGTCGCAGGTAACCTTGCCCATGCCCATCTGGGTATCAGCAGCGTCAGCCCATGCAGCCGGGATCTCGATCTTTACCAGACCCTTGTAGCCAGCGTCAATTGCGTTCCAGTTCTTCTCAACGATATCCTGACCCTTCTTTGCGTAAGAAGCCTCAGCAGCAGCCTTCATGTAGCCCAGTGCATCCTCGAACGGAATTACATTAGCCAGCTTGAAGAATGCGGACTGCAGGATGGTGTTGATTCTTGTGCCCATGCCGGTTTCCTGACCCAGCTTTACACCGTCTACTGTGTAGAAGTTGATGTTGTTCTGAGCGAGGTAACGCTTTACCTGACCGGGCAGATTAGCCTCGAGGCCTTCCATATCCCAGATGGTGTTCAGCAGGAAGGTACCGCCGGGCTTGATGTCGGAAACCATATCGTACTTGTCGATATAGCTCTGGTTGTGACATGCAACGAAGTCAGCCTTGTTGATCAGGTATGTGGACTTGATCGGAGTCTTACCGAAACGCAGGTGGGAAACGGTAACACCGCCGGACTTCTTGGAGTCATAAGAGAAGTATGCCTGTGCATACATATCAGTGTGGTCACCGATGATCTTGATGGAGTTCTTGTTTGCACCAACGGTACCGTCAGAGCCCAGACCCCAGAACTTGCAGGAGATGGTGCCCTCGGGAGCGGTATCGGGGCTGAAGGAAGCGTCCAGAGACAGGTTTGTCACGTCATCGTTGATACCGATGGTGAAGCGCTTCTTCTCAGTGTTCTTGTAAACAGCGATGATCTGGTTCGGAGTAGTATCCTTGGAACCCAGACCGTAGCGGCCTGTGTAGATCTTTACGCCGTCAAACTTTGTATCCTTGAGTGCTGCAACAACGTCGAGGTACAGCGGCTCACCCAGGGAGCCGGGCTCCTTGGTTCTGTCGAGAACGGAGATCTGCTTAACTGTTTCCGGCAGAGCTTCTACGAGCTTCTCAGCAACGAACGGTCTGTACAGACGTACACGAACCATACCGTACTTGCCGCCGTTTGCGTTCAGGTAATCAACAGTCTCTTCGATGGTATCATTTACAGAGCCCATTGCAATGATAACGTGCTCAGCATCCGGAGCGCCGTAGTAGTTGAACAGCTTGTAGTTTGTACCGATCTTTGCATTTACCTTGTCCATGTACTTCTCAACCACTGCAGGCAGTGCATCATAGTACTGGTTGCAAGCCTCACGAGCCTGGAAGAAGATGTCAGGATTCTGTGCAGTACCACGGAGAACCGGATGATTCGGGTTCAGCGCCTGATCACGGAATGCCTGTGCAGCTTCCTTGTTCAGCATCTCATCGAGGTCAGCCTGATCCCAAACTTCGATCTTCTGGATCTCATGGGAGGTACGGAAACCGTCGAAGAAGTGCAGGAACGGAACTCTGCCTTCAATGGTAGCCAGGTGTGCAACTGCACCCAGGTCCATTACTTCCTGCGGGTTGGAGGAGCAGAGCATTGCATAACCGGTCTGACGGCATGCATATACGTCGGAGTGGTCGCCGAAGATGTTCAGAGCGTGAGAGGATACGCAGCGTGCAGAAACATGGATTACGTTCGGCAGCAGCTCACCTGCGATCTTGTACATATTCGGGATCATCAGGAGCAGACCCTGAGAAGCGGTGTATGTAGTTGTCAGTGCACCAGCGGACAGGGAACCGTGAACGGTACCTGCAGCACCAGCCTCGGACTGCATCTCAACAACAGTTACAGGATCACCGAACAGGTTCTTCTGACCCTTTGCGGACCACTGGTCGGTAACTTCAGCCATTACAGAAGAGGGTGTGATCGGGTAGATCGCAGATACGTCTGTAAACGGATAGGACGCCCAAGCAGCGGCGTTGTTACCGTCCATGGTTTTCATTTTTCTTGCCATGGGAATATTCCTCCTAAATAATGTAGTTTTCTGCTTGGTACTTCTACGCAGTACCTTACATCTTATATCATAACACAAATCGTCCCGTTTGTAAATAGTTTTTTCGTAAAAATTACATGCATTTTTTGCGATATACGCCCGATTGTGGAAATATCGGGATATTTTTACTGATTAGGCAATGTGCAAAATTGCCCAAAATCATATGTTCGCATTGTACAGAATCGCTAAAAATTAAATGGGGATGCATCTTTTTTGCAAAATTCTATTGACGAAATACGAATTTTCCCTTATAATATTGTTAGTGTTATATACGATCAAACGTATGTTTAACACTCGTTTTGTTGTCTCCTTTCTTTTGTTCTACACAAAAAATTTGCTTTTATTTTACCTCCAAGGCAGAGCCCACCAGCTCTGCCCTCTTTTTTTGCCCTGAGCTAAGGCAGGATGCTGCACGAAGCGCGGAGCCCGCGCTGGCATACGCATGAGTGAGTACGGTGGTCAGGAAAGTTTTGTGCTCGCGTTGATACTCTCCTAACCGCATGTTCCTTTTGTGCTTTGCGCAAGCGGAACATTGCGATTGATAGAAAAATCTCTCAACCTCAAATCCCCCGAAAGCCCTTGACAATCACCGGTAGTTTATGGCATAATGTTAGTATACGAACAGATCATCCGGAAACTCTGCACGTTTCCGCAAATATATCATATGAGAGGAGCATTTTTTATGCGCAAACGCATCACAGGCGGCGTGATTTCTGCAGTCATGCTCGCCGCATCCCTTGGCACCGCCGGCTTTGCACTTCCTGCGCAAAGCACTCCGGCAGCAGCAGCCGAAGCACCGAATTATGCCGAAGCTCTGCAAAAATCCCTGTTTTTCTATGAATGTCAGCAGGCAGGTGTCCTGCCCGAATGGAACCGTGTTGAATGGAGAGCCGATTCCATCACCATCGACGAGATCCCCGGCGGCTGGTATGACGCCGGCGACCATGTGAAGTTCAATCTTCCCATGGCATTCACCGCATCCATGCTCGCATGGGGCATGTACCAGTACCCCGACGGTCTGAAGGAATGCGGTCAGTATGAGATCTACAAGAATAATGTCGAATACGTCATGGACTATCTCGCAGCATGCGACCTCGGTTCCGAAGCAGTCTTCCAGGTCGGCAACGGCACCATGGACCATACCTGGTGGGGTCCTGTGGAAATGTATCAATACGGCATGGCGGATCAGGGCAATGACTACGCTGCATCCCGTGAGGTATACACCGCCTCCGACGGCTGTTCTGCTGTATTCGGCGGTATGGCAGCTGCCCTTGCAGCAGGCTACTGCGCACTTGAGGGCGAGGTGGACAGCGCAAAGCGTGACGATTATCTTGCGCATGCCGAGAATCTGTTCAGCCTGGCGGACGCTTCCAAGAGCAATGATGTCTACAATAACAGCAATGCCTCCGGCTTCTACCGCTCCAGCCATTTCTATGATGAGCTGTTCTATGCGGCAAACTGGCTGTACATCGCAACCGGCGACAGCGACTACCTCGATAAGGCGACAAGCTATATCCCGAATCTTGACAAGGAGCTTGGCCAGGATGTCCTGAAATACACCTGGGCACACTGCTGGGATGATACCATGCAGGGCGCAATGCTCCTCTATGCGATCAATACTGAAAATCCGACCTACATCAGCCATGTGGAAAAGCATCTGGACTACTGGGTATATGATGTTGAGGAACTGGAAGGCGGTCTGCGCTGGAATACCACATGGGGCTGTCTGCGTTATCCGCTCAACAGTGCATTCCTTGCCTCGGTAGCAAGCGACACCATCTTCGCCGGACAGGACACTTCGGATTATCAGGAATTCTGCAAGGAGCAGATCGACTATGTACTTGGCAATAATCCCCTGAACCAGAGCTATGTGGTCGGCTACGGCGAGAATTATCCCAAGAACCCGCACCACAGAACGGCGCACGGTTCCTGGAAGAACGACCTTGCTATTCCGGATGAAAACCGCCACATCCTCTATGGTGCGCTGGTCGGCGGCCCGAACCAGGATGGCAGCTACGAGGATGACAGAGGCAACTTCATCAACAACGAGGTCGCAACCGACTATAACGCAGGTCTCACTGCACTGCTGTGCAAGATGATCGACGAATACGGCGGCACACCCGACCCGAATTTCCCCGAAGCAGAAGTGCACGACGGTCCGGAGGTTTATGTAGAATCCATGCTGAAGACCTCCGCAGCAAGCGGCGTAACGCTGAGTCTGAAGTTCACCAACCACACCGCATGGCCGGCTAGAGTGGTGGACAATGTTTCCTACCGCTACTACATGGATATGACCGAGCTGATCGAAGCGGGCTATACCGCAAGTGATGTGGTCATCCGTGTGGACAGAGATCAGGCAACCATGTATTCCGGCGAGGGCGTAGCACCGGCGGAAATCTCCGGTCCCACGCTGTATGACGGCAATATTTATTATATTGAAGTAACCTATCCCGATGGCAGAGCAGCGCTTCCGATTTCTGAGGGCAGAAATCAGTGCGAGCTGATGCTGGCGCTGGTTTATCCCAATTACGGCAGCGGCTGGGATGCATTGAATGACTATTCCAACGAAGAGCTTCTGACGGCAGAAGACCCGATCGTCACAAAGAACATCCCCGTTTATGTGGACGGCGAGCTGTATTTCGGCACGGAGCCTGACGGCACCGCTGCGGATGGCACGGGCGGTACAGGTCCGGAAGAACCGGCACCGGAGCCGACAGCCGAACCCACGACAGAACCCACCACCGAGCCGACACCCTCTGCAGGGATGCCCGGCGATGTGAATGAGGATGGCACCGTGGATGTACTCGACATCATTCTGCTGAACAAAAATCTCCTCGGCGGCGGCAGTCTGACAACACAGGGCAAGCAGAATGCCGATGTGGACGACGACGGCATCGCTTCCCCGAATGATTCGCTGATGATCATGAAATTTATTGTGAAGCTAATTGATGCACTATAACACAAAATCCCCGTTCCCCATGGAGAACGGGGATTCTCTTATTTCCGATGTTTCTGTATCGTCTGGCGCAGGCGTTCCCGGCGTTCCTTCGCACGCTGTTCACGCTCCTGCTCACGGCGTTCCTCTTCCAGCTCTTCCTCGGTCTCTTCATGAAGCAGACTGCCGGCGAAAGCCTCGTCCAGCTCCGCAAAGTCCTCAAAATCTTCCTCCGGCGGAATGTCAAACAGCTCGTGCAGCTTCTTCGCACGCAGTCTGTCCTCCGACCATTCACTGATGATCTCGTAAATGAACGCAAAGGTCGGCGGTCCGATGACAAAGCCCGGTACACCGAATAATCCGCTGAACAGCAGACAGGAGAAGATCGACCAGAACGGGCGCAGACCAATGGAGCCGCCCACGATATGGGGATCCAGATAATTGCAGTCGAACTGCTGCAGCACAAGGATCCACAGAAGGAACGGGATGACCATTCCCGGATTATCGAACAGCACCAGCACACCTGCAATGAATGCGCCCACGAATGGTCCGAAGAACGGTACCACGTTCGTCACACCCACGATCACGGAAAGCAGCACAGGGTACGGGAATTCCAGAAACGGCAGCAGATTCATCAGCGACAACGCCACAAAGCAGATAATGCCGATAATCAGGGAATCGAGGATCTTTCCACGGATGGCACTGCTGAATTTCTTGTTGCCCTGTCCGAGCACACGGCGCATGCGGGCTGCGGTCTGCGTCGGGAAAATACTGTAGGTCATCTGCTTGACCTGCCGCAGCAGACGATCCTTGTCGATCGTGATATACACGGAAAGGATCATACCGATCAGGAGATTGGACGCCACGCTGAACACGCCCTTGACGCCTGTGAACAGATAGCTCAGCAGCAGCTCTGCCTGCGAGGGCAGAATGTCCATCAGCAGCGATTCCAGATTCTGCAAAGCGCCCAGCAGCGCATTGTTGGCATACTGCCCGATGGCGGTGTCATTGTCAAACAGCGTCTTGGCTTCCAGCTGCAGCATCAGTTCATCCACCTGCGAGGGCAGCTCCTTGACGATACCCGTGATACTGCTTGTGATCTGCGGCACGATCAGCCACAGAAGCAGCGCAATGAAGCCGATTGCCGAAAAGAGCATGAGGAATGCGGCGATCACACGGGCGATCTTTTTCGTTTTGTCCGATGCGCCCTTCTTTTCGGTCAGCATATTCAGAACGATTTTTTCGTAGAACCCTGCCACGGGATCGAGCAGGTAGGCGATGATCAGACCCCAGAAAATGGGACCGAGGGAACTGAGCACCGAGCCGATGAAGCTCGAAATCTGCCCAAGATACTGGATGATATAGTAGAACAGGATGGCAGCAGCAATGGTGAGGAACGTCCACAGGGACTTTTTCGCATGGGACTGCCAGGTTTCCTTTGACGGTTGAAGAATTGGTTCAGGCACGTTCGTACTCCTTTCTGTTACGGTGCAGCGGCATTCTGTACAGCGGCTTCATACAGCATTTCCTGTGCATTCACAGGTGTTTCTCCGGCAGCCGGATGCAGGTGGACAAAGGTGCCGTCCGGCAGTCCTTCCCTTCCCTTGACATTATCCGACAGACAGAGCTGCACCATATTGAATACCTGCGTTTGCAGGGATTTCTCCAGAATGGGCGCAGCCACCTCCACGCGATGGATAGTGTTGCGGGTCATGAAATCCGCCGAGCTGATATAGATCCGGCGGCGTTCGGGCGTGCCGAAGCAGTAAATACGGCTGTGTTCCAGATATCTGCCCACGATGCTCACGATGCGGATGTTATCGGTATATCCCTTTACGCCGGGCTTGAGGCAGCAGATGCCGCGCACCACCAGCTCGATCTTCACGCCCGCCTGCGACGCTTCACAGAGCTTGTCCATGACAGTGCGGTCGGAGATGGAGTTGACCTTTGCGGCAAAATACGCTTCTTCGCCGTTTTTCGCATGGGCGATCTCTTCATCGAGCATTTCGAGGATCTTGCTGCGCAGGCACAGCGGTGCCACCAGCAGCGCATTTGTCTCCTCCACCAGAGAATCGGTGGAAAGTGCGTCGAACACATGCCGTGCATCGGCGGCAATATCGGGGTTGGCGGTCATAAGGGTGAGATCCGTATAGAGCCTCGAGGTCTTTTCATTATAGTTGCCCGTACCGATCTGCACGATATTCTGCACGCCGTCCTCGGTTCTGCGGGTGATGAGCAGGAGCTTGGAGTGCACCTTCATGTTATGCGGTCCGTAAATGACCGTACAGCCGGCTTCCATCAGGCGCTGCGCCCAGTGGATGTTGTTTTCCTCGTCAAATCTCGCACGCAGCTCGACCATGACCAGTACTTCCTTGCCGCTTTCCGCTGCCTGACAGAGCGATTCGATCACACGGCTGTTGGAAGCCAGACGGTAGAGGGTGATCTTGATGGAGACCACATCGGGATCGAGTGCCGCCTCATGCAGCAGGCGCAGGAACGGCGTGATGGATTCATAGGGATAGGACAGCAGGATGTCACGCTTTGCGATCTGGGAAAGCATGTCCTCTCTGGCGGAAATGTCGGGGCGGTTCTGCGGCTTGTGCGGTGCAAAGCGCAGCGACGGATCGGCATTGAACTCGCCAAGCTTATAGACAAAGGAAAGATCAAGCGGTGTTTCCTCGAAAAACAGGTGCTTCTTTGACAGATGCAGCCGCCCGAGCAGGTATTCCATCGCATCATGGTCAAGGCTGGAGTTCATCTGCAGACGCACCGGTTCACGGCGCTTGCGCTTTTTGAGCAGACCCTCCATCACGCCGAGGAAATCGGTATCCTCATCCGCCGCCATCGTATCAAAGCGGATGTCGGCATTGCGGGTGATGCGCATAATGGCTGCATCGAGCACCTTGTAATTTTTGAATGCCTGCGGTGCAAAATGCAGGAGCAGATCCTCAAGCAGCATGAAGCGGCCCTGCTTGTTCAGGCGGATCACACGCTCCCGGAAGCCTGCGGTCGGGATGACGCCGAGCTTGACGCCGGATTTTGACTGCAGATGCACCACGATGTAAATTTCTTTATTGCGCAGGAACGGGAAGGGCTGGCGCTTGTCAATGATGATGGGCGACAGCAGGGGCTTGACCTCCCGCTTGAAGTACAGCTCCAGAAAAGAACGCTCCTCGGGGGTAGCGTCGGCAAAGGTCACATGCGCAATGCCGTATGCCTTGAGCTGTTCCATGGTCTGCAGATACGCTCTGTCCTTGCGGGGGAGCAGGGCGGCGATATCGTGCAGCATTGCCCGAAGCTGTGCCTTGGGCTTCATACCGGTGCGGGAATCCCGATCCTTCGGGGTTTCCTGCATGCGGTCGAGCATGGTGCCCACACGCACCATGACGAATTCGTCGAGATTGCTCTGGTAGATCGCTGAAAAGCTCAGCTGCTCAAGCAGCGGCACAGCGGGATCCTCTGCCTCCTCCAGAACACGGGTATTGAATCTGATCCATGATAATTCACGGTTTTCATAATAGGGCTGCGGCATCATTCCGACCTCCGTCCGATTTTATTGTGATTCCGCCAACGGCGGAAAATACTTCTCCATTACACATTATACCACAAATATTCCGGAAATGGAATAGGTTTGCCAAAAATTTAACCTTCTTTTTACACGGCAGCGTGCTGAAGCGGCATTTTTAAGACTTCGAACAAAAGAATCAGTTCAAAAATATAAAGCGAAACAAAATAAATTTAAACTAAAACTTTAAATTCCTATTGACAAACGAAAAAATTCGTGGTATACTAAAGCTGTAATCGATTGCAGCACATCCGAATCAAACAAAAATTATGGAGGAAACTGACATGAAAACAAATCTGAACAAACTGGGCAAAGGCTTACTTGTGACACGCATTCTGCTGATCGGATTCATCCTGCTGACCTGCTGGATTACGGGATTGACCACTTACAAGCTGGCGTATTACGCCGGCAAGGACGAATCCGCATTTACAGCTGCACAGCTGGAAAATTACAACGGCACGGAAAGCACATGGCTGATGCTCGACGGGGAACAGCATGCCCCCATTGAGCCGCACGAGTATACGACCCGACCGGACGGCAAGACCGTGTACAAAGAGCATCTGATGATCGATCAGGGTGTGGAGCTGGGAAAGGATCTCATCATTCTGGCGATTCTGGTACTGCTCTTTGCGATGTCCTGCGGCTACAGCAAGGGCAAGTCCCCATTCAATATGCGTTCGGTAATTTTCCTGCGCATCATCGCTGTTCTGACACTGTGTCTGGCACTTGTTCCGGAGTGGGTAGGTATGAAAATCCATGCTTCGCTGACCGGCAGTGCAGTGACGGAAATTGACACAGTGGAATTCTACATGATGGCACTTGCGCTGGCAGTGGGCATGATTGCAGAGATTTTCCGCTATGGCATTGCCGTGCAGGAAGATTCCGATTCGATCGCATAAGGAGGGCGAAATATGGCAATTATCATCCGACTTGACCGCATGATGGCGGACAGGAAGATGTCCGTCAATGAACTGGCACAGAAGCTGGAAATGTCGAATGTCAATGTCTCCAACCTGAAAACCGGCAAGATGAAGGGCATCCGCTTTGAGACCATGAATGCGATCTGCAATGTCCTCGACTGCCAGCCGGGGGATCTGTTTGAATTCGTCAGGGATGAAGAAGAATCCTGAGTCCGGCATATTTCCCGTTTCCTGCGCATACATTGCACCAAATGCAATTTTTGGGAGGTTATGCCATGCAGGATCAGTTATCCGAGCTTTCACGGAAATACCGTGAGGAGATGCTGCGCATGTACGGCGGCAGAAGATCCATGCCGCCTGCACAGATGCAGCCCGAACCCGAATTTTCCACAAGCTCTGCGGAGGATGTGGAAACGGTCGCCCCTGCAGTTCTGCCGCCAACCGAGCCGGCGCCGCTTGCGCAGGAGCCGGTCGAACCGGAGAACAATCCCGATTTCACGGGTCAGGACGGGGATTATCAGGATATGCTTGACACACCGTTTGCGGAAGAATACGAGGAGCCCGAGATCCCCGATTACATCCGCAACGGCACACCGCCGCAGATGGAGCAGGACGCTGCCAATGAGCTGCTCGATTTTGAGGACGAAGGCGAGCTGCGTGTGGCAGCGCTCACCGGGGACGGTGCCTTCCCCGTGCCGGGCGCCCATGTCACCATCACCGTGCGCCGGAACGGTTCGGAGCGCCTTGCCTATCTGCTGCTGACGGACGAAAGCGGCGAAACACCGACCGTTTCCCTGCCTGCGCCGTCCGCCGCACTTTCCCAGCAGCCGGGAAATGCCCAGCCCTTCACCGTGGTGGATATCCGTGTATTTGCAAACGGCTATTTTCGTGCGCAGATGCTGAATGTGCCGATTTTTGCAGGCGTTACCTCCCTGCAGACCTTCCGGCTCATTCCCCTCCCCCTCATCATGCATGAGGATCAGGAGACCCTGACCGCCGAAACCGAAGCCCCCGATCTGTAAGGAGGTGCCGTATGCTGACCGGAGAACCCTTTATCCCGCAGAGTATCACCGTGCATCTCGGCGCACCCGACAGCAATGCCGCCAATGTCACCGTGAGCTTCCCCGATTATGTCAAAAACGTCGCATCGAGCGAGATCTATCCCACATGGCCGGAAAGCTCTCTGCGTGCGAATATCTACGCCATCACGACCTTTGCGCTCAACCGCATCTATACGGAATGGTACCGCTCACGGGGGTATGATTTTGACATCACCGCCTCGACCCAGTATGACCAGAAGTTCATCGAGGGACGGGAAGTATTTGAAAATGTGGGCAGACTCGTCGATGAACTGTTCGATGATTTCATCCGCCGTGAAGGGACGGTCGAACCGCTCTTTGCGGCGTTCTGCAACGGCACGACCGTTACCTGCAGCGGACTTTCCCAGTGGGGAACGGTTGACCTTGCCAGACAGGGGTACATCCCCTACGATATTCTGCGCTACTATTACGGAGATGATATCAACATCGTGAGAAATGCCGAAGTCCGCACCAACACGCCCTCCTACCCCGGTTCGCCCCTTGCGCCCGGTTCCGTCGGAAACGACGTGCAGACGGCGCAGATCCAGCTCAACCGCATCTCCCGGAATTTTCCTGCCATCCCGAAGATCCCGAATCCCAACGGGGAATATGACATCACCACCGAGGCAGCAGTGCGAAAATTCCAGCAGGTGTTCAACCTGGCGGTGAACGGCACCATCGACAAAGCGACATGGTACCGCATCGCTTATATCTATACCAGCGTCAAGCGTCTGGCAGAGCTTGATTCCGAGGGCATCCGCCCCGGCGAATTCTCCCTCCAGTACACCGAAGATCTGCGCCCCGGCATGCAGAACAATCAGGTGCGTGGAATGCAGTACTTCCTTGCGGTAGTAGGGGCATATTACGCCTCCGTGCAGCCGCTGCAGATCACGGGCTTCTACGACGCACAAACCGAGGCCTCCGTCCGCTCCTTCCAGCGGGTATTCGGTCTGCCGCAGACGGGGATCGTGGATGAGACCACATGGAACGACCTGTACCGGGCATATCAGGGCATTGTGGAATCCGTTCCCGTGGATACGGATCTTGCACCCGTGCTGTACCCCGGCACGATCTTCCGGGAGGGTATGACGAGCGACTACATCCGCATCATACAGGAATATCTTACCTATATCCACGAAACCATTCCCGAAATTCCGGCGGTGAGCAATACGGGCTATTTCGGTCCCGTGACCAAGTCGGCGGTGCTGGCATTCCAGCGGTACGCAGGACTGCCCGAAAACGGCGTCATTGGTGCGGCAACATGGGACGGCATTGCGGGGCTGTATTCCGACCTGCGGTTCGGATTTGAAAAGCGCCCGTATCAGGCGCCGGGCTATATTATCCGATAGGGGGCACAGCGCAATGGCATTTTCAGAGCTTCAGAAAACGGAACATATCCACGAGCTGCAGCGATACCTGCACGACCTTTCCTATTACGACCCGAATATTCCACGGATCATCCCCGATGGAGTCTACGGTGCACAGACGACGAATGCGGTGCGGATCTTCCAGCGGCAGTACGGACTGAATGACAATGGCGAGACGAACAGCGCCACATGGCTTGCGATCGTGGAGGTCTACCGCCGTTTTGTCGATACGCTGGCACAGTCGCTGGACATTTTTCCGAGAGAGATCGGGAAAATCATCGCACAGGGAGACACGGGGCTTGCGGTGCTGGTGATCCAGTCGATTTTGCTGACGCTTTCGCAGGAATTCCCGAATCTGCCGCCCGTTCCGATCACAGGAAACTATGACGCAGAGACGGAACTGGCAGTGCGGAAGTTTCAGGAGATCACGGGACTGCCCCAGACGGGCACTGTGGATCGGGTCACATGGAACATGCTGGCGGCAGTGACGGCGGCGGAATTGCGGTAAGGCTGCCCTATCAGTTTACTGCAAATCACCGCAAGAAAAGCCGAAGGCGGCTGAAAAGTTTTCGCTCCAGCCTTTTTCAAAAGGCTGGTGGGAGTCCAGAGGGTGAAGCCCTCTGGTCGCTCACCGCAGTGTGGGAAATCTCTTTCAGCCGTCGCTTTTTTCAGGGGTGAATGCAGAAAAACAGTCCGGTGGACTGTTTTTCGCAGAGGGGGACTTTTTTTCAAAAAAGTCCCCCTTTCTTTCCCGTTACCCCTCCATCCTTTGTGCCCTTGGGCACAAACGTACTTCTGCACCAGAATCAGCGAACACCAAAAAACGCACTTTCTCACACGCAGGAAAGAAAATTCTCCCCACCCCTTGCAAAATGCTTCCGTTTTTGGTATAATAGAGGTTAGAGTATGCTGCAGGGAGGTAACTGTTATGGAAGCGACTGTAAGTCTGAGTCAGATCGCAGAATTTGCCATCACACTTCTGGTTGTCATGGGGCTGATTTTTCTGCTCTCCATTCTGACGCCATGGATGGCAAAGCATGTGGACGCATGGATCGCCCGTTACAAGGAGCACCACTCCCCCAAGCGGAACAATCTCTACGCCGTCCGCTCCATCTACGACATTCCGCCGGATGAACTGGAATCTGCAAAGGAAGCGGAAATGGAACAGACCCCTGAAGACCAATAAAAAAACCGAAAGGATTTGAAATTATGGCTAAGAATGATAAAAAAATGGTGGACGCCATTACTTCCATGGATGTGGATTTTGCGCAGTGGTACACCGACATCTGTAAAAAAGCAGAACTGATCGCCTACACCAGCATCAAGGGCTGCATGGTCATCCGTCCGTACGGCTATGCGATCTGGGAGAATATCCAGCGCATTCTGGACGGTATGTTCAAGGAAACAGGTCACGAGAACGTGAACATGCCCATGTTCATCCCCGAGAGTCTGCTGCAGAAGGAAAAGGATCACGTTGAGGGCTTTGCGCCCGAGGTTGCGTGGGTCACACACGGCGGTCATGACAGACTGGAGGAAAAGCTCTGCGTGCGTCCGACCTCCGAAACCCTGTTCTGCGAGCATTATGCAAATATCGTACATTCCTACAGAGACCTGCCGAAGCTGTACAACCAGTGGGTTTCTGTTGTCAGATGGGAAAAGACCACCCGTCCGTTCCTGCGTTCGAGAGAATTTCTCTGGCAGGAGGGTCACACCATCCATGCAACCGCTGAGGAGGCAATCGAAGAGACCGAGCGCATGCTGAATGTCTACACCAAGTTCTGCGAGGATTCTCTGGCAATGCCCGTTGTACAGGGTAAGAAGACCGAATCCGACAAGTTCGCCGGTGCCGTTTCCACCTATGCCATCGAAGCACTCATGCACGACGGCAAGGCACTGCAGGCCGGTACCTCCCACTATTTTGGCGACGGCTTTGCAAAGGCATTCGATATTGAATACACCGACAAGGAAAATAAGAGAGTCCGTCCGCATCAGACAAGCTGGGGCGTAACCACAAGACTCATCGGTGCGATCATCATGACCCACGGCGATGACAATGGTCTGGTTCTGCCGCCGGCAGTTGCCCCCATTCAGGCAGTCATCGTTCCGGTTGCAATGCACAAGGAAGGCGTTCTGGATAAGGCGAATGAACTGAAGGAACGTCTCCAGAAGGCTGGTCTGCGTGTAAAGCTCGATGATACGGATAATTCTCCGGGCTGGAAGTTCGCAGAATATGAGATGAAGGGCGTTCCGGTGCGTATTGAGATCGGTCCGAAGGACATCGAAGCAAACCAGTGCGTAATGGTGACCCGTCACAACCGTGAAAAGACCTTCGTTTCCCTCGATGCGCTGGAAACAATGGTCGCACAGAAGCTGCAGGAAGTGCGTGACGGCATGTTCCAGAAGGCGCTGGCTAACCGTGAGAATAAGACCTACCAGTGCACAAGTATCGAGGAGATCGTCAAGGCGCTCGAAGAAAAGGGCGATGGTTTCATCGAAGCAATGTGGTGCGGTGATGAGGCTTGCGAGGACGAAGTCAAGGCACAGACCGGTGCAGGCTCCAGATGCATTCCCTTTGCACAGAAAAACCTCTCGGATAAGTGCGTATGCTGCGGCAAACCCGCACAGCACATGGTTCTCTGGGGCAAGGCTTATTGATGACTAACAGGGGGCGCTGCCCCCTGACCCCCGCCAAAGGGATGTGATCCCTTTGGAATCCCGAGCCGTTCTGCCAATGCCCCCTTACAGGGTGCAAAGGCAGAACGCTTGAATTGCAGAGCAATTCTATCTTAGGGCAGGGGATCAGGGAAACGGCGCCCCCTGATTTACAGAAAGGACTTAACCCAATGAACAATGAACGGTTTACGCAGCAGATCGCGTTTCTGCTGGAGCTTGATAAATTAAAGAACATTTACCGTCAAACCTTGGTTCTGCACGAGGACAGGGCGGAAAACGACGCAGAGCACAGCTTTCACTTAGCGATCATGGCCTGCATTCTGGCAGAGCATGCCAACACACCGGTGGATGTACTGCGCACAATGAAGATGGTGCTGGTACACGACGTGGTAGAGATCGATGCCGGCGACACCTACTGCTATGACGCCAAAGGCAACGAGGACAAGGCGGAGCGTGAGCTGAAAGCGGCAGATCGTCTGTTTGCGCTGCTCCCCGAGGATCAGGAACGGGAATTCCGCTCCCTCTGGGAAGAATTCGAAGCAAAGGAGACCCCCGAGTCCAGATTCGCCAACGCCCTCGACCGCATCCAGCCGATGCTGCTGAATTACAAAAAGGGCGGCATTTCGTGGAAGAAGCACAGTATCACGGAAGAGCAGGTCAAAAACCGCAATATTCCGACTGTTTCCGCTGGCTCGGACACAATCGGAGAGTTTGCACAGGAGATCATCAAAGCAGCAAAGGAAGCAGGCTATCTCAAGTAGGAGGAAACATGGGGTGAAGGGGCGAAGCCCTTCCCGGGGTGGAGGGGTCGGGGCCCCCCCATCTATGCCCCCTCCCTTTAGGGAGGGGGCAGGGGGAGGGCGAGTTTCAAGAAACTATTCAAATAGGAGGAAAAATACAGATGAAAGAATTCACAATCGGCGCAAAGGGCACAGCACAGACCACCGCCGCAGAAACAAAGCTTGCCGTTACCGTCGGCAGCGGTTCTCTGCGTGTATTCGCCACACCCATGATGGCAGCACTGATGGAAGAAGCTGCCTGCAATGCAGTCGCACCGTTCCTTGAAGGGGACGAAACCACCGTCGGCACACAGCTGTGCATCAACCACAGCGCCGCAACGCCCGAGGGCATGCAGGTCACTGCCGAAGCGGAGATCACCGCTGTGAACGGACGGGAAATTTCCCTGAATGTCCGTGCATTTGACGAAGCCGGCGAGATCGGCAGCGGCACCCACAAGCGATTTGTGGTCTTTGCTGAAAAATTCCAGAACAAGACCAACCAGAGGGGTAAGTAATGACAAATAAAGAAAACGGCAATATGCCGATGGAAATTGAGCGCAAATATCTCATTGCCTATCCCGATATGGTCAAGCTCGCCCTGATCCCCCGCTGTGCGGCAACGCAGATCGAACAGACCTACCTCACGGATGATGGCTGCGGCATGTGCCGCCGCATCCGCAAGAGAGGAACTCCGCAGCAGGGCTGGCAGTACACGCTCACGAAGAAGAAAACCGTGGGCTTCGGGGAGCGCATCGAACTGGAGGAGGAACTCTCCCCCGAACAGTACCATGCGCTTCTGCAGGAAGCTGCCCCCGACAAACAGACCGTCCGCAAGGTGCGCTACTGCTTCCCCTTCCGCAAGCAGGTATTCGAGCTGGATGTCTATGCATTCAGCAATCGCTTTGCCACGCTGGAAATTGAACTTCCCAGCATCGACACCCCCGTACTCCTGCCGTCCTTTGTGCAGGTGATCGAGGATGTGACCGGGGATGAGCGGTACAGTAATTATGCGCTTTCCGAAGCGCTGGCGTTTCCGGAAAGATGAAATATGCCCTGCCTTTCTCAGGCAGGGCTGTTCTGTTATGTCAGATATTTTTTACAGTCAAGCTCATACGATCTGCGCATCCATTCATTTTTCAGCAAGGGCTGCAGCGCCGCTGCCAAATCCTTTGCTTCTTCCCTGCGTCCCATTTTCCAGTAACAGCGTGCCAGAGACATGTGCACAGTGGCTCTCACCTCTTCATCCTCCCGGTAAGGTTCCATACATGCCGCACAAGCTGCATAATCCCCATCAAGATAATGCACCTCATACCGGGCAAGATCCAGCAGATAATGTACCGTATCACTGTCCGTCCTGAGATTGGAAAAAAGCGCTTCCATTTCCTGCAGTGTATTCTTCGTTCCGATCCGGTCACCGGATGCCGCCAGAAGCATGATTTTCAGGGAATAATACAGTGCAACGCTGCGCTGCGTTGTAATTGTTTCCGGATTCTGAAAGAGTGATTCCGTGTCCACTTCATCCAGAAAGGATTTTGCCATATCCGTTTCATGAAGCGACTGATAGCCATCCGCTAAATACATCGCATATTTATTGCGATAATCATTGTAAATCGAACTATTCTGCTTGCACCACTGCAGCTGCTGCTCCATTTTGTCCAACACTTCCTGTGCATATCCCTCCCGGCTGATCATCAGGAGAATCTCCCTGTAAACTGCATTCTGCTTGTTGACCTTTGTAAAAATCGCATATACCAGCACCAGTTCAAGCGGAACCGCAATTACGGTGGCAAGCAGCAGGCTGACAGGCAGCGAAAGCCGACCCAATTCCATAAACAGCAGAAACAACGGAACGAAAAACACCGACCACCAAGCAAGATTTGCTTTCACTGCAAGCCGGATATCCTTGTGATTGTGATAGTCCTTTTTCACCAGAATCCCTCCCGATTCCCCAATTTTCCTCATTATAGCACATTACAGCAGTAAAGTCAATATCCGCAAAAACCGGAGAGCGAATCCATTCATCCGCTCTCCGGTTTTCTATTCTTCCAATAAAACATCCCTCGCATCGGCACGCCGCAGTGCAATCACCGCACCACGGATGCGGTATGCCGCAGGGTCGCCGGAGGGGCTTTTCTGCAGGCAGCGGACTGCGGTACCGGTAATCAGCCCGATATCCTGCAGCCGCCTGCGGATGGCGCCGTCCATCTGCAACGCCGCCACCGTGCCGCTTTCGCCCTCCTCCAGCATGTCAAGGGTTCGACTGTGTTCCATAGATCGCTCCTGTCCGAGGGGCGGCTTTTCCCCCTCATTTCATGATATGCAGTGCGTGGAACACTGACACTCCCAAAAAATCCGGGAGCTTCGAACCCGGTTCCGTGCAGAATATCACGGATCTATATGATAAAAGCCGTCATCGTACGCCCAGAGCTTCGTGCGCACGCCGTTTTCGCTGAAGGTCATGCGCACCCTCGTGATCGTTGCACCCTTCAGAAAGCTGCCGTACGTCATCCTGTCGCAGACATGCTCATTCGCAAAGCCCACATGCTCCACATATTTCGCACGGCAGCCCCGCTTTGCATAGAGACTGCGCAGCTGCAGCGCCTGCACCGGATCGGACAGATACTGCTCATCAAAGGCGATCTGCCTGTGACGGACGATCTGCGCCGCCGTCGCCTGCGCATCTTCCAGCTGATAGGCGTCATAATTGCCGCTTACATCCGCCATGTGAAAATGGCTCACAAGCTTCGTCGTGTCCAGCTCCGTGCCGTATTCGAGTACATCCGTATCCCTCAGCAGCACATGCTTGCCGTCCTTGTCCGGCGGCGTGATCCGTACCGTATTTCCCCGCACATAGGGGTATTTCCCCGTCATTTTGTACCCGAAATTCACGATGCTGTCCCAGATACTCGCACCGTCACGGACATAAATATACCCCGTACCCTCGTAATCCTCATACAACACCTGCGGAAACGTGTAGAACCCCGTCATGATCTTCCCGATCGTCATGTCATAATGCATGCCCGGAACGATTTCGTTCTGCACCAGCACCGCAGTAAAGCTCTTTGAACGCACCTGCACAAAGCATCTGCCCTTCCTGCGGTACTGCCGCACAGTGTCCGCCATGCCGTAGTAGACCCGGACATTGTTGTAATAGAGTGCCGCTGCCGTGATTTCGCCATAATCCAGTCCCTCTGAAAGAAATGTCGCCGCCATCGCCGCATAGGGTGTGTACGCCTCGTGCTCGATGCTTGCCGAAAGGCACTGCACCTCCGTCACAAAATCATCCCCTGCATACAGCCGCAGCAGAAATTTATGCATCATACCGCCGCCCCCTCTGCAAGCACGGGCATCTGCGCCGTATAAAACTGCAGCGTCACCCTCGCAGCCTCCTGCCCCTCAGCAACCGTATAGCCGCAAAGCCTTGCTGCCGCATACACAAGTCCCTGCACGGTAACCATTTCCTGCGTTCCGTCCTGCAGGCGCTGTGCAAGCGCCGCTGTGACCGCCGCCGCATCCTCCTGCGGCGGCAGCGTACCCTCCATCGTCAGTCTCGTGCCCTTCGGATACAGGGCGGCGATCTCCGTGATCCCATCCGCCGTCCCCTGCTCCCGGATCAGGCATGCCCCCACGGTCTTATACCCCGACAAATATAGCGTAATGCCCCCGACCGTCACCGGGTAGCCCTTCACCGGCTGCGTCAGAACCTCCGTCATGCCTGCACCTCCGTTTTTGTTACACAAACCGCACCCTTGATGCTGAATATGCATCTGTGCACCATTTTGCCGAGTTTCTGATCAATTTCCACCGGCTTTATCACGATCTCCCGCATCAGCGAACCCATTCCGAACAGTGCAGCCACAAGATCCTGACAGACGAACGCTTCCGCATCCACCAGAGATACCGTCATCGGAGTCAGGGTCGATACGCAGAAATCCGCCGCAAACGGATACACCGTACCGTCCTTCATCGGATATGCCTCCCCATACTGCACTGCTGTCGGTTCAATGACCGTAAAGCGCTGCTGCGATTTCTTCGATACAGGAACCGCATCGAACGAAGGATAAACCTCCCCGATCCCGCTGTTTCTCAGCTTTTCCACAAAATCCATCCAGATCTGATCCATGGCATCCGCCTCCTTTTCGTTTCCTTCAGCAGGCTGCAACGCCCACAAATACAAAATCCTCATCCTGCACCAGATCGTGGCAAAGCGCACGGTAGGAATGCACAAGACTTACCGCAAACCGAAGCTGCTGCTCTCCGTCCGACTGCCGTGCGATCGTGCCCGCATAGGTCGCAAGCGCCTTTTCCCTTGCACCGTACATCTGCGTATAGCGCAGATTGGCGATCGCAGCAACCAGATAACACAATCTGACCTCCGTACCGTCCGCATCCGGACGCAGCTTTGCCGTCACCTCATGGATCGCCGTCATCAGCAGCGGCATATGTCGCTGCACGTCCTCCTCACCGGAAAACAACTGAAACAGCGCTCCGATCATCTGCATATTCATCGGCACCCTCCTTTACAGGCAATAGTCATCCACCGGCACGACGCATTCCCCCAGCAGCTGCACCTGCGGTGTACCGTTCTGCTCCGCCAGCAGCGCCTGCTTGAATGTCATCAGCTCCTGCAGCTGCATCTTCTCCGCCGCCATGCACAGCGCCTTGGAAACGGCGCCGCTCTTTTCTCTGCCGCACAGCTGCATGACCTCGCTGCGCATCTGTGTTTCCACCTCGGAAAGCAGCGCTGCCTGCGCCGCATACTTCTGTTCTGCGTCCATATCCTGTTCCTCCTTTGCACGATACTGCTTTGTCACGCCTGCCTGCACCTGTGCCGGCACCGCCACAAAGCTCCATTCATAGGCATCCTTGATCTCCGAAAGGATCGTGTGGCAGGTCTTGTCCCCATAGGTGCGCCCGTTCACATGTCCGCAGGCACTCTCACGGCGATCCGCACCGCATACCGAGCAGGTATGCTTTGCAGCGCTGCAGGAAACGCTCACTTCCTTTTTGATGCCGCCCTCGATCTCCCGAATGAGGTCTGCATTGGCGTCCGTGCGGATCATATACGCCTGTGCCTTGAGAAAGAGATAGGGTCTGCCGTCCGCTGTGCGCTTTTCAGGATCCCTGCACAGCTCTGTTTCATAGATCCTTGCAGTCTGACCGCTGCTTTTCGGATCATGGTCAAAAATACCTGTTTTTCCGACAAACAGCTTCTGCATCTGCTGGAGCGCCTCCTCGGAAAAGCACTCCAGATCCCGGTCAATGTCATTGTCGCAAAGGATCACATCGAAGAGGTAGACCTCCTCCTCTGTATGCGCCCTGCGTGTAAAACGGTTGAGCTTTGTCAGTCGTTCATCCATCCATCATCCCTCCTGATTATTTTTTGTCCTCTTCACTTGCTGCAGCTTTTCATGCAGGGTGAAGGGGCGCAGCCCTTCCCGGGGTGAAGGGGTCGGAGCCCCCCACTATTCCCCCCTCCCTTTAGGGAGGGGGGAAGGGGGAGGATAATTATCCGAAAACCTTACGCCAGCTTCAGCACCTTCACCGCATCTGCGATCAGCGTGCGGAAGCCTGCACTGACGGAAATGCCGATGCTGTCCAGCTGACAGCCAATGAGCTTGTCCGTCTCGAGCACCACATCGGAGCTCTGGATCACCTCAAGCGCAAAATTCCTGTCCAGACCCAGAATGAACGTATCATCCAGCTGTGCGCACTTGATAAGCTTTGCACCGAACGGCAGACGGATCTCCGTGCAATCCTCGGAAGAAGTCTCAAGCATCTGGTTCATCACCAGGATCTTTGCCACGACCGTCGGAGACGCCAGAATGGTCGTCAGATCACAGCTCTTGAACTGACCATAGAGTGACGCAAGATCGGAATACGCCAGTCCATCGCCGGAAACGGTGAGCGCCGTGCTGTTTCCCGCTGCCTTGAGCACCGCCAGTGCCTTTGTCACCATGCTGTCCGCAAGCTGTCTGCCGACTCTGCGCAGCATCAGCGCAAAGACATCAAGTCTCTGCTGGCGGATCGCCTCGTAGGACATATTCACCACTCTGCCGAATTTGGACAGCGTCACGAGATCCGTGCCCTCGGAAATAGTGGAAACAGGCATCTCTTCACCGGGCTTGGTGGTGGTGTATTCTGCCGTATCCGTCAGGCTGCATCCCTGATAGCGGTTCGTGATATTGTGAGAAATCGCTGCTGTGATCTCCGGCAGCACCGCCTCCTGCATGCCCTGCAGCACGCTGCGGCGCACAAATTCCGGAAACAGCACCGCACTTTCGGTCGTGGTGAAGAATTTCTCCACCCTGTCGCAGCTTGCACCGCTGACACGAATGTCAAAGCGCTTGAGCTGGCGCTCATAAGCGTCCAGCTTCGCAAGCGGTGTCTGCGCATACTGCGCCTGCGGATCCGCTTCCTCCAGTGCCTGCAGGAAGCTCTTGTTTGCGAGATGATACATACCCTTTTCCAG
>JAZPZJ010000097.1:0-20169 GCA_045544635.1 Oscillospiraceae bacterium
ATCAATGAACGGCTTCTTCATTGCCAGACCTTCCTGCAGGTCGATGTCAAAGATCTTTCCGTCCTTGAGACCAACGATTCTGTTGCCGATGCCCTGCTCGAGCAGCTCAACAGCATGGTAGCCCATTTCTGTTGCAACAACACGGTCACGAATCGTCGGAGAACCGCCTCTCTGTACATGACCGAGAATGGTTGCTCTGGATTCAATACCCGTCATTTCCTGAATGGTTCTTGCAATATTCTCAACCTGACCAACACCCTCGGATACAACAATGATGAAGTGGTTCTTACCGCCCTTGGAATCCTTGGTGCGGATCATCTTCGCAGCGATCTTGTCCAGATCATAGGGATGCTCCAGTGTCAGTGCAGCCTCTGCACCAACAGCCATTGCAACATTCACTGCAATAAAGCCAGCTCTTCTGCCCATTACTTCTACTACGGAGCAGCGTGCGTGGGACTGTGTGGTATCACGGAGCTTGTCGATCATCTCCATGGCTGTATTCATTGCTGTGTCATAACCAATGGTGTACTCTGTACACTGAATATCGTTATCAATTGTACCGGGGATACCGATGCAGGGAATGCCGACAGAAGACAGATCGCCTGCGCCACGGAAGGAGCCGTCGCCGCCGATGACAACCAGACCCTCAATACCGATCTCCTCACAGACTTCCTTACCTCTCATGACGCCTTCCATATTCCGGAATTCAGGGCAGCGTGCTGTATACAGGCAGGTACCGCCTCTCTGGATGATACCGGAAACGCTTCTTGCGGTCATTTCTGTAAACTCACGATTGAGCAGACCTACATAGCCCTTCTGGATACCTACAACTTCCATACCCTTGGACAGTGCCGCACGAGTGACAGCTCTGACAGCAGCATTCATGCCCGGAGCGTCGCCGCCGCTTGTTAAAACACCGATTTTTTTCATATTGATCCATTCTCCATTCTGCAAAATGCAAAAATTTCTGTTACTATTCTATTTTACAACATTTACATGCTGATGTCAAGCCTTTTTCAATTTTTCATTAGTTTTCCACTTGAAAAACAAGCTTTTTTCTAAAATCGCTGTAAATTCGTCCGTAAAAGCCCGGATCCGACCGCTCATCTGTTCACTTTTGGGATGCATCCGATCCGTGATCCCGGCAGGATCTTACAGAGTTCCTGATAAAATTTTTCCGATACATCCGCTGCCATGCGCCGCTTGGGGGAAAGATACTTCCGCCGCTGTGTCAGATAGACAATCACTTCGGTTTCACCGGGGTAGCGGCGGCATAGCGCTTCTATCGGTTCGAGTACGGAAAGCTCCGTATCTTCGAGCTTCAGACAGAGCTGCATCTGGCGCAGCATCAGGGGAAAATCCTCCTCTTCACGGATGCTTTCTGCAATGACGGTGATTTCGTCGTCCTTTTTGGAGATCTTGCCATTCACAAGCAGGATGCCGTCCTTGCGCAGGCGCTGCGTGGAAATCGCATAGAGTTTCGGAAATACAATGACATCGAGCGTACCGCCGGAATCCTCCACCGTTGCAAAGCACATCTCCTCGCCGCTTTTGGTACGGTGTTTTTTGATACTCTGGACGATACAGAGGAATCTGACATTCTGTTTGTCCATGACATTCCTGCCCTGATCGGAAATCAGATCCCCGAGTGCAGTGCAGTGCAGCAATGCCTGCAGGTAACGCAGGCTGTCCATCGGGTGCCCGGAAATATACATGCCGGTTGCCGCTTTTTCCATCTGGAGCTTATGAAGGAGACTATATTCTTCCGCAGGCGGGATGTGCAGATCGGCAGCATGCAGATCCGCTTCACCGAAGAGACTCATCTGTCCCTCCACCGCCTGATCGGAGCCGCTGCTCACAGTTTCCATTACCTGTTCGTAGTGGAGCATCATCTGACGTCGGTTGCAGTCGAGACTATCGAGTGCACCAGCCTGAATCATTGCTTCCAGCGCACGTTTGTTCATTCCCTGTTCGGACATGCGGCGGCAGAAATCGACAAAGCCGGTAAACTTTCCGTTTCTCTGCCGTTCTGCGACCATACGGTCGATCAGTCCCTTGCCGAGATTGCGGATGGCAAGCAGACCGAAAAACATCTTTCCTTCCCGGTATGCAAAGCCCCACTCACCCGTATTGACATCGGGCGGGCAGATGCACAGTCCGACGCTGCGGCATTCCTCCAGATAGCTCAGAAGCTTCGGAGATTCCGAGATCACGCTGGTCATGAGGGATGCCATATAGTCGGCAAAATAGTGTGTTTTGAGATACGCCGTCTGATAGGCGATCAAGCCGTAGGCGGCGGCATGGGATTTGTTGAACGCATAGGAACCGAAACGCTCCATCTGGTCAAAAATCTGCGAAGCGATGTCTAACGGGATCCCGTTTGCGACCGCACCGACACACCCGTCATCCTTGCCCGAGCCGTAGAGAAAGACCTGCCGTTCCTGCTCCATTTCCTCCATTTTTTTCTTTGTCATTGCCCGGCGGACAAGGTCGGCTCTGCCATAGGAGTAGCCGGCAAGCTTGCGGCAGAGCTGCATCACCTGCTCCTGATACAGAATACAGCCGTAGGTGACATTGAGAATCTCCTCCAACGCCGGATGCAGATAGCTGACATCCTGCGGATTGTGGCGGTTGTGGATATAGGTCGGGATCGAATCCATGGGACCCGGTCGGTAGAGGGCAAGCACCGCTACGATATCGCCCATATCCTGCGGACGCAGACGCATGAGTACCTGCCGCATGCCATTGCTTTCGAGCTGGAAAACGCCCGAGGTATTTCCTTTGGAAATCAGTTGATAGACCTTTGGATCATCAGAAGGAATCCGGTCGATGGAGAATTCCGGCTCATATCGCTGAATGGAACGCACACAGTCACGGATAATCGTCAGATTGCGCAGCCCGAGGAAATCCATTTTCAGAAGTCCGAGCCGCTCCAGCTCATCCTTGGTGAACTGGGTAATAAGTGTTTCTTCGTTCTTCTGCAGCGGCACATAATCGCTCACGGGAGATGCGGCGATCACAACGCCTGCTGCATGGGTGCTGACATGACGGGGCATACCCTCCAGACGTTTTGCCATATCGAGGAGTCTGCGCACCTGTTCGTCGCTCTCGTACATCGACTTGAGTTCGGATACTTTGGAGATCGCTTCCTCCACTGTCATTTTACCGTCGATGAGCTTTGCGGTTTTATCCGCTGCGGCATAGGGAATATTCATTACCCGTCCGACATCACGGACCGCCGCCCTTGCCTTGAGGGTATCGAACGCAATGATCTCGGCAACATGGTCGCTGCCGTAGCGCTGCACAACATAATCCTTGACCGCTTGTCTGCCCTCGATGCAGAAGTCGATATCGAAATCGGGCATGCTGACACGTTCCGGATTGAGAAAGCGCTCGAAGAGAAGATTCCATGCAATCGGATCTACACCGGTGATCCCGATGCAGTACGCACAAAGGCTGCCGGCACCCGAACCTCTGCCGGGTCCGACGGGAATATCATGAGTTCTGGCATAACGGATGAAGTCCCAGACGATCAGAAAATAGTCCACAAACCCCATGCTTTCAATCACAGAAAGCTCGTAGGCAAGTCGTTCCTTTACCTCCTGCGCAGGATCGCTGCCGTATCGCAGATACATTCCCTTCGTGCAGAGTGCACGGAAATAAGCGGTATTGTCGGTCACGCCCTCTTTGACAAAATGCGGAAGCTTGCGCTCCCCGAAGGTAAAGGTGACCTGACAGCGATCAGCGATCTTTCTGGTATTGGTGATCGCATCGGGGAGGTTCGGAAACAGCTGTTCCATCTCCTGTGTGGACTTGAGATAGAATTCATTGGTAGAAAAGCCCATGCCGGTCGGTTCATTGATAGTTTTCCCCGTCTGGATGCACAGCAGGACATTCTGCATTGCGGCATCGCTGCGTGTCAGATAATGCGCATCATTCGTAGCCGCAAGCGGGATCCCCGTTTCTCTTGAAAGCCGTAGAAGCTGGGGCAGAACCTGCCGTTCTTCGGCAATGCCGTGATCCTGGATCTCGATAAAGAAATTACCTGCACCGAAAATATCAAGATAGCGCAGCGCCGCTTCCTTTGCAGTGTCATAACTGCCCTCCAGCAGCTTTCGGGGAATTTCCCCCGCAACACAGGCTGAAAGGCAGATGAGTCCTTTATGATATTGACGAAGCAGTTCGAGATCCACTCTCGGCTTCTTGTAAAAGCCCTCCGTGTTGGAAAGGGTCACGAGCCTGATCAGATTCTGATAGCCCTCGTTAGTTTCACAGAGCAGAACGAGATGATAGCTCTTGCCGTCGAGTACCGGTTCCTTATCAAAACGGGTCCGCTGCGCTACATAGACCTCACAGCCGATGATTGGATGGATGCCCTGCTCAATGGCAGCATCGTAGAATGCGATCGCCGCATAAAGATTGCCATGATCCGTGACGGCAACCGCAGTCTGTCCCTGCGCTTTCGCCTGTGCGACAAGCTGTCCGATACGGCAGGCACCGTCGAGCAGGCTGTATTCACTGTGCACATGCAGGTGCACAAAATCTTCAGGCGCTGCCATCTGCATCCTCCTCCCTGTATTTGTCTGCAATCGCTGCAAGCTTGCGGAAACGATGGTTCACACCCGAACGTCCGATGGGCTTCGAGAGCAGATCACCGAGATCCTGCAGACTCAGGTGGGGATTCTCAAGCCGCAGCTCCGCCAGCTCCCGCAGCTCTGCGGTGAGCTTGCGCATGCCGTCATGACTGACGATCACACGAATATCCTCCTGCTGCTTTTCAGAGGCGGAAATGACCTTGTCAATATTGGCAAGGTCGCAGTTATTGAGTCGGTTGACATTATTTTTGACCTCTTTGTCGATCTTGATGTCAATGAGATCAAGCGTGCATTTCTGCGCTCCCATAAAGGTGAGCAGATCACCGATTTCTTCGCTGACCTTGAGATAGGCAGAATATGCATAACGGCGCTTCATGGTATTCGGATGCACGCCGACACTCAGAAGTATATCACACAGATCATTGCAGAGCGTTTCGGTGGGCGCTGCAAATTCAAGATGGTAGTCCTTATTCGGATCGGTGACACTGCCGCAGGTCAGGAACACGCCGCCGAGGAACATGCCGATGCTGTTCATCGGGAGGTTGCGCATATCAATGCGCCGATCCTCGTGAATGTGGAAGGTATAGCGGATGCGTGTGACCGCTTCCCTGCCGCAGATCCGGTAAATATACAGCATTCCTCCGTTTTTGCGAGGTTTACGCTCGATCTGAAGCGGAACGGCAGCGCCGAACACGGTTTTCATCAGGATCGGAAAAACGGAATCGAAGATCTCGCTTTCACTTTTCAGGCAGATCTCATCCTTCGTCAGGGTGCGGCAATACAGCAGCATGCCGTACAGGCAGGCAAACCGCTTATCCTGATCATTGATGGTACTGCGGATGCTTTCCCGCACATTATCCGAAAATGACATGCTGCTTCACCTCACTATCCTCTGTCCTTTGCAATATCACGGTGCATTTTGTGCACACGATAGCCCTTTTCACGCAGTGCATCCCCCATCAGCTCTGCAAAGGTGATGGAACGGTGCTTACCGCCCGTGCAGCCGAATGCGATCACAAGCTGACTCTTTCCCTCAGAAATATAAAGCGGGAGGAGAAATTCGAGCAGATCGTTGATCTTGGCAAACAGCTCCATGGACTGCGGAAACTGCATCACATAGTCACGCACACAGCTCTCACAGCCGGTATGCGTTTTCAGCTCCGGGATGTAGAAGGGATTGGGCAGGCAGCGCACGTCAAAAACGAGGTCGGCTTCTGTCGAAACACCGTACTTATACCCGAAAGACATGACCTTGATGAGCAAGGAATCCGATTTTTTCTCAAGAAACAGGGATTTTACTTCATCCTTGAGTTGACCTGCACTCAGGTGCGAGGTCTCAAAGAAATAATCTGCAATGGGGCGCAGCTGAGAAAGCTGCTCTCTCTCGAAGGCGATCGCCTCCTGCAGCGAGCCGCACTTCTCTTCAAGCGGATGCTTGCGGCGGGTCTCCTTGTAGCGTTTGAGCAGGACTTCATCGGATGCTTCGGTGAAAATGACCTTGACATCAAGCTGCATTTCCTGCTTCATCATACGCCAGCAATGATAGATATCCGAGAACATGTCACCGGAGCGGATATCAACCGCAATCGCTACCTTGCTCAGTCCCCCCTCCGTATGCTCACAGATATCCACAAACTTCGGGATCAGCTGCGGCGGGAGATTATCAATACAATAAAAACCAATATCCTCCATGACCTGCATGACCATGGTTTTTCCAGAACCGGACATACCGGTAATCATGACTAGCTGCATCTTTCACACCTCCGGAAAATGTGCATTCGTTTATTCGCATTCACCGAGCAGAATCGGCTCAAGCTCAAGTGTGTAGCCGGTCTTTTCCTTGACGAGCGCACCGACCTGCGCACAAAGCTGCAGGACATCCGCACAGGTTGCGTTGCCCTTATTGACCACAAAGCCGCAGTGCTTTTCGCTCACCTGTGCATCCCCGACGGCGCATCCCTTCAGACCGCACTGGTCGATCAGGAGGGAGGCATAGCTGCCCTGCGGACGTTTGAAGGTGCTGCCGGCACTCGGATACTCAAGCGGCTGCTTGGTTTTTCTCTGGATCAGCAGTTCTTCCATTTTATTTGCAATTTCAGCGGGATCACCCGGCTGGAGCTCCATTGTAATGCTGACGATCGTACCGCCGTTTTCGGCAAAAATGCTATGACGATAGGAAAGCTGCATTTCGGAGAGCGGCATTGTACAGAGATTGCCGTCCGCATCAACATAGTCACAGCTGACAACAATATCCTTCATTTCACTGCCGTAAGCACCGGCGTTCATATACAGTGCGCCGCCGATGGTACCCGGAATGCCGCTGAGACACTCCATGCCGCTGAGGGAATGTTCCGCTGCAAGACGTGCTGCCGCAGTGAGCGTGGCACCTGCCTGACAGATCATGGTGGTGCCGGAAAGGGAGATGGCAGAAAAGCCATTCGCAATATGCAGGATCACACCCCGGAATCCGTCATCGGACGCAAGGATATTGCTTCCTCTGCCCATGACAAAATACGGGATCCCCTGTTCTTTGCAGAAGGACAGCAGTGCACGCAGTCCTTCCGTATTTGTGATCTCTACCCAGAAATCCGCCGTACCGCCGATGCGGAACGTGGTATGCTGGGACAGCTTGACATCCGTTTCCAGCTTACAATCATACTGCTGACAAAGCGCATGCAGTTGTTCTCTCATGTAATCCCTCCGCATGATGCAATCAGAATGCATCGTAATTCTTTACTGTTTCAGTAGCGTCCATATCCATGCCGAGACGCTCAAGCAGCTCCGTTGCTGCGTTATAGCCCATCTTCTTCTGACGGTTGTTCATCGCCGCAACCTCAAGAATAACAGCAAGGTTACGACCGGGCTTTACCGGAATGGTCAGCGAGGGGATCTTCACACCGAGCAGGGACGCATACTGCGTATCCACGCCCATACGGTCATAGATCTTCTCGGGATTCCACAGCTCCATCTCGACAACGAGGTCGATTTTCTCGGTCATCTTGACCGCACCCATACCGAACAGGCGGCGTGCATTGATAATACCGATACCTCTCAGCTCGAGGAAGTGACGGATGTTATCCGGGGAGCTGCCGACAAGGCTGATGTTGGAAACCTTGCGGATCTCCACAGCGTCATCAGCAATCAGACGATGACCACGCTTGACAAGCTCGATCGCTGTCTCACTCTTACCAACACCGCTCTCGCCGGTGATGAACACACCTTCACCGTAAATTTCGATCAGCACGCCATGGCGTGTGATACGGGGTGCAAGATTCAGGTTCAGGAATGCAATCAGACCGGACATGAAATTGGAGGTACTCTCCTTGCTGCGCAGCAGCGGCATCTCATATTTCTGTGCAAGCTCCAGCATTTCAGAGAAGTACGGCAGTTCTCTTGTGATGATAAGTGCCGGCAATTTCTTTGAGATGAGCATTTCGAGACGCTCACGTCTGGTCTGTTCGTCGATCGTGGAAAGATATGCAAATTCCATCTTGCCGATGATCTGGATGCGCTCGGGATTAAAATATTCATAGAAGCCCATGAGCTGCAGACCCGGACGGGTAACGTCGTTTTCGTCGATCAGAATTTCCGAAGGATCCTTCGGCATGTAGATGACCTCAAGCTTGAACTCATCCACGATTTTTTTCAGTGCTACGGTGAATTTTTCTACCATAGTTCTCACTCCCTTTGTATTTATTCATTCAGTCCGTTTTCTTCGGACACAGGTTCATTTTCATCGTCCGTCGCTGCAGCATCTGCAGGACAAAGAATATAATTGCCATTCACTGCAATGGACTGCGCAGAACCCGCTCCCTTCAGCATCGGGATGCAGGTCATCTCCTGCAGGGAACTGCAGATCTGCTCTTTCTCAGCGGCAGTCTCTTCAGTGAATGTCACAACAACGCCATCTGCATAAAGCGGTTTGCCGGCAGAAAAGAGATCTGCTTCACCGCTGCGCAGTGCTTCGGCATCCACTGCCACCAGAAATACAGCACCATCCGCAGCGTCCTGCATGGCATTTGCTGTATTCACCAGTGCCGAACCTCTGTCAGCACTTCCGGCACGGGGATCGAGCTGTGCAAGATCCTCCTCGGAAAACTGCGGAAACGTGAGTCCTTCGCAAAGAATCACTGTAAAGCCTGCCTGCGCCGCTTCTGCGGACAGGCTCGACAGATAGTCGATCGCAAGGTCGCTGAACGGTGAAATCCAAGGCTTACCGTCATGTTCCGGTGCGGCATCGAGCCAGCGCTCCTGCGTTCCGGCAATGCGGTATGCAGCGTCCGCATAGACCTTCGGGTAGATCGAATCCTCGAGCGCATTGATCGCCGCAACAGGCGTATATCCCTGTTCAGCGATGGTCTCATGGATCACGCTGAGCTGCGTTGCAGAAACGACCGTACTGCTTGTGCTGGCATCGGCAATCGCTGTTGCATAATGCAGACTGCCGCCGGCGGTTTTCAAAGGAACGATCACATGGGTGATCCCCATCGGCACGGACACAAGCGCAGTCCGCAGGGTCTGCTGGGTGGATAATGCATGTGCATCCAGATAATATCCGCTCATGAAGAACGCTTCCTGCACCGGCTGGGTCGTTTCGGGCTGGGATGATGCCGGCTCCGCAGTGGTCGCAGCATCAGTTTCATCCGGCTCGGATGCCGGAGCTGTTGCTGCAGTGAGGATTCCCTGGTCTTCCAGGAATTCGATTACAGGACCGCCTGCGCTGTATCCGACAAAGACGATCGCAGCAACGGCGGCTGCGGTACCGATCACCGCACCCGTATTGCGAAAGAAACCCTTGAGCCGTTCAAATCTGGTCTTCTGCCGATAGATCTTACGTCCTTTCGGTTTGAGTTTCATTGTATTTGGTTTTCTCCTCTCTTATGCAAGACGATGCGTTCTTTTTATCTCTGCATCGTCACAGCGTAGATTGCCATGGAAAACAATCCGATATATACGAATACTGCCGGAATCCCACGGAATGCTTCGGGGAGTTCGGCGTCATACAGACGTTTGCGGACAGCGATCAGGATCAGGGAGGAAAGCAAAAAGCCCAGTCCCATCTGTAATCCGAAGAAAGCCGCACCGCCGATGGAGGGAACTGCCGGGGAATACGAAGACATCCCCGGGGCTGTCTGTGAAAAGCACAGAAACAGTGTTCCCATAACCGCACAGTTAAATGCGGAAAAATGCACATATTTTCTGAAAGCTGCCGCACGGCTTCTGCCGACTGCGTAAACAAGCAGCAATACAATAAAATATATGACTGAAATGACTGCTGTATACAGCAGCACGCTGAATTTATGCGCTGCTATCCATTCCACGGCAGAAAGCGGCAGAAGCCGGCAGATGACCGCAGTCAGCATACTGCAAAGAACGGAGAATACCGTCATCATCAGTGACAGGATCACGAGATTGGAACGATTCTTCGTTGCCGCCATCAGCGTACTTGTGCCAAGTGCACGGGAAAAGATCAGATTATCTGCCAGCAGTGAAAGCAGTGAAGAAAATAGCCACATCATACGTCACCCTACCCTTTCGGAAACAGCTTCCGATGCAGCGCACACAGCACACCCAGCAGGATAAAGCCTGCCCACGGTGCCGCAGCGCCCTTCAGCAGAAGAGGCATTGCCACTACTCTGCCGCAGATCGTGCCATAGGCAAGGATCTCACGCAGCGTCCCGACAAGAACGGCTGTAAGACAGAAGCCTGCAATGTGGAAAAACAGAGTCGGAAGCATGACACGTCTGCGCAGCCTGTAGAAATACAGCTCTGAATGCAGCACGACAAAGGAATTGACCGCAAGAAGCGGCAGGTACATGCCGATGGATGCATACTGCAGATAATCACAAAGCATTGCGGTCGGAAGATACACAAGCGCCGATGTGACAGCATACAGTACGATCTTCACCGCATAGGCAAGCCGCTTCGGATAGAATGACGCAATCGTCACACTGAAGAACGTAATGCATGCGAATGCCAGCGACAGGATCAGTGCCTTCGGGAGCGTATCACAGCACACGACGATCGGTGCAATGACCATGCCCTCCGCCAGAACTGCATTGCGGCGGAGCATGCCATCGAATACGGAAAATCTTGTTTTTTTGTTCATTCTGCCGCCTCCGTTTCTGCGTCGGGAGCGGAAGAATCCGCTGTTTTACGGAGCTGCTGCATCCGTTCCGCTGCATCAAGTGCTTCCATATGGCGCAGATATGTCTTTTCCGCTGTGCGGAATGCCTGCCAGACCGGACAGCTCAGCATCACTGCGATCACGGGGGCATATTCCAGTCCCATAAACACCAGCAGAAAGCCGGTGAGCAATCCCGTCACAAGACATGCCGGAAACGCCCAGAATGTGCGGATCGGCATCACGGCGTGGTCGCCGATGAGAAAGATCATCGCAAAGAGCAGCATGCTTGCCGCCCAGAGCTGTACGATCGGCTGAATCCCGAACATTGCCATCATGGACACGCCCAGTGAAAAACCAAGGCACGCCCAGAAGGAAACCGCACGGCGCACAAGCAGAACAGCAAATACTGCCAGAAGCAGCAGAATACAGCCCGTGCCCATGGGAGTGGATACCGCACCGAGCAGCAGATCAAGCGGCTCTTCATTGAGCACGCCATTCTGCAGAAGTGTATGGCTCAGGGAATCACGCAAAGGTACGTTCTCATTCCCGAACAGGGCAAGCCGCTGCCCTGCCGGCGGAAACCGGAGCACCTCATGCTGCCAGCAGATCAGTGCAAAGAGATAGCCGACCGCTGACGGCGGAAACAGGTAGTTTTTTCGGCTGCCGAAGACATGGATGCCGACAGCAACGGCAAATATCGTACTCAGGATCACGATCGAATACGGGATCGTCGCCGGAAACATCAGCGCCATCACGACCGCTGCGGCGGCATTGGAAAGATCCATGACCCGATAGGATTTATTCTGCAGAAACAGACAGACAAAATCCGTCAGTACCGCCGTAACCGCCGCAAGTCCGATGACCGCTGCGGCACGGATGCCGTAATAGAACACGCTGACCAGACAAATTGCAGCAAGCGAGACCCAGAACTCGGGTCTGCGGATCCTGCGCTCATTTACAATCTCACTCAAGCAGTTGTTCCCTCTTTCGAGCAGAAGCGGAGCTTGTCCACTGTTGCACGCATATCCTCACTTGCAAACAGATAGCTTCCCACAACGAGGATATCCGCACCCGCACGGCGAGTAATGGGACCTGACTCGGCATTGATGCCGCCGTCCACCTCGAGGAGGATATCACGATCCCATGCGGAGATCGCCTGACGTACAGCGGAGATCTTCTCCGTCATTTCGTGGATGTAGCCCTGACCGCCGAAACCGGGTTCTACGGTCATCACCAGCACAGCGTCGATCTTATCAAGGAACGGAATCACCGCCTCGGCAGGGGTCGCAGGCTTGATGGAAATTCCTGCCTTGCAGCCGGCTGCATGGATCGCTTCGATCGTTGCAAACGGATCGCTGACGCTTTCATAATGAAAGGTAATGAGGTCGGCACCTGCTTTGGCAAATTCGTCCACATATTTCAGCGGATCGGTGATCATCAGATGCACGTCCTTAAAGAGCTTGGTAGAACCGGAAATAGCCTTCAGAATCGGCAGTCCGAACGAAATATTATTGACAAATACGCCGTCCATGACATCGAAATGAAGCATATCGGCACCGGCGTCCTCGAGTTTTTTGATCACATCATCAAGATGCAGGAGATCTGCATTGAGAATGGATGCGGAAATCAGGTTTTCCATATTGCACCTCCATATTTTTTCATGGGATCACCCATAGATAATTCTCCTATTCTATTATACCGAATTATCCGTTTCCCGTCAATAGCTGACATCTCTTTTTTCGGAAAATTATTTTTTCACAAACTGCCGCGATAGCACAATATTGAAAAAATCAGCAGAATATTGAATTACTACTGGACATTTTTACAAATATCGTGTATAATGTAGTTAATAACTTTATTGAAAACTACATAGGGAGGCAATTTTATGAATCTGAATACCATCAAGGACGAAATCTGTGATGTTTGTCACAAGATGTGGCAGCTTGGCTGGGTGGCAGCCAATGACGGCAATGTTTCGGTAAAACTCGAGGACGGCACATTCCTTGCGACGCCCACGGGCATCAGCAAGAGCTTCATTACGCCCGAAAAGCTCGTCCGCATTGATGCGGAGGGAAATGTGCTGGAGGGACTCCCCGGTGCAAGACCTTCTTCCGAAATCAAGATGCATCTGTGCTGCTATCGGGAGCGTCCGGATGTCGGCGCTGTGTTGCATGCGCATCCGGCTACGGCAACGGGCTATGCGGTCGCAAACAAGGCGCTCGATGAATACTCCATGATCGAATCCGTCATTGCCATCGGCAGCGTTCCGGTGACCCCCTACGGCACCCCCTCCACTAACGAAGTACCCGAGGCGATCAAGCCCTATCTGCAGGAGCATGATGTGATGCTGCTGCAGAATCACGGCGCACTGACGGTGGGTTCCGATCTGATCACGGCATACTACCGCATGGAGACACTGGAACTGTTTGCAAAAATCAGCCTGACAGCACATCTGCTGGGCGGCGCACAGGAAATTTCCAGAGAAAATATCGACCGTTTGTGCAATATGCGTGCGCAGTACGGCGTGACCGGAAAGCATCCGGGCTACAAGAAATACAACAAGTAAGGGGCTGATCCAATGAAAAAACGTGTCCTTGCATTCGATTTCGGTGCATCGGGCGGACGTGCCGTGCTTGCCGTTTATGACGGCAGCAAGCTGAAGCTCCAGGAGATCCATCGTTTTCCGAATGAACCTGTCTCCGTAGGCGGACATCTTTACTGGGATGTACTGCGGCTTTTCCACGAGATCAAGAATGGTCTGCGCAAAGCACACGCAGCGGGCGGATTTGACAGTATTGGCATTGATACATGGGGCGTGGATTACGGGCTGATCGACAAACGGGGCGATCTGCTTGCAAATCCCTTCCATTACCGTGACAGCCGCACGGACGGTGCACTGAAAAAGGCAGAAGCCTTCCTCTCCCCCGAGGAATTGTATGCTCTCACCGGCAACCAGATCATGCCGATCAACACGGCATTCCAGCTGCTGGAACACCAAAGAACCGCTCCTGAACTTCTGGAACATGCGCAGGCGTTTCTGCTCATGCCGGATCTGTTCGCTTATCTTCTGACGGGGGATATTTCGGCAGAGCGCACCATTGCAGGCACAACCCAGCTGTTTGACCCTGCAACCGGCGGCTGGTCGGGCAAAACGGTCGAAGCATTCGGACTTCCCGAGCATATTTTCCCGCCCCTTATGGAAACCGGTGCACAGAAAGGCATGCTTTCCGAAGCGATCTGCAAGGAGCTTGGCATTCCGTCCGTTCCCGTGATCGCTGTCTGCGGTCACGATACACAGTGCGCAGCGGCAGCGGTGCCCGCAACCGATTCCCTGCCGTTCACCTTCATCAGCTGCGGCACATGGGCATTGTTCGGCACGGAGCTGGATGCACCGATCATCAACGAAACCTCCGCTGCATGCAATGTCACAAACGAGGTCGGCTACGGGGATACGGTCACGTTCCTCAAGAATATCACGGGACTGTGGCTGATTCAGGAAACCAGACGCACGCTCACAAAACAGGGACAAACCTACTCCTACGCAGAGCTGGAAAAAATGGCTGCACAGGCAGAACCGGGCATGCGCTTCATTGATGCGGATGCGCCTGCATTTGCATCCCCGGGCGATATGCCGCTGCGGATCCGTGCGTGGTGTCTCGAAAGCGGACAGCCGGAGCCTGCGGATACAGCGGATGTCCTGCGCTGCATTTATGAGAGCCTTGCGTGCAAATTCCGGGAAGCGCTTGATGAGATCCGCACCTGTACCGGCAAAACCTACAGCCGGATCTACATGCTCGGCGGCGGCGTAAAGGACATGCTGCTTTGCCAGCTCACTGCCGATATCTGTGGCATTCCGGTACTGACCGGACCCAACGAAGCAACCGCATACGGCAATGCGGCGATTCAGCTCATTGCAGCCGGTGAGCTGCAGGATCTTGCACAGGCAAGAGCGCTGATCGCAGATTCCATCACGATCAAGGAATATACGCCGAATCCGAGAAATGCGTATATTTATGATAATTACAAGAAAATTTTTAACTGAAAGAGAGTGAACATTATGTATCCGAAAATTGGTATTCGCCCCGTCATTGACGGCAGACAGCTTGGCATCCGTGAGAGTCTGGAAGACCAGACCATGAACATGGCAAAGGCTGCAAAGGCGCTGATCGAATCCGAGCTGCGTTATCCGGACGGCACACCCGTAGAATGCGTGATCGCACCGTCCACCATCGGCGGTGTGGCTGAAGCTTACAAGTGCGAAGAATGCTTCTCCACACAGAATGTGTGCGCAACCCTGTCCGTGACACCCTGCTGGTGCTACGGCAGCGAAACAATGGATCTCAATCCCCTGACCATCAAGGCAGTGTGGGGCTTCAACGGCACGGAACGTCCAGGTGCGGTATATCTGGCTGCGGCAATGGCAGCACATGCGCAGAAGGGTCTGCCGGCATTTGCGATCTATGGCAGAGATGTGCAGGATAAGGATGACACCAGCATTCCGGCGGACGTCGCAGAAAAGATCCTGCGCTTTGCAAGATGCGGTCTGGCAGTGGGTCTGATGCGCAACAAGAGCTATGTCAACATCGGCGGTGTGTCGATGGGTATTGCGGGTTCCCAGTGCAATGCGGATTTCTTCCAGAATTACCTCGGCATGCGCACGGAATGGGTGGATATGTCCGAAGTGCTGCGCCGCATCAATCTGGAGATCTACGATCATGCGGAATTTGAAAAGGCATACAAGTGGACGATGGATAACTGCCCGATGGGCTTCGATGTGAATGAAGAACCGCTTCCGGCAGAGCATCAGGAAGAAAACTGGGAATTCTGCGTGAAAATGACCCTCGTCCTCAAGGATATTCTGCTGGGCAATCCGGTACTTGCGGATATGAACTGGCTGGAGGAAAGCCGAGGCAGAAATGCGATCGTCGGCGGTTTCCAGGGACAGCGGCAGTGGACGGACTGGCTGCCGAACGGCGACTTCTCCGAGGCGATCCTCAATTCCACATTTGACTGGAACGGCAAGAAGCAGCCGACGCTGCTTGCCACAGAAAATGACGGTCTCAACGGCACTGCAATGCTGTTCGGCAATCTTCTCTCCGGCAGAGCGTCCATCTTTGCGGATGTGCGTACCTACTGGAGTCCGGATGCAGTCGAGAGAGTGACGGGCGTGCGTCCGACCGGACTTGCAGAGAACGGCTTCATTCACCTGATCAACTCCGGTTCTGCGGCACTGGATGCGACCGGCATGGCAAAGGATGAAAACGGCAATGCAGTCATGAAGCAGTGGTGGGATATGACGCAGGAGGATATTGATGCGATCACGGACAAGGTGGACTGGTGCCCGGCAAATCTCGGCTATTTCCGTGGCGGCGGCTTCTCCTCCCATTTCCGCACACAGGCAGAGATGCCGGTGACAATGATGCGTGTGAATATCATCAACGGTTCACAGCCGGTTCTGCAGATCGCAGAGGGCTGGACAACGGTTCTGCCGGACGGTGTACATGAGGTGCTCGACAAGAGAACTGACCCGACATGGCCGACCACATGGTTCGTTCCCCGTCTGACCGGAACGGACGCATTCCGTGATGTGTACAGCGTGATGGCAAACTGGGGTGCAAATCATGGTTCCCTGACCTATGGACATATCGGCAAGGATCTGATCACGCTGGCAAGTATGCTGCGTATTCCGGTTTCCATGCACAATGTACCGGACGAGGAGCTGTACCGTCCGCATGCATGGTCTGCATTCGGCACAAAGGATCTCGAAGGTGCGGATTATCGTGCCTGCGGTGCATATGGTTCGCTGTATAAATAAGCAGCGCAGAGCCTGCAACTTGATTTTTATCTAAATCCATTCATCCCTCCTGATTTGGTTCGGGAGGGATTTTCTTGACATTTTCTGTCTTGGTGTGTATAATATAGATAATTCGCTTTGAAAGGAACACCGCAATGAAATCATGGATTGAACTGATCGGCATTTTCGCTTTTATCAGTGCCGCTGTATTTTTCTGCATTCTGTGCTATGCGGTTCTGAACAAATCCGCCGGACGGCTGAAAGGCTTTGCCGTCGGCGGACTTGTCATTTCGGTAATCGCCGCAATCATCAGCATGGTAATCCTCTGGAATGTGCAGGGACTGATTTAGAAAGGATGACATATCATGGCTAAACACGAATTCGGCATGATGCCAAAAGCACCGGAAAAGGGTGTCCGCTACGATGAGTACGAACCCGAGCGTTACCACTGCATTGCGGTGGAGGATGACATCATCGAAACGGTCGATCCCTTGTTCTGTGAAATTCCTATGTTCTGGCATACGACCGATGTCCCCGGCAAGGGGCTTGCCTACTGCGGCATCACACTCATCCCGCCCGATGCCAGCCGCAGTATGCTGGAGGTACTGCCGGAACATCCGGAACTGAATGAATTGCGTAAACTTCTGAAAACGGCGTGTTCTACGGAACAATGGGTGATTCATTATGGGATCTGATAAAATTTCATATGCCGCAATCATCTTCCGGCATACCTGGTACCGCTTTTTGCTGATGATCCCATGCTTTGCATTCGGCATTCTGTACATCATCCGGCTTTGCAAGGATCGCAAACTGGATGTACTGGATTCCGGAGTCTGCTTCATCATTGCCATCAACATTGTGGCACTGATCTGTCTTTGCTACACGATCCGGTATTTCCGCCGCCTGCACAGGCTTCAGAAGTCCTACGAAGAACCGATGCATGCGGTGCTTGCATCCTGCGGCAAGGTATTCCTGAACTGTCACTTCTTCTTTCCGGATTACCTGCTCTCGTTCGATGCACCGGTCAGGATCTATTACAGGGATATCGTGCATGTGGAACGGTATCACCATCGTGACCACGAGCATTCCGACACATTCGCAATATATTTGTATACCACGGACGGAAAAGTGCATAAACTCCAGACATTCCATAAGCATTATTTTCGTTTTCCCTGGAATCTGAATAAAGAAGGCAGTGCCAACTGGGATGAGATCACAAATCTTCTGAAACTGCTTGCACCGCAGGCAAAGGTCAGCTTTTTGTCCCACAAAGCATATCTTCGGTTGGAAAAACGCAAGCAGCGCAGGCGGGAGCGAAAGCTTCAGACATCGCAGAAAAAACGCAGGGATTGATGGTATCGTCGGGCATAACCCGAACAACCTTTGCATAGAATGGCAGTACAACCCGTACTGCCATTTTGTTTTCCGGAGGTCATGCCCATGCAAAGAAATATCATGAAAGACACTATCCTGCTGACCGTCATACAGATGGCGCTCGACGGGATCGCACTCCTGCTCAATGTATTCATGACCGGAGCGATCGGCACGGAGGCGATCGGTGTATTGTCACTCACAGGTTCGTTCTTTTCCCTTGCGTCCGTCACCGCAAGCGGCAATGTCTTTCTCTGCGCCAGCCGCTTTATCTCCGAAGAACTTGGAAAACCGCAGTCCCGCCCAAGCCGTGTACTCGCCTACTGCATGGGAGTGGGGCTGACGCTCAGTGTACTGGTGGCTGGCGTGATCGTCCTGTTTGCGCCGTTTTTCAGCGAAAAGTTCCTGCATGACGCTTCCCTGTCCGCTCCCATCCGACTGATGGCGGCTTCCCTTCCCGTTCTGACTGTGACCGCCTGCATGCGTGGTTATTTCAACGCCTGCTGTCATGCGAAAATCTGCGCTGCTTCCGATGCCATCGGTTTCCTTGTCCGCTGTGCGCTCATGGCACTGATCGTGTGGTGGATCACACCCGTGACAAGTTCCTCCATCTGCTATATGACGGCACTGTGCACCATCGGCGGTTCTCTTGTCACGCTTGTATATCTTCTTTGCACGTTCCGACGGTACCGCATGCCGGACAGCGGAAATGTGTCCATATCCCTCGGACAATACATCAGGCTGGCAATCCCCGTCATGCTCGGCAGTGCGCTGACTTCCCTCCTCAGCTCCGCAAACGATGCACTCGTGCCCATCACTCTGCAGCAGGCAGGAAATTCCACGGGGGAGGCACTGAGCCAGTTCGGCATCTTTGAAGCGATCGTCATTCCGACGCTGTTTTTCCCGTCCACGATCCTCTGCTCCCTCTCCGGGATCCTGGTGACGGAAACTGCCAGAGAATCCGCTGCCTGCAACAAAATCCGCATCACCAGTCTCTCTGAAAAAGTGCTGCGCCAGACGATCGTGTTCGCCGTATTCGTGACGGCGATCCTGCTTCTGTTCGGGAACAAGATCGGAGAGCTGCTTGGCGGCGGCATCGTCGGGGGCAGGATGATCCTTCTGCTTGCGCCCGTTGTGCCGTTCATCTATCTGGAGATCGTGCTGGAGAGCATCATCAAAGGCATGGGAGCGCAGGGCTTTTCTTCGCTCAACTACTTAGCGGAGTACATCATCCGCATTTCAGCAGTGCTGGTCTGCATCCCCCTGCTTGGCTTCTATGGCATTGTGATCTCCTACTATGCAAGCAATGTCTGCGGCAATCTTGCAAGACTGTGGATGGTCGTCAGGAAAACGGATCTTCGTCCGCATTGGGGAAAGCTGCTGGGCGTTCCGGTCTTTGCCGCCGTCTTTGCCATTCAGCTGCTCAATGCCGCCTTTGCCATCCTGCGGATCGAACCCGACGGCGGGGTTGTACAGATGTGTATTTACGGGTTGCTCTGCGGCTGTGTTTATTTGCTCGTGCAGAGAATGCTCTTCTCCCTTGGAAGCCATCAACAAACTACAATTCCCGAATCGCTATGATTCGGGAATTTTTCTTATTTAGAAAAAAATCTAAAAAATATTTAGACAAATTTCTAAATAATGCTTGACAACCAAACAGCAATGTGCTATACTGTATTTAGACGGATATCTAAATAACATCCGGTACAGGACAGAACTCACTGGAACAGGAGGTTTTACTTATGGTAAGTACATTATCCATCATCTGCATGTGCATTGCACTTGTGACAACAACAATCGTCCCCATCGCCATCATGATCTGGTACTGCATCCGGCATAAAGCGGAAAAGGTCTGGATCGCAGCACTGATCGGAGCGGCTGGATTTTTCGTACCGCAGATGCTCATCCGCATTCCGATTCTGAATTTGCTCTCCATGAACGAGGGATACATGACATTTGCGGAAAACCACTATCTGATCTACGCCATTTTGATTGCGGCAACCGCCGGACTGTTTGAGCTTGCCGGTAGATTCACGACTGCAAAGGTCCTTGACCGGAAAGGCATTACTCTGCACAAGGCCATGGCGGCAGGTCTGGGGCATGGCATGATTGAAGCTGTGGTCGTGGTCGGACTTCAATACATCAACAATATCCTCTACGCTGTAATGATCAATACCGGCACATTCGATACACTGATGCAGCAAGCCGCTGCACAGGCTGGCGTAGATACAGAACAGTTTGATGCACTCAAGGATAGTCTTATCAACACCGCCGCACCGCTG
>JAZPZJ010000098.1:0-12446 GCA_045544635.1 Oscillospiraceae bacterium
TGTGCCGGCAGGCAGTGCATAACAATGGCGTCAGAATGCGCTGCAGCCATGACATCATCATTGATCTGATAGCCCTTGAATGCGATCTTTCGCTTTTCAATTTCAGCCTCCATGCCCATGGAAGACCATACATCGGTGATGTTAACATCAGCATTTGCGGCAGCCTCCAGCGGCTTGTCAGTGATGGAGAAGCAGTCATAGGTATTGGCAAAATCCATTACCTGCTTGTCGGGACGATAACCCTCGGGGCATGCTACAGAAACAGCCATACCCACCTTCAGGAAGCCGACGATCAGGGAGTTTGCCATATTATTGCCGTCACCGATATAGCACATCTTCAGTCCGTCAAAGCAAGCCTTCTTTTCACGGACGGTGAGCAGGTCAGCGAGCACCTGACAGGGATGTGCGAAGTCAGTCAGACCGTTGATGATCGGGATATTACCGTAATTCGCCAGATCCTCAACCTCCTGCTGTGCAAAGGTACGGATCATGATACCATCCAGATAGCGGGACAGTACGCGGGCAGTATCCTGCACAGGTTCACCTCTGCCAATCTGCAGGTCATTTGCTGACAGGAACAGCGGATAGCCGCCCAGCTGATACATACCGGTCTCAAAGGATACACGAGTTCTGGTGGAAGCCTTCTGGAAAATCATACCCAGTGTCTTGCCCTCCAGAATCGGGTGAGGAATATTATGCTTGGTCTGGTACTTCAGCTGATCTGCCAGATCCAGAATTTCCAAAATCTCCTGCTGGCTCAGATCCAGCATCTTCAGTAAATGTTTCATCGTCATTCTCCTCCTAAGGTTACTGTTTATTCAAATCTCTGAAGCACTTGTCCGCACATGCCGCAAACAGCGGAATGTAATCGTCAAATACCTTGTCACTGATATCTATGTAATATTTCAGGTCATTATTCGGCAATTTCTGTGTTTCCATTTTTCCGACAGAAACGCCGTCTTTCATAATAGTGAAATTCATGCGATCCTTGCTTTTGAGTTCCCACTTCATGCCCTTTCCCTCGCAGAGCAGGGACGGATCGAGATAAATGGACTTGCAGCTCACCTGCATGAACGGCTCATCATTGAAATCAATGCGAAACAATGGCTTCTTGCCGGACTGGGTTCTCTGCATGGTATATAACGCATAACCGCTTGCATCGTGCAGCGTTGTGATGGGATTGCCGAACAGCTTCTTTGTCTTTGTGACGGTGTAGATCTTGCGATCTTTCTTATCGGAAACGCTGTATTTGCCGTTGCCTTTCGGAACAATAAACAACTCCATACTTATCCCTCCAATGCCTTACAGAGAATTTGCATGCCCGCTTCAATCTCGTCCATGCTGATGGTCAGCGGCGGAAGCAGCCGCACACGATCCTTTGCTGTGAGGACGAGCAGTCCGTTTTTCAGGCATTCCTGCAGAACATCGCCCGCATTCTTGGTTTTCAGTGAAATACCGATCATCATGCCGATACCGCTGACCTCTGCAACTTCGTCAATCGCACGCAGCTTTTCACGAATATATTCACTCTTCTGCATAATGCTGTCGAGCATGCCGTCCTGTGCCACACGTTCGAGCACCTTGACTGCACCTGCGCATGCAACGGGGTTACCGCCAAAGGTGGAGCCATGTGTACCCTTTCCGAGCACATCGGCACATTTTTCATTGGCAAGGCATGCACCGATCGGAAGTCCGCCAGCAAGTCCCTTTGCGAGTGTGGTGACATCTGCCTTGCAGCCGAAATGTTCTCCTGCCAGCAGCTTTCCGGTACGTCCGATGCCGGTCTGTACCTCGTCAGCGATCATCAGGATGTCCTGTTCATCGCAGATGCGGCGCACTTCCTTGACAAACTCCGGATCCAGTGCCTTAACGCCGCCCTCGCCCTGTACATACTCAAGCATGACAGCGCAGACCGTATCATCCAGATTCGCCTGAAGATCGGCAAGATCATTTGCCTTTACATAACGGAAGCCCTCCACGAACGGGAAGAAATAATTATGGAACACATCCTGTCCGGTTGCGGAAAGGGTTGCCAGCGTTCTGCCGTGGAAAGAATTGACCAATGTAATAATGGTATGTCTGCCCTTGCCGTATTTGTCAAAGCTGTATTTTCTTGCCAGCTTAATGGCGCATTCATTTGCCTCTGCACCGCTGTTTCCGTAGAACACCTTGCTGTAGCCCGTCATGCTGCAAAGCTTTTCGGCAAGCTCCGCCTGGGGTGCATGATAGAAGAGATTGGAGGTGTGCTGCAGTTTTCTGACCTGCTCGCACACTGCATCCGCCCATGCTGCGTCACTGTAGCCGAGTGACGTGGTGCCGATACCGCTGCCGAAATCAATGTATTTGTTCGCAGACGCATCCTCACATGTGGCGCCGCTGCCGCTTGCAAGCACAACATTGCTGCGGCCATAGGTGGACATAATATACTGGTTCGATTGTTCAATTGTATTCATGGTGTACCAACTCCTCACGATTCAGGCAGCTGCATCCATCCGCTGCAGATGGCACTGCCTTAATAATATTGCACCCAAAGCACAGCATACGCCAAAAGCGTGGCAATGCCCACGGCAAAGAGCATCGTGCTGTACACTGTTCTGCCGCCGGAACGGCAGATCTGAAAAATCCCCGGTTGTTTTCTGTCATAACAGATCTCCACCTGCTCTCCCTGCTGATAGCGGTACTGCCATTCTGGGGAAAACGCACGGGCAGGTGCAGTCTGTTCACCTTGCGCTGTCATATATCGTACGACAGGCGCATACAGCTCCACCATATGATGCTGGCGGTAGCAGACCTGCGTCACTTTTGAAACAATGATTCCCTTGGTATATTCCGGATTACGGATGCCGCATCTGCGGTCAAAACGCAGCCACAATGCTGCACCGATGCAGCAAAGAGAAAACACCACGGGCAGAAGCATGACCAGTCGGATCATGCCTTGAACTGCGTACCGATGCCCTCGCTTGAGAGGATCTCAATGAGAATGGAATGCGGTACTCTGCCGTCGATGATGACGGTCTTGCTCACGCCACGGCGGATCGCCTCGACGCAGCAGTCGATCTTCGGGATCATACCGCCGGAGATGATACCCTGGCGTTTGAGGGACGGCACCTCACTGACATTCACGTCGGGAATCAGCGTGGAGGGATCATCCTTATCACGCAGAAGTCCTGCAATATCCGTCAGGAGGATGAGATTCTCGGCACCGAGTTCTGCAGCGATTCTCGCAGCAGCGGTGTCGGCATTCACATTATATGCCTGTCCGTTCTTATCGCATGCCACAGTTGCGATCACGGGGATCACACCGTTATCGAGCGCATCCAGGATGGGCTTGGTATTCACCTCGACAACATTGCCGACAAAGCCCAGATCCTCGCCGTTTGCACCGCAGGTCTTTTCTGCAATGAGCATATGCTCATCAAGTCCGCAAAGACCGATGGCATTGCCGTTTTTCTGGCACATCAGCGTCACAAGCTCTTTATTCACCTTGCCTGCGAGCACCATCTTGACCACATCAACTGTCGCTTCGTCGGTATAACGCAAACCACTGATAAACTTGCTCTTGATGTTCAGACGGCGAAGCATATCATTGATCTCGGGACCGCCGCCATGGACAAGCACCACCTTGATGCCGACCAGCGTCAGGAGCACGATATCACTCATCACCGCCTGCTTCAGCGTTTCGTTTGTCATTGCGTTGCCGCCGTATTTCACGACAACGATCTTATTATTGTATTTCTGAATATAGGGCAGTGCGTCATTGAGCACTCTTGCCCGGACTTCATTTGAAATCATATCCTGCATCTCCTTGTACCTCAGTGCATCAGCTTCTGTAATCGCCGTTGATTCTGACATAATCATAGGTCAGGTCGCATCCCCAAGCCACTGCGGAGCCGCTGCCGTCACCGATGGAAATGAGTACTTCGATCTCTTCCTCGGAGAGGATCTCCTTGGCGATTTTCTCAGAGAAATCAAGACCTGCGCCGTTCTTGCAGACGTCGATCTTACCCTTGACGGAAGCAAGGCTCACATCCACGGCAGAGATATCGAATTCAGCAGGAGCATAGCCAACTGCGCAGAGAATTCTGCCCCAGTTTGCGTCCTCACCGAAGATGGCTGCCTTGAACAGGCTTGAGGTAATGACGGACTTTGCAACGATTTCAGCGGTCTTGTCATCCGCTGCACCGGTGCAGAAGCATTCGATGAGCTTGGTTGCGCCCTCGCCATCCCTTGCCATCATTCTTGCAAGGTTCATCAGCACTGCATAGAGTGCATCCTTGAACATTTCATAATCTTCATTTTCCGCAGTGATCGGCGCATTTTCAGCCATGCCGTTCGCCATCACGCAGACCATATCGTTGGTGGAGGTATCGCCGTCCACGCTGACACGGTTGAGTGTCAGATGCACGACCTCACGCAGCGCCTGCTGCAGAAGTGCCGCATCAATGCCGCAGTCCGTTGTCAGGAATGTGAGTGTGGTCGCCATATTCGGATGGATCATACCGCTGCCCTTGAGCATGCCGCCGAGGCTGCAGGTCTTGCCGCCCACGGTGAACTGCACTGCCACTTCCTTGGGGCAGGTATCGGTTGTCATAATTGCCTGTACTGCGGCAGTATTGCCTTCATAGGACAGTCCCTCTGCCAGTGCAGGCACGCCCGCAATGATCGGTTCGATCGGGAGGGGCTGACCGATGACGCCGGTGGACGCCACGATGATATCGCCCTTGTCCAGACCAAGCGCCTCTGCCGCAAGCGCACACATCTTCTCAGCCTTTTCCACGCCATCCGCATTGCAGGTATTGGCATTGACGGAATTGACGATGACTGCCTGTGCGACGCCGTTTTTCAGGTTTTCCTTTGTTACAGCGATCGGTGCGCCCTGCACCTTATTGGTGGTGTACATTGCCGCTGCGGTGCAGGGCTTATCGGAAACGATCATGGCGAGGTCATTCTTCTTCTTGACCGGAGCCGCCTCCACGCCTTCCTTTTCCACCAGTGCCTTACGGGAAATGCCGCAGTGCACGCCGTTTGCCCGAAAGCCCTTCGCTGCGCACACGCCGCCTTCCACGAAGCTCATATTCTTGAATTCCTTGATATTCATAGGAGCATACCTCCGTTTATTTTATAAAAGACCGGTAGTTTCGTCAATGCCCATCATAATATTCAGGCACTGCACTGCCGCACCGGATGCGCCCTTGCCGAGGTTATCGAGTCTTGCGCACAGCAGGATCTGTTCATCGTTGCCGAATGTGAAGATCTCAAGCTTGTTCTGACCGCTCAGGGTATTGGATGCGAGGAAGAAGGACTTCTGCTCCTCCTCCATCAGGGGCTTGACTTCCACAAGCTTTGCATCTGCATAATGTTCTGCGAACATCTCATTCACCTGACGCAGTGTGATTTTCTTGGGGAGCATTCTGGTCTGGATCGGCACGGATACGACCATACCGCTGTGATAATCACAGATGATCGGGTTGAACATCGGGGTATGAGTCAGACCGGAGAACTTCTGCATTTCCGGCAGGTGCTTATGCTGCTGGGAAAGCGCATACTGTCTGGGACTGCCGAATTCAAAGGGCTTGTCCTCGGATTCATACTGTGCAATGGCGTTCTTGCCTGCGCCGCTGTAGCCGGAGGTTGCATAGGCAAATACCGGATAATCCGCCGGGAGCAAGCCATTTGCCACCATCGGGTAAAGCATGGAGATGAAGCCGCTTGCATAGCAGCCGGGAACGGCTGTTTTATCGGATGCTGCGAGCTTCTCACGGAATTCGGGGGAAAGCTCCGGGAAGCCGTATGCCCACGCCGGATTGGTTCTGTGGGCGGTAGAAGCGTCGAGAATGCGGGTGCTGTCCCCTGCAAGCTGTACAGCTTCTCTTGCAGCGTCATCGGGGAGACAGAGGAATGTAAAATCTGCGGCATGCATCATCTCTGCACGTTTTTCCGCATTATGTCTGTCCTCCTCGGCAATTTTCAGCAGTGTGATATCCTCACGCTGTTCCAGACGGCTTACGATCTTCAGACCGGTCGTACCTGCCTGACCGTCAATATACACTTTCACGGACATAGGATGCCCTCCTTACACTTTCGAAATCTCTTACTGCGTTTCCTCATCATCCGCATCTTCCTCGAATCCCGTATTCCACGGGCATTTCCACACGCTGTAGGCACAGCATGCCACGAGGCAGAACACACCCCAGATCACGGATACGGTGTAATTATTGATGAACTCACCGATGATGAAGAATTCTCCCACCGCCCAGATGAGCACGGTCAGCGTCGTCAGGGCGAGGATGAATTTGAATGCACGCTTATTCATATGATGCGTCCTGCTGCAGGCGTTCACGCAGCTGTGCAAGCTGGATCGCCACTGCCTTCGGGGAAGGTCCGCCCTCAGAGGAACGCTCCTTCACGCAGGTATCCAGACTGATCGCATCGTACACATCCTCTGCAAACAGGTCGGTCATTTCCTTGTACTGCGCAAGCGGCAGGGTTTCGAGCGTCAGTTCCTGCTCGATACACTTTGCAACCAATGTACCGGTGATCTTGTACGCATCACGGAAGGGCATGCCCTTCTTTACGAGGTAATCCGCACAGTCGGTCGCATTGATAAAGCCCTTTGCTGCGGCTTTTCTCATGTTGTCCTTGAGGACACGCATGGTCGCCAGCATGGGAGTGAAGGTCTTGACGCAGAGCTTTACATTGTCGATCGCATCAAAGATCGCTTCCTTGTCCTCCTGCATATCCTTGTTATAGGCAAGGGGCAGGCCCTTGAGCATGGAGAGGAGCGTCATCAGGTCACCGACCACTCTGCCGGTCTTACCGCGGATCAGCTCTGTCACATCGGGGTTCTTCTTCTGCGGCATGATGGAAGAGCCTGTTGCGTAGGCATCATCCAGCTCGATGAATTTGAATTCCCAGGAGCACCAGAGAATGATCTCCTCGGAGAAACGGGACAGATGCGTCATCAGCAGGGAGAGTGCACATGCCAGCTCCACGCAGAAATCACGGTCGGATACACCGTCGAGGCTGTTTGCCACGGGACGGTCAAATCCGAGCAGCGCTGCCGTCTGCTGACGGTTGATCGGGTAGGTCGTACCTGCCAGTGCACCGCTGCCGAGGGGGCATTCGTTCATGCGCTTTGCGGTATCATCCAGACGTTCCAGATCCCTTGCGAGCATCTGTGCATACGCAAGCAGATGATGTGCGAAGGTGATGGGCTGCGCTCTCTGCAGATGGGTGTAACCGGGCATGATGGTCTCAGTGTGCTGCTCTGCCATATTGCAGAGGGTCTGTGCAAGCTCGAGCACCAGTGCCTTGATCTCAGTGATCTCATCACGCAGATACAGGCGGATGTCCAGTGCCACCTGATCGTTGCGGGAGCGTGCGGTATGCAGACGCTTGCCGGTGCTGCCCAGACGATTTGTCAGCTCTGCTTCGACGAACATGTGGATATCTTCCGCATTCGGATCGAACATGAGTCTGCCTTCCTGAATGTCGGAAAGGATCTCACGCAGACCTGCGATGATCGCTTCGCTTTCAGATTTTTCAATTACACCGCAATCACCGAGCATTGTCGCATGCGCAATGCTTCCACGGATATCCTGCTCATACATACGAGCGTCAAATGCAATTGAAGAATTAAAAGCGTTGACGGTTTCGTCCACTTCCTTAGAAAATCTTCCTGCCCAAAGTGCCATTTTGCCCATCCTCCGGTTATTTCTAATACGAAACACGGGGGACTAAGAAAAGTCCCCGTGTGTTCAATGATTCAATCTATAAAGTATCTGAGGCTGATTACTTCTGCTCTGCTCTCTTCTTGTCGAGCTGTGCCTTTACCTTGATCGGCAGACCGAACAGATTGATGAAGCCTGCGCTGTCCTTCTGGTCATATACTTCGTCAGCATCGAAGGTAGCAACCTCTTCATCGTACAGTGTGTACGGAGAAGTAACGCCGGCATTGATGATATTGCCCTTGTACAGCTTCAGGCGAACGTCACCGGTAACTGTCTTCTGTGTCTCGGTCACGAATGCGCTCAGTGCCTCACGCAGCGGTGTGTACCACTGACCGTTGTATACGATATCAGCAAACTTGATGCCGATGTGCTGCTTCATTCTTGCAGTTTCCTTGTCGATGGTGATGGTCTCGAGCACCTCGTGTGCGTGGTACAGGATCGCACCGCCGGGAGTCTCGTAAACGCCTCTGGACTTCATACCAACCAGACGGTTCTCTACGAGGTCAGCCAGACCGATACCGTTCTCACCGCCGAGCTTGTTGAGTGTCTCAACCAGCTCAACTGCGCCCATTTCCTTGCCATCGATTGCAGTCGGAACGCCCTGCTCAAAGTGAATGGTCACATAAGTGGGCTTGTCCGGTGCCTGCAGCGGGGAAACGCCCATCTCGAGGAAGCCTTCCTTCTCATACTGCGGCTCATTTGCCGGATCCTCCAGATCCAGACCCTCATGGGACAGATGCCAGATATTCTTATCCTTGGAGTAGTTTGTCTCACGGTTGATCTTCAGCGGGATGTTGTGTGCCTCTGCATAGTCGATCTCCTCATCTCTGGACTTGATGTCCCAGATTCTCCAGGGAGCGATGATCTGCATTTCCGGAGCGAAAGCCTTGATTGCCAGCTCGAAACGAACCTGGTCGTTGCCCTTGCCGGTGCAGCCGTGGCAGATCGCATCTGCGCCCTCAGCCAGAGCGATCTCAGCGATTCTCTTAGCGATGATCGGACGTGCGAAAGAGGTACCCAGCATGTAGCGGTTCTCATAGATTGCGCCAGCCTGTACAGTCGGGAATACATAGTCTGTGATGAATTCCTCTGTCAGGTGCTCGATGTACAGCTTGGAAGCGCCGGTCTTGATTGCCTTTTCTTCCAGACCATCCAGCTCTGTACCCTGTCCTACGTCACCGGATACTGCGATAACTTCGCAGTTATTATAGTTTTCCTTCAGCCACGGAATAATGATGGATGTATCCAGACCGCCGGAATATGCAAGCACTACTTTTTTGATTTCTTTTGCCATGGAAAATTCCTCCTAGAATAAAATGTTTTGAAACACTCTTATTATACACCATCCATAGAACAATGTCAAGTGCTTTTGTATAAATATGCAGATGAATTTCTATATATTCTATGAACTTATTCAATTATCAATGCATATTCTGAATATTATGCATATTGCTCGTGTATATATGCAAAACTCCTCATGCATACCAGCCGCAATAAACTCTGCACAAAGGCAAAAAACAAGCCATTCATACAAGCCGTCTGTTTTTCACCAAAAAAATAAGAGCAGGAGATTCACTTTTTTCATATAAAGTGCAGACGCTTTCAAAAATTCGTCACTATCATAGGCTAAATTTGATTTTTCGCTATTGCAATCCGCCAAAATTTGTGTTACCATATACTTGTAGAGCAAGGGAGGCACACAAATGATAGAAACAAAGAAAATCCTCATCGGAGACGACACAGTGGACTACGGTATTACGACAGCCAGTGCGCTGCGAAGCTACGGACTTTACACGATGACCCGGCGTAAAGACGGTAATATACTTATGAACACCATCCTTGAGGAAAAGCCCGATGTTGTCATCATCGACAGCGCCATGCCCCATATGGACGCCATCGAGCTGATCAAGCGAACCAAGGCAGAAGCACCCGTATTTCCTGCGTTTATTGTCACTTCCGGCTATGATAATCCGTTTGTGGAGCATCAGATCATGGAGCTGGGCGCAGCTTACTTCATGCTCAAGCCGTTCGATATCTCCACACTGGCAGAGCGCATTCTTTCCCTCACCACGCAGAAGCATCCTGCCGGTACAAATCCGCAGGATCTGGAAATTGTGGTCACGGATGTGATCCATCAGCTCGGTGTTCCTGCGCACATCAAGGGCTATCATTATCTGCGGGCTGCGATCATGGCATCCATCGACAATGCGGAGCTGCTGGAAAGCGTAACAAAGCTCCTCTACCCGACCGTCGCACAGCGTTTCAACACGACCTCCTCGAGAGTGGAACGTGCGATCCGTCATGCGATCGAAATCGCATGGGACAGAGGGGATCTGGACATCCTCAATTCCTTCTTCGGCTACACCGTCAACACCTGCAAGGGCAAGCCCACGAACTCCGAATTCATTGCGCTCATCACGGACAAGCTTCGCCTGCAGCAGAAATCCTCTCTCCTGAAAGCAAACTGATGCAACCAAAAAGGGTTATCCGCCGTCAAACGGATAACCCCAATTTTATGCCTTTTTTCAGACCGAATGCGGCACCTTGTCCTGCAGCTCGGAACGCTTCGAATCATTCAGCTTTTCCGCATCGTTCACCAGATAATCCGTCGAACGGATCGCATGGAACACAAACGGCGGATCGTAAGAAATATTCACATAATCCCCATCCACTTCCAGAATGATTTCCAGATCATCCGGCAGCACTGTGCCGTATTTCTTCTTCGTGTAGAAAATGTAGGCGTCGATCTCCTCACGGGACAATGCACCGCCCCTGACAGTTACCCGAAACATCGCAAATCTCCTTTCCTGCGCAGTGATCTCTTTTGTACATTATACCATATTTTCGCCGGAAAAGCAAGTGTTTTTCTACATTTCCATAAATTGTTTTTTGTGCCGGATTTATGGTATACTATAGATAGCGATTCTCTCTGTCCTGCGGCAGGGAGTTTCATTTTGCAAGAGAAACAAAGGAGTTTGATTTATGATTACAGTATCCAATGTGAGTCTGTCCTTCGGCAGCGACACATTATTCAAAAATGTTGACCTGAAGTTCACCGGCGGCAACTGCTACGGCGTCATCGGTGCAAACGGCGCAGGTAAATCCACATTCCTCAAGATCCTCTGCGGCGATCTGGAGCCGACCACGGGTGAAGTCATCATCGACAAGGGCATGCGCATGAGTATCCTCAAGCAGGATCACTTTGCTTACGACCAGTACACGGTTCTGGACACTATCCTGATGGGCAATGCAAGACTCTACGAGATCATGCAGCAGAAGGATGCGCTCTACGCAAAGGAAGATTTCACCGAAGAGGACGGCGTGCTTGCATCCGAGCTGGAGGGAGAATTTGCGGAGCTCAACGGCTGGGAGGCGGAATCCGACGCATCCAAGCTCCTGCAGGGTCTGGGTCTGCCGGAGGATCTGCTGTACATGCAGATGGAATCGCTCTCCGGTAACGAAAAGGTCAAGGTGCTCCTTGCGCAGGCGCTGTTCGGCAATCCGGACATCATCCTCCTCGACGAGCCGACGAACCATCTGGACATTGATGCGATCCGCTGGCTGGAGGATTTCCTTGCGGAATACTTCGGCACAGTGATCGTGGTATCCCATGACCGTCACTTCCTGAACAACGTCTGCACGCATATTGTGGATATTGACTACACGAAAATCAAGCTGTATGTCGGAAACTACGCATTCTGGTACGAATCCAGCCAGCTGATGCAGCGTCTGATCAAGCAGCAGAACAAGAAGGCGGAGGAAAAGATCAAGGAACTGAAATCCTTTATCGAGCGATTCTCTGCGAACAAATCCAAATCCGGTCAGGCGACCGCACGCCGCAAGCTGATCGAGAAGCTGACCGTTGAGGAAATGCCGGCATCCAGCCGCCGCTATCCGTTCATTGGCTTTGATGCGGACAGGGAGCTTGGCAAGGACATCCTGCAGGTGGACGGCATCTCCAAGACCGTGGACGGCGTGAAGCTTCTGAACAATGTTTCCTTCACCATCGGCAGAACGGACAAGGTGGCATTTGTGGGCGAAAGCGAACAGGCGATCACCATGCTCATGAAGATCCTGATGGAAGAGGAACAGCCGGACGAGGGTACTTTCAAGTGGGGCGTTTCGACCTCTGTTTCCTACTTCCCGGTTGACCATTCGAAGTTCTTCGATGACTGCCCGATGAACCTGATCGAGTGGATGCGCCAGTATTCCGTCAAGGACGAAACAGAGACCTATCTGCGTGGTTTCCTAGGCAGAATGCTGTTCTCCGGTGATGATGTGTACAAGTCCGTGCAGGTACTCTCCGGCGGTGAGAAGGTACGCTGCATGTTCTCCCGTATGATGCTGTTCGGTTCGAATGTCCTGCTTCTGGACAGACCGACCAACCACCTCGATCTGGAAAGCATTACTGCGGTCAACAACGGTCTGACCTCGTTCAAGGGCGTTGTGCTGTTCTCGTCCCACGACCATGAGATGCTCGAAACCGTGGCAAACAGAATTATTGAGATCACCCCCGATGGCTGCATTGACCGTGCAGGCTCTTATGAGGAATATCTCGAATGGAAATCTTCCCAGAATAAGTAAAAATTGTGCCCTCCCTGTTGTTCGCAGGGAGGGCATAAGGCTGTCAAAAAAGTCCCGTCCAGCCAGTGCGCCTTACGGCGCGCGGCTGGACTAGTTTTTTTATTCTTAGTTGCGCCTTCGGCGCATGTAGGG
>JAZPZJ010000099.1:0-7887 GCA_045544635.1 Oscillospiraceae bacterium
CGGAAAATATCATAAACCTCGGAGGGCTGCAGCTCTCTGTGTCCACGGTCGGAAACGCCCTTGACGATGTAGCCGAACTCCTCACGCATTGCCTTCGGCAGATCCAGACCATACTGTGTTTCCAGCAGATAGCCGATGCCGCCCTTACCGGACTGGCTGTTGATACGGATGACATCTGCTTCGTAAACTCTGCCGACATCCGTCGGGTCGATCGGCAGATAGGGAACTGTCCAGTGCTCGCAGTTCTTCTCCTCACGCCAGTGCATACCCTTTGCGATCGCATCCTGATGGGAGCCGCTGAATGCAGCAAATACCAGCTGACCGCTGTACGGCTGACGCTCGTAAACGTGCATTCTTGTCACACGCTCATAAACTTCTGTAATCTCGGGGAGGTTTGTGAAATCGAGTTCGGGATCCACGCCCTGAGAGAACATGTTCATGCCCAGAGTTACAATATCTACGTTACCGGTACGTTCGCCGTTACCGAACAGAGTGCCTTCGATTCTGTCCGCACCTGCGAGCAGACCCATTTCACTGTCTGCCACAGCACAGCCACGGTCATTATGCGGATGCAGGGAGATCAGCACGTTCTCTCTGTTATTGAGGTGATCGCACATATATTCTACCTGGTTTGCATAAACATGGGGCATGGAATGAGAAACGGTAACCGGCAGATTGATAATCACCTTATCTTCCGGTGTCGGCTGCCAGATGTCGATCACTCTGTTGCAGATCTCAGCTGCAAATTCCGGTTCTGTGCCGGTGAAGCTTTCCGGAGAATATTCAAACTGGAAATTACCCGGTGTCTTTTCACGGTATTCCTTGCAGAGTTTAGCGCCGAATTCTGCGATCTCGATGATCTCTTCCTTGCTTCTGCGGAATACCTGCTCACGCTGTGCAAGGGAAGTGGAGTTATACAGATGCACAATGGCGTGCTTACAGCCACGCAGCGCTTCAAAGGTTTTTGCGATGATGTGTTCACGGGACTGTGTGAGCACCTGGATCTTGACATCATCCGGAATCAGGTTCTGTTCGATCAATGCACGGCAGAACTCATACTCTGTGTCGGAAGCAGCCGGGAAGCCAACCTCGATCTCCTTGAAACCAACCTTAACCAGCATCTTGAAAAATTCAAGCTTTTCTTCCAGACTCATTGGGATGATCAAAGCCTGGTTGCCATCACGCAGGTCAACGCTGCACCAGATCGGGGCTTTTTCGATGTAGGTTTTCTGTGTCCAGCGCATCGGAGGATTCTGGACATCGAAATACTGTCTTGTGTACTTCTGATAGTTTTGCATAAAATAACCGCCTTTCAAATGAGGATTGTATAACGGCATAAAAAAACTCTTTCATGCCGCATCGACATAAAAGAGACGAAGACAAACTCCGTGGTACCACTCTTCTTGACGTAAAATACGCCCACTCTGTTGTATCCAGTTCGAATACAATTCTCTGTAACGGGAGAACCCGTATGTCTTTACTGAAATTTCAAGACATCTGCTCAGGGAGGAGTTATCCCACAGTCCGGATACCGCTTCACACCATCCAGCGGCTCTCTGTCATCAGGTTCTGCGTCTTTTTTCCCGTCGTCGCATTTCATTTGTATAATGTAAGTATACTATATTTTAAACCATTTGTCAAGCGGTTTTCTTATTTTTTGAAAAAGTCTTTATGACAGACAAAATGCAACCAGCACAGCATAACAATATGTCAAATAACGGTGTTGAAATTTGTTAATAATATCAAAAATTGATTGCCCTCTTGATTTCAGCAGTGCAAAGTGATATAATAATTTTAAGCATTGTTTTTTATCAGAATAATCTGTTTTGAAATATATCGTAGGGTTCATGCGCTGACAAGCATGCATACGAAATTTTCGTGCAGGCAATGCAAAATCTACGAGAAAGGAATGAAAACATGGTTTTGACAGGTGCAGAAATTGTTGTAGAGACACTGATTGAACAGGGGGCTGATGTTGTTTTCGGTTATCCCGGCGGTCAGGTCATTGACCTGTATGATGCGCTTTACACACGAAGCGATCGTATTCATCACGTTCTGACTGCACACGAGCAGGGTGCATCCCACGCAGCGGATGGCTATGCACGTACAAGCGGTAAAGTCGGCGTTGTGATTGCGACATCGGGTCCCGGTGCAACAAATCTGGTTACCGGTATCGCTACTGCACAGCTGGATTCCATCCCGCTGGTTGCAATTACTGGAAACGTGCCAAATAGTCTGATCGGACGAGACAGCTTTCAGGAGGTAGATATCACAGGCATTACACTTCCCGTGACAAAGCACAATTTCTTTGTACGGAGCGTGGATCAGCTTGCGGATACGATCAGGGAAGCATTTGCAATTGCAAAGTCCGGCCGTCCCGGTCCCGTTCTCGTGGATGTCCCGAAGGACGTACAGAAAGCAGCGATTGAATATACAAAAGCACCCATCGTCGGAAAAATCCCGCAGCGCATCGCAAAGGATGAAAAGCTGCAGTGTGCTGCCGCTATGATTGCAGCATCCGAAAAGCCTTACATATATTGCGGCGGCGGTGTGATTGCTGCCGGTGTTTCCGAGGAAATAATGACGCTCGCAGATACCATTGATGCCCCCATTGGTTGTACCATGATGGGCTTGTCTGCAGTGCCGACCGATCATCCGAGATACCTTGGCATGGAGGGTATGCATGGTCACTATGCATCCTCTGTCGGGCAGGACGAGGCGGATCTGATCATTACCATTGGTGCACGTTTCAGTGACCGTGCAACCGGTAATGTTGCAAAGTATGCACGCAGAGCTAAGATCCTTCACATCGATACGGACGGCGCAGAGCTGAATAAGAATGTTACCTCCGATCTGAGCATTGAATGTGATATCAAGGATGCTCTTGCACGCTTACTTTCCATGATCGAAAAGAAGCAGAATCCCGACTGGATGGCTCGTATTGCCCAGCTCAGGGCAGAGGAACAGGAGCAGTTCAAGGCGGTTACTCCCGATGAGAAGCTGACTCCTTATGCACTCATTCATGAGGTGAGCAAGCACACAGCACCTGATACGCCCATTGCAACGGATGTCGGACAGCATCAGATGTGGGTTGCGCAGTACTATCCTTTTGCTACACCCCGTACCTTCGCCTCCAGCGGTGGTCTGGGTACCATGGGCTTTGGTCTCGGTGCTGCCATTGGTGCAGCGTATGCAACAGGGAAGAAAACCGTTCTGTTCACAGGTGACGGCAGCTTCGGCATGAACCTCAATGAGCTTGCAACACTGTCGGCAAACAATGTACCCGTTGTTATTGTTCTGATGAACAATGGTGTACTGGGTATGGTTCGTCAGTGGCAGACGCTTTTCTTTGACAGACACTATTCCAACACCATGCTGACTGACAGAAAGACGGATTTCATGAAGCTGGCAGACGCATTCGGTATTGCCGGTTATCGTATTTCCGAACGCAGTGAGCTGGAATCTGTAATTGCAAAAGCATTTGCAGAGGATGGGCCCGTTCTGATCGAATGCAAGATCGACAAGGATGAATTTGTACTTCCCATGCTGCCGCCCGGCGGATGCATTGAAGATATCATCGTAAAGGTGGAGGGCTGATCATGGAAAAGAAGTATGTTATTGCGATTCTCGTTGAAAACCAGCCCAGTGTACTGACCCGTGTATCCGGTATGTTTACCCGCAGAGCCTTCAATATTGACAGCCTGACCGTTGGTGAAACCGAGGATCCGAATTATTCCCGCATCACGATCTATGCGACAGGGGACGATTCCACCCGGAAGCAGGTCATGAGTCAGCTCAAGAAGCTTTACAATGTCAAGGAAGTCAAGGTCATGGAACACCAGAAATCTGTGTACCGTGAGCTTGCCCTGATCAAGCTGAAAAATGATCCCCAGACAAGACAGGAAGTTTTGTCTGCAGTGGATATTTTCCGCTCTAAGATCGTCGATTTCTCTCCCAGCACGCTTTGTGTGGAGATCACCGGCGAAACCTCTAAGATTGAAGCATTTATCGCCCTTGTGAAACCGCTTGGTATTCTGGAAATGTGCCGTACAGGTATTGTGGCACTTGAAAGAGGCAGCGAGTTCCTCAACAGCGATACATGTGTAAAATAAAGCCAACCCAAAATTATATAAAAGGAGTTTTTTAAAATGGCAAAGATTTTCTATCAGCAGGATTGCGATCTGCACAAGCTCGACGGCAAGACCGTTGCAATCATCGGTTATGGTTCCCAGGGTCACGCACATGCTCTGAACCTGCAGGACAGCGGCGTCAACGTTGTTGTTGGTCTGTATGAGGGCAGCAAGAGCTGGGCAAAGGCTGAGTCCCAGGGTCTGAAGGTTATGACTACTGCAGAGGCTGCAAAGGCTGCTGATCTGATCATGATCCTGATTCCTGATGAGAAGCAGAAGGCTCTGTATGAGTCCGACATCCTGCCCTATCTGACAGAGGGTAAGACACTGGCATTTGCACACGGCTTTAACATCCACTTCGGCTGCATCGTGCCTCCGGCAAATGTAAACGTTATCATGATCGCTCCGAAGGGCCCGGGTCATACTGTAAGATCCGAATATCAGGCTGAAAAGGGTGTACCTTGCCTGATCGCTGTACATCAGGATGCTACCGGCGATGCACAGGACATCGGTCTTGCATATGCAGCTGGTATCGGCGGCAGCCGTGCAGGCGTTCTGGAGACTACATTCCGTACTGAGACTGAGACTGACCTCTTCGGTGAGCAGGCAGTTCTCTGCGGCGGTGTCTGCGCTCTGATGCAGTGCGGTTTCGAGACTCTGGTTGAGGCTGGCTATGATCCCAGAAATGCATACTTTGAGTGCATCCACGAGATGAAGCTCATCGTTGATCTGATCTATCAGTCCGGTTTCGCTGGTATGAGATACTCCATCTCCAATACTGCTGAATACGGCGATTACATCACAGGTCCGAAGGTAATCACTGAAGAGACCAAGAAGGCTATGAAGAAGGTTCTGGCAGACATCCAGGATGGTTCCTTCGCTAAGGAATTCCTGCTGGATATGTCCGATGCAGGCAGCCAGGTTCACTTCAAGGCTATGAGAAAGCTCGCTGCTGAGCATCCGGCTGAGGTTGTCGGCGAAGAGATCCGCAAGCTCTATAGCTGGAACGGCGAGGACAAGCTCATCAATAACTAATCCTGCGCTATTTGAACTATATCCGATAATCCCGCATTGCGGGATTATCGTTGTATATGGAGATACTTTGATTTTCTCAAAATTCAGTACTTTTTCGATATTCCAAAAGCGGAAATGAGGTTATATTATGGCAAGTGAAGCAATCACAAAGGGTTTTCATTGCGCACCCCAGCGTTCTCTGCTCCATGCACTCGGTCTGACTGAGGAGGAAATGCAGCGTCCGTTGGTGGGTATTGTCAGCTCCTACAATGAGATCGTACCGGGTCATATGAATCTGGATAAGATCGTTGATGCAGTTAAAATGGGTGTTGCCATGGCAGGCGGCACACCGATCGTATTCCCGGCAATTGCTGTCTGCGACGGTATTGCAATGGGTCACAAGGGTATGAAGTATTCTCTCGTCACCCGTGACCTGATTGCTGATTCCACCGAGGCAATGGCACTGGCACATGCATTTGATGCGCTCGTTATGGTACCGAACTGTGACAAGAACGTGCCCGGTCTGTTGATGGCTGCGGCAAGAGTCAATGTTCCGACCATTTTCGTCAGCGGTGGTCCGATGCTTGCTGGCTGTGTGGATGGTAAGAAGACCAGTCTTTCCAGCATGTTTGAAGCAGTTGGTTCCTTTAAGGCTGGCAAGATCGGAGAAGAAAAGCTCCTTGACTACGAGCTGAATGCGTGCCCGACCTGCGGCAGCTGTTCCGGTATGTACACTGCGAATTCCCATAACTGCCTGACCGAGGTGCTCGGTATGGGTCTGAAGGGAAATGGTACGATTCCTGCAGTTTACAGCCAGAGAATCGAACTTGCAAAGCATGCAGGTATGCAGGTTATGGAACTGTATCGCAAGAATATCCGTCCTCTGGATATCATGACAGAGAAGGCATTCCAGAATGCTCTGACAGCTGATATGGCACTGGGCTGCTCTACAAACAGTATGCTTCATCTGCCCGCAATTGCTCACGAGTGCGGTGTTACGCTGAATCTTGATATCGCAAACGAGATCAGCGCCAGAACACCGAATCTCTGCCATCTTGCACCTGCTGGTCACACCTATATGGAACAGCTCAATGCAGCTGGCGGTGTTTATGCTGTGCTCAATGAGCTGCGCAAGAAGGATCTGATCCACACTGATGTAATGACCTGCACCGGTAAGACACTCGGTGAAAATCTGGAGGGGTGTGTCAACCGTGATCCCGAGGTTATCCGTCCGATCGAAAATCCCTACAGCGAAACCGGTGGTATTGCGGTACTGCGCGGTAACCTTGCTCCCGATGGCTGTGTTGTCAAGAGAAGCGCAGTTGCGCCCGAGATGCTTCAGCATGAAGGACCGGCAAAGGTATTTGACAGTGAAGAAGAGACCATCGCTGCCATCTACGCAGGCAAGATCGTTGCTGGTGACGTTGTTGTCATCCGCTATGAAGGCCCTGCAGGCGGCCCCGGTATGAGAGAGATGCTGTCTCCTACATCTGCCATTGCAGGTATGGGACTTGACAAGGAAGTTGCGCTGATCACAGATGGCAGATTTTCTGGTGCGACCAGAGGCGCTTCCATTGGTCACGTTTCTCCTGAGGCAGTACGTGGCGGCATGATTGCTTATGTTAAGGACGGGGACAGAATTGCCATTGATATCCCGAACTGCAAGATCGAACTGCTTGTGGATGATGCAGAGATCGAGAAGCGTAAGGCTGAGACCACTCTTAAGATCAAGACCGATGTAACAGGCTATCTGAAGCGTTATGCGAAGATGGTTTCCTCCGCCGATAAGGGCGCAATTATTGAATAAAGAAAGGAAGATGTTCCATGGCAATGACCATGACACAAAAGATCCTTGCAGCACATGCAGGTCTTGACAGCGTAGAAGCTGGTCAGCTGATTCTGGTAAATCTTGACCTCGTGCTTGGCAATGATATTACTTCTCCCGTAGCCATCAAGGCATTCAACCAGATGGGCAAGGAGAATGTATTTGATAAAGAAAAGGTAACAATGGTAATGGACCATTTTGCCCCGAATAAGGACATCAAGGCTGCACAGCAGTGCATGATGTGCCGTAATTTCTGCGGCGATCAGGAGATCACCAATTTCTATGATGTTGGTCAGATGGGTATCGAGCATGCCCTGCTGCCCGAAAAAGGACTGGTTGTTTCCGGTGATGCTGTAATCGGTGCGGACTCCCATACCTGTACATACGGTGCCCTCGGTGCCTTCTCCACAGGTGTCGGCTCTACAGATATGGCTTGTGGTATGGCAATCGGTAAGGCATGGTTCAAGGTGCCTTCTGCAATCAAGTTTGAGCTGAAGGGCAAGCTCCAGCCCTATGTTTCCGGTAAGGATGTGATCCTCCACATCATCGGTATGATCGGCGTGGATGGTGCACTTTACAAGTCCATGGAATTCATGGGCGAGGGTCTGGCAAGCCTTTCCATGGCAGATCGTCTCTGCATGGCAAATATGGCAATTGAGGCTGGCGCAAAGAACGGTATCTTTGCAGTAGACGAGATCACCAAGGCATATGTCAAGGAACACTCCGACCGTGAGCCGGTATTCTATGCAGCTGATGAAGATGCAGTATACGAGCAGACCTATGTGATCGACCTGTCCGAAATCAAGCACACGGTTGCATTCCCGCATCTGCCGGAGAATACACATACTGTGGATGAGATCGACGAGATTAAGATTGATCAGGTTGTCATCGGTTCCTGCACCAACGGCAGACTTGAGG
>JAZPZJ010000100.1:0-7701 GCA_045544635.1 Oscillospiraceae bacterium
CAGAGAGAAGGGATTCACGATGACGCCGTTTTCAGAGCGCTTTACCTTATCCACTTCCTCAGCCTGCTGCTCTACGGACATGTTCTTATGAATGATACCGATACCGCCCTCGCGTGCGATGGCAATTGCCATGCGGGAATCGGTTACAGTGTCCATTGCGGCAGTCATAATAGGAGTGTTGAGGTAGACATTGCCGGCCAGTCTGGTGTTCAGGGAAACCATATTCGGCGTCACTTCGGACTTTGCCGGAATCAGCAGAACATCGTCAAAAGTCAGGCCTTCTTTTAAAAATTTGGAGCTTGCATCCATCAGCATAATTTCTCGTCCTTTCCTCAATCCAATAATCACAAATTCCACTATGATATTATTTTTATGATACTCTTTTTTACCGGAAATGTCAAGGCTTTGTGCACCACTCCGGCGCACAAATTTCTCCTAAAATTCCGGCTCGGCATTTATGCAGTTTTCACAATTCTTTCGCCCGATTTGGTTCGGATTCAGCGCCGTCTTTGGAAAATGCCGAAATCTCGTCAAAATCTTGCAAAATCGAAAGTTTTATTTTTTTGAAAAAAAGGCTTGACAAGCGTCTTAGTTTGTGGTATAATAATAAAGTCGTCAGGCCGGAATGGTCTTACGGCAGCACAAATGGTGCTGGTGTAGCTCAGTTGGTAGAGCAGCTGATTTGTAATCAGCAGGTCGGGGGTTCGAGTCCGTCCACCAGCTCCAATATCTGGGAGAGTTCCCGAGTGGCCAAAGGGGGCAGACTGTAAATCTGTTGCGTTTCGCTTCGATGGTTCGAATCCGTCCTCTCCCACCAAAAAGTCTTTGTCCTATGGACAGAGACTTTTTTATTTTTGCGGCAACATTTCTCATCTCCCTTGCATTTCTCCCCCATCTTTGTTATAATAATAAGTAGTAAAGTCAAATCAGTATGACAAGGAGGATATTATGAAGAAGCTCAAAGAATTATGCAAGGGCATCAGCCCTCTGAACTTGCTCCTGCTGTTTGCGGCAGGCTGCATCAATGCCTTCGGTGTCAATGTGTTCTTAGCACCGGTGAAGCTCTATGACAGCGGCATTTCCGGTACATCCATTCTGCTTTCGCAGATTACACCGGAGTATATGACTCTCTCTTTGTTCCTGCTGCTGCTGAATGTCCCCCTGTTTTTGATCGGCTACCGCAAGCAGGGTGCGCTGTTTACCATTTATTCGCTCTTTGCTGTGACGGTGTATTCCGTTGCTTCATGGCTGATTACCGATGTATTGCCCATTGATGTCAGCATGGCATCCCCCCTTGCCGGTGAGGATCTCCTGCTGTGTGCGCTGTTCGGCGGTATGATTTCCGGCGTCGGCAGCGGTATGACCATCCGGTACGGCGGTGCCATCGACGGCATCGAGGTCATGGCGGTCATCTTCGCCAAGCGGCTCGGACTGACCGTGGGAACCTTTGTGATGGCATATAATGTCCTGCTCTATATCATCTGCGGTGTGATCATGAACAGCTGGATTCTGCCGCTGTATTCCATTGTGACCTATATGGCAGGACTCAAAACCGTGGACTTTGTTGTAGAAGGTATCGACCGTTCGAAGGAGGTCATGATTGTGACGGATCATGCAGAGGAAATCAGCCAGGCGTTGATGGATGCTTTCTCCTGCGGAACGACCAAAATTGCCGCAAAGGGCGGCTATAGCGATACGGATAAAACCGTGATCTATTTTGTTGTAAATCGCTTTCAGATCGCCAGAATGCGCAACATCATCCATACCATTGATCCCGGTGCTTTCGTTGCAGTCAGTGAGGTGGCTGAGATCTTCAAGCTGAGCTGATCGGAGGAATATCCATGAACCGATGCCGGACGAAATACCCCATTCTGTTTTTGCACGGACTTGGCTTCCACGACCGGACGCCCGTCCATTATTACTGGGGGAGAATTCCCCGCGTGCTGCGCAAGCACGGCGCAAAGATCTATTTCGGCAATCAGGACGGCAATGCGACGGTTGCTGTCAATGCACGGCGGCTTGTGCCCGTTGTACGGCGCATTTTGCAGGAAACCGGTGCGGAGAAAATCAATATCATCGCCCACTCCAAGGGCGGTCTGGAGGCGCGCTATCTCGTTTCCACGCTCGGAATGGGGGAGGTCATTGCCTCCGTTACGACGCTCTCCACGCCGCATAACGGCTCTCCGACAGTGGACTGGCTCATGCGGTACTGCCGTGTGCCGCTGCGTGCCGGATGTGCTGTCTTTGATCTCTATCGAAAATTTCTCGGTGACAAAAATCCGCGCACCTATGCGGTTCTGATCCATCTGACAACGGAGCGGATGCAGCAGTTCAATCTGCGCAATCCCGATGATGACCGCGTATTCTACCAGAGCTACGCCTTCATCATGCGCAATTCCGGAAGTGACGCTGTGATGAGCATTCCCCATATGATCGTGGAGCATTTTGAAGGCCCGAACGACGGCCTGCTCTCCCCAAGGGATACGCGCTGGACGAATTTCCGCGGCGTTTATACAAGCGCTTCCGGGCGGGGTATCTCCCATCCGGATGAAACGGATTACCGGCAGGTGCGCTTTACAAACAAAACGCCTGCTCACCACCGCGAAATTGCCAACATGGTGGATTTTTATGTGAATCTTGTGGAAGAACTGCAGTGGATGGGGTTCTGATACAAAACAATAAAAGAAATGAGGAAGTAACATGAAATGGATTGTACTTGCAGCGGTTTATCTTGCCTTGATGAGTCTGATTGCGCTTTGCCTGTATGTGAATGACAAGCACCGTGCGCAGAAAGGACAGTGGCGTATTCCGGAAAAGGTGCTCCTTGGCTTCGGCTTTTTTGGCGGCAGCATTGGTGCGCTCATCGGTATGAAGGTCTTTCGTCATAAAACGAAGCACTGGTATTTCTGGGCAGTGAATATTGCAGGACTTGTGTGGCAGCTTGCGGCATTTGTATGGATGCTCGTGAACTTTGGAGGTGCTGCAAAATGAGTCTGCAATGGAATCCCGAAATCCCCGAGCAGGTGAAGAATGCGGAACGCTTCCGCACACCGAAGAATCTCTTCCTGAAGGCACTGATTTTCTGCGGCGTGTTCCTGCTTGGCAGTCTCCTGCAGAGTTTTGTCATTATGCCGAAGCTTACAGAGGAAACAAGCCAATACAGCTATCAGCTCCTTGAGGAAACCGGCAGCGTCACAGAACAGCAGGTCGAGGACTATATGATGTCGCTGCTCTCCACAGAGCCCTATGTCATTATGCAGCTCTACAGCACGGTTGCCGCAACACTCATTGCACTGCTGTTTTGCCGTCTGATTGAAAAACGATCCCTCTCCACAATGGGATGGACGAAATCCGGCGCATTCCCGCAGTATCTTGTCGGACTTGCGGCTGGCTTTGCGATGTTTTCCGGCGTGGTTGGTCTTTCGTGGCTGCTTGGCGGCATCGAGCCGACGCAGGCAGGTGCACTGCAGCTTTCCTCCTTTCTGCTGATCTGCGGAGGATGGGCGCTGCAGGGCATGAGCGAGGAGGTCATCTTCCGCGGTTATTTCATGACAACGCTCCTGCGCCATCACAGCCCCGTGACGGCAGTAATGGTCAGTGCCATCGGTTTCGCACTTGCCCACGGCGGCAACAACGGCATCAGTATCCCTGCGCTCGTCAATCTCACACTGTTCGGCGTATTTGCGTCCGTCTATATGCTGCGAACCGGAAATCTCTGGGGCGTGTGCGCCATCCACAGCATCTGGAATTTTGTGCAGGGCAATTTCTACGGACTCCCCGTCAGCGGTATGGATGTGGGCGGTTCCGTGTTCCGATTCCAGCTCTGTGAGAACAAAGATCTTATCAATGGCGGTGCCTTCGGCGCGGAGGGCGGTATCCCGACCACCATCATTCTGCTCATCGGCATCGGCGTGATGCTGTTTGTGCCCTTTGGAAAGAAGAAGGAAGCGCAGGTGCAGGCATGAAGTGCGCACTGATTACCGGCGCGAGCGGCGGCATCGGCTCCGCGATCGCGGCAAGACTCGCAGCGGAGGGCTTCCTCCCCGTATTGCATTACTGCGCGCACGGCGAGGGCATGGAGGAGCAGGCACAGAAGCTCGGCGGTTTCGCCGTGCAGGCGGATCTTGCGGATCCTGTGCAGATTGAAGCCATGGCGCAGGAGGTGCTGCGCCGTGCAGGAAGAGTGGATGTGCTTGTGAACAACGCCGCTGTTTCCCTTTCCGGACTGCTCACAGATATTACGCCGGATGAGCGGAAACGGTTATTTTCCGTGAATGTCCTCGGTGCCATTGAAACAGCAAGAGCCCTTCTTCCGCAGATGGTGCACCGGAAGTCCGGCTGCATCCTGAATATCAGCTCCATGTGGGGACAGGTCGGTGCGTCCTGCGAGGTGGATTATTCCGCCAGCAAGGCGGCGCTCATCGGCTTTACAAGGGCACTTGCGCAGGAGGTCGCACCCAGCGGCATCCGCGTGAACTGCATTGCCCCCGGCGTGATCCGCACCCCCATGCTTGACTGCTACGATGACGAAACACTTCGGACCCTTGCGGAAGAAACCCCGCTCGGCAGACTCGGCACACCGGAGGATATCGCAAACGCAGCAGCCTTCCTCTGCAGCGAGGAAGCTTCCTTCATTACCGGACAGGTACTCGGCGTGAACGGCGGCTTTGTAATTGGCTGATAGCTCTTTCACATTGGCAATAAAAAACCCTTCAAGGAATTTCCTTGAAGGGTTTTTGTGTTTGTGTTAGTTCATTACTTAACAACGGGAAGCTCAGTTACAAGCTTTACGAGGTACTGCATGATCAGCAGTGTGTCAGTGCTGGTGATGCCGCCATCCTGATTAACATCCGCATTAGCTGCGCCTTCAGTAGTCAGCTCAACAACACCCATGGAGCCCTGGCTCAGTTCGATAACATCCATGATGTTAACGGTACCGTCGCAGTTAACGTCGCCGTAAACTACAGTCGTTTCGCCGGGATCTTCGGTAGTATCCTCCACAGTAGTATCCTCTACAGTAGTGTCCTCCACAGTAGTGTCCTCTACAGTAGGATCTTCCTCAGTAGTTTCTTCTTCCGGAATCTCATAATCCGGTGTTACCCAGATTGCATCCTCGAATACGATGGTAACTTCAGGATTCATGGTAACAGTCGGTGCAGTTCCGTCGGAACCGATGTACCATACTGCGATCTTGATGTAATCATAATCCAGGGAGTAGCCTACATATGCTTCATCATTTCCGTCAAGCCATCCATCAGCAACACCTGTGGTGTAAACATCGGACTCATTTGCGATGGAAACGCCCTGATATGCATAGTTGTGCTCGGACTGGGTTGCATCATCCGTTACATTTGCCTGGAAACCAACCAGACCATAGTAGCCAGCATCGGTCAGACCTTCTACATTAACGGACCAGATGACTTCCTTGATCACTGCCTTGCCCTTGAATGCAGAAATATCAACCAGAACTTCACTGTCACTGGTGGATGTCATTGTGATTCTGTCAGTCAGGATCAGACCATCTTCGTTGACATATGTGCCGCCGGACAGCTCCTTGTAGAACTCGCCGAATTCAGCATTCAGCCAGGACTGGGATACACGGTCGAAATACTTCATGTCGCCGCCATTGGAGGAATCCCACAGGCAAGCGCAGATACCATCTGCATTGTAAGCCTCAGAAGCAACGGTCTCTGTGAAGAGAAGACGACCCTGATCGTCGGGCTTGTTGTAGTTCTCAACGCCGTACTCACCGATGATCACCGGAATACCCTGGCTTGTGAAGCGGCTCTGCAGCTGCAGGAAGTCGTTCTTAACCTCAGCAACCTCAGCGTCTGTACCCCAGGTGTTGACCGGTGTCTGGCTGGTGCCTGCCCACTGATCATCATCATCGGAGTAAACAGTGTAGGTTGTCGGATCATAGTAGTGGATGTCGACAGCCAGCATATTGGCGCTGTCAGTCGGCAGCTGGTAGCTGGTGCTTACAGTGGCGTCGAAGTTGGTGTTCTTGCCGGGGATGATCAGCAGACGATCTGCATTGTTGCCGCCGGTTGCACGAACTGCGTCAACGAATGCCTGACCCATGGTCAGCTGTGTGCTGTAATCCCAGTCGATCTCGTTCCAGCCCTCAAATGCCAGATGACGGTCATAATCTGCAAAATAGTTTGCGATCTGTGTCCACATTGTGGTAAACTGTGTCTGTGCGCCTGTGCCGTTGTACAGCCAGTTGCCGGACAGACCATCATGGTGCATATTGATGATGACATACAGATCATTTGCGTAGCAGTAATCCACAACTTCCTTGATACGTGCAAGGTACTCCTCGTTGATGGTATTGCCGCTTGTCATCTGGTACCAGGTGACAGGAATACGGATGGTGTTGAAACCGTAGAATGCAACAGCATCAATGATGCTCTGGGTGGTTACAGGATTCTGCCATGCGGTTTCAATTGCTTCAACAGTCAGCGGGTTTGTCCATGTGTTGGTGCAGTCAAAAGAGTTACCAAGGTTCCAGCCGGTACCCATGTCCTCAACGAGCTGCATCGCAGTCATGGAATCGAGGTCAGCAGCATTAACGGTGCTGAGCATCGCGGTGCTGCCTGCTGCTGCCAGAGAGAGCGTCAGAGCGCTCGCTGTAACAGCGGAGAGTGCTTTCTTAAAAATTTTCATCGTATCTGACTCCTTTTCAGATTTTTTGTATCTTTACTATACCATATAATTTTCTTTTTGTCAATAAGATTTGTGAAAAAATCATGTATAAAATGCAAATGGCAACAAACGATCCCAAAATCCCTGTTTGTGCAAAACAGCCGGATTCCATGTGATGAATTACTGAAAAACAGATAAAATTGATGGAAAGGTGTTGCAATTTCCTATGCGGTATGGTATAATGGTGAATGTATAGCGAATAAAATAGGAGATGCGGCGATTTGCTGCATATCGTGATTATTATAATAGGTATACAGATTATAGAGAGGAGATTATTGTTTATGTGCGGAATCGTTGGATATGTTGGAGGTCGTGAGTGCGCTGATGTGCTGCTCGACGGTCTTTCCAAGCTTGAATACAGAGGTTATGACTCTGCCGGAATTGCCGTGTTCCAGAATCAGAAAATCTGCGTGGCAAAGTCCAAGGGCAGACTCGATGACCTGCGCGCAAAGATGGAAGCGGAGGGCAAGCCCCAGGGCTTTGCCGGAATCGGCCACACCAGATGGGCAACCCACGGTGAACCGTCCGACCGCAACTCCCATCCCCACGGCGGCGGCAGCGTAACACTGGTACATAACGGTATTATTGAGAATTACAAGCGTCTGAAGGAGTTCCTCATTTCCAAGGGCAGAAGCTTTGCAAGTGATACCGATACCGAGGTTGTGGCACAGCTGCTGGACTACTACTACCAGAACAACCACGGCAATCCCATTGATGCGATTGTAGAAACCATGCACGAGCTGGAAGGCTCCTTTGCGCTGGGTATTATTTTTGCAGATTTCTCCGACAGAGTATTTGCAGTCCGCCGTGAAAGCCCCCTGATTGTGGGCGTCGGCGAGGACGAGAGCTTCATTGCGTCCGATGTGACAGCAATTCTGAAGTATACAAAGAATTATTATCTTCTCGAGCATGATGAGATTGCAGTTCTTTCCAAGAGCGGCACCAAGATCTATGACCTGCACTACCAGCAGATCGAAAAGGAACTCAAGACCGCTG
>JAZPZJ010000101.1:0-14946 GCA_045544635.1 Oscillospiraceae bacterium
GAACATCTCGCCGGCGCCCTCACAGTCGCTGCCGGTGATCAGAGGTGTGTTGATATAAACGTAGTTTTTCTCCTGGAAGAACTGGTGAATGGCTGCTGCCATTACGGAGCGGACTCTCTGGATAGCGTTGAACGCATTTGTTCTGCCTCTCAGATGGGGCATGGTACGCAGGAATTCCAGCGTATGACCCTTCTTCTGGAGTGGATAATCTGTCGGGCAATCACCGAGCACGATAATATTCTCGGGCGCTGCGGAGATCTCCACTGTGTTGTTGCGTCCCTCTGCAACCTTACCGGTAACCTTCAGGGAAGTACCCACTCTGGGCTCCTTGTAATCAGGATTCTGATCCTTTTCCACAACGATCTGGAGATGCTCAAGTGTTGTACCGTCGTTGAGCTCAATAAATGCAACATTCTTGGAATTTCTTGCTGTTCTGACCCAGCCGCATACGGTTACTTCTGTACCGATACGCTCCGGACAATTGTAAGCTTCCTTAATCACTTTGATGTCAATGTGTTTCATAAAACCGCTTCCTTTCAGATAAATAAAAATACTCCTGCCCTATTCGCAAAAATAGGACGGAGTAGAACTTCCGTGGTGCCACCTAAATTACCGCTTATGCGGTCACTTACGCTCTGACAAGCGTTTCCGTTTAACGCACGGCTACGGTGCCCCTACTGGTCAGAACGCTGACGTTCAGTTTACTGCTCTGGAGTGTTATTCGCAAAGGCTCCGCTGCACGGTTCTCACTATCCCGCACTCACTTTGAGTGATTTCCCTTGTTACTTCTCTCCGTCATCGCATTTATCAAATATACTAGAGATATTATATCATTTTTTTCGTCGCTTGTCAAGTAGCCGGATAAAAAAATCAGCAGAGATCCCCGATCTCTGCTGATATTCTCTTTATTCTGTAAGCTCTGCCGCTTCACTGACTGTTTCTGTCATTGTCGGTTCTGATTCAACAGGCGCTTCTGCAACAGTCGTCACAACAGTTGTGGTTGTGGAAACAGCCGGTGCTGCCGTTTCTTTCGGCGCCTGTGTGGTCGCAATTGTCACTTCGGGCTGCGTCTGCACCGGTGTGGTAGAAATCGGTTCCGTCGGCTGCACATACTCCTGTTCCGCTGTGTCGGATACAGAACAGATATAGGTAAACTTCGGGGACTTGAAGCCCATCACGGAACGGAAGGAATTACCACGAACGGTGACCTTTCCATCGATCACAACCTTATTGACATAGCCGCCGTTGCCCTCGATGATCTTGATCCAGTTCTCGGGATTGGAAGAAAGTGTGATGCCGTAGGCATTCTGCAGCTTTCTTCTCAGCTCCTCCACGGAGAAATAGATCACTTCGCCGTAATGCGGATCATATGCCGCATCATAGGCACTGGCAACACTGCGCAGATACGGGATATCTGCTGTAAAGACATCATTGCAGTTGGCGGTAATGCCGCCGCTGGATGCATAGAACATCGTTAATGCGAAATGATTATCGTAATACAGCGCTTCGCCCAGCACGGATGCACATGCGTCAATGATCTTCTGGGACGGATTCGGCTTGCCCTTGAGGTCATGGGAATCGCCGTTATAGTACTTGATATAGGTATAAATTGCAACAGCCTGTGCTTTGATCGTCTCTACATGGAAGGAAGGACCGATCTCACGGTTGACGATCTCTGCGACCTGCATCAGGACATCGCCGGGCACGCCATCCACTGTAACAAGCTCAGTTTCTGCGGTGCCGGTATTCATCAGGGTTGTACCGGGATAATAATGGAACAGGATATCCTGATAATTCCAGCCGGCATACTTTGCGTAAAAATTCGCACCATTCTGACTCAGGCCTACGCCATGTCCATAACCGTAGGTCGTGAAGGCGAAATGACCATTCTCGACACTGGATACAGCGGAATCCGCCTGTCCAGCCGAAACAATGGTATCATTTGTCTGACCCTGTGCAATCAGGACCGCTTCTTCTTCCGTCAGTTCTCCGTCTTCAGAGACGGCGCCGGGATTTGTGACAGCCTCATAGCTGACCAGAGAAAAGCTGTCTGCATACGCTGCAAGATCCGCTTTCCACCAATCCGTGGGCTGATATACTTCTTCTGTTGTCTCAGCAGTATGTACAACAGTCACACTGCTCAGCTTTTCTGATTCTGTTTCGGATTCCTCTGTTCCTGTTTCTGCCGGTGTGCTGACTGCCGTCATGGTTTCGGTATCGGTTTCCGTCATTGTTTCTGCAATGACGGTGTTAAGCTGATAACCATTCGCCATTAAGAGTGCTGCAAGACCCACTGCAACATGTTTCTTCGGTATTCGAATCTTCATCATATAACTCCATCTTGCCGATTACTCGGTTTTATTTCCTCTGGACGAGGATGCTGCCTGTGATGCTCAAAGTGTCTCCGGTTCTGCTGTTAGTTCTCTTTACTCTTTCTCTGTCGCTTCCTGTGGACGGCGCACCAGTGTCTCGGAGGTTTCTCCCTCACGCATTTTTCGTGCAATCACGAGAAATCTGGAATCGTCCGCATCGGAATAGCAGGTGGACAATGTCAGGAGCTGGTCACCGTACTGCACATCCACATCAATGTCCACCAGATTTTTTCTGCGCACGGTGGAGACGTAATCCTCAAATTCCTGCTGTGTCGCAAACTCCTCCATATCCCAATAGCGCCATTCTGCTTCGGCACTGCCATCCGTGATCACAAGACCGAAGATAACATAGGAATAATGGTCGTAGTTTGACCAGACATCAATATACTGATTCGTCTCATAGTAAGTATAATCCTGACGGTAGCGCCGCAGGGAGCCAAACATGGTGTTATTCGCCATGTTGTGCCCATAAATGACAATGTTGTCCGATTGACCGGACACATCAAAGCCAAACACATCCCGGTAATCCATAAATACCGCACCGGCACGGTTGGGCTTATGATCGAACCCGGTGTCCAGATAGTAATCATTATCCTCACTCTGAACAATGGGGTAATCAACCTTTGTGTTTTCAATGCGGATCCATCCGACTGTATCCGGATTCATCCGCAGAAGTGTTTTGGCAAGCCCTGTCAGATCATTCGGCTGTCCGAATTCTGCAAGATAAACGCCTGCTTCCGTGGTTGCTTCCGTCGCTTCCGTCGTCTCGACAGTTGTTGGCGCAGTAAGCTCAACAGTCGGTGTTCCTGTTCCTCGTGAAACATAATAAAACACCGCAAAGCATACCGCAGCCGCAAGACAGGTTGCGCCGGTCAGAACCATTTTCTTATCCAGTGCCATTGTATCATCCCCTCAGAAGATCAACCGTATGGTACAAACTCCGCATCGGGATCATACGTATTCTTGTGCCATCTGTAGTAGCTGTTCGGCCATTTGATATTCGGATTCTCGGTACTTGTCTGCGTACCTGCATACAGATCCTCATCTTCTCTGAGCTTACGGGCAAATACTACAAGGCGTCCTTCACTGAATGTACTATTGCATGTGGAAAGTGTCAGCAGCTCATCGCCGTATTTCACATCCACATCATTCAGACGAATGGTTCTTCGCTTGATCTCATTGACATAATCATAAAAAGCACGCTCATCCGGGAAATCCAGCTGGTTCCAGTAGTCGAATTTTGTATCCGTCTCATCATCAATATCCACAATGATCATACCGAAAATCTTGTACTTATATTTACGGTAATTGGAATTGAGTTCGACGATCGGATGCTCGCTGTAATGGTCTGCATAATTAATGTAATGCTTGAGGCTGCCAAACATGGAGTAATCATGCATATTATGACCATAAATAATCAGATTGCCGGAATTCTCACAGATCTTTCTTCCATCGACCACATAATCAAAATCATTTCTGTAGTCCATGAAAATGGATCCGGCATGTGCATCTTCTCCGTAGATGTTCCGCTTCAGGTAATAGTCATTGCCATCCACCTGCCCCTTGCGCTGGAGCACGGGATAGCTGATATCCATACCCGGAATGGAGATCCAACCGACAACATCGGGGTTCACCGCAAGCAGATTTTCAGCACCGGAGAGATATCCATAGTATTCATAACCCGGTCCCAGATCCTCGGTCGGAGGTTCCGTTGCTTCCGGATCGGAAACATCCATGGAATACATCGTGCGCAGATCATCGGAGAGCTGTGCATTCTGGTAATTCTCCCAGAAGTAATCCGCAATCAGACACAGGCAGACAACGAAAATCGCTGAGGAAGCAAGAAATACGCATTTGCGCACTGCTTCCAGAATGCTGTCGCCTTTCTTCGGAAAGAGCGAAAAGCCCTTCTTCTTTTTGGATTTTTTCTTCTTGGATTTCTTCGCTTTTTTCTTCTTTTTCTTCTTTTTTACAGTTTCCTGCGGTTCGGGGGGGATTTCCGACTCGGACTCTGCCGTTTCTTCGGACTGTACATCCTCCGCCGTATCATCAGACTGCACATCCTCTGCAGTTTCTTCGGATTTCTCTGCATTATCCGCAGAAAACTCCTCTGTTTCAGCAGAAGCCTCCAGCGCATCCAGAGATTCTGCCGGCTCTTCTGCAAGGGATTCCTCCGCTGCATCGGGCTGTATCTCTGTATCCACAGGTTCTTCCGGCATCTGTTCCGGAAGATGTGTCTTGGCTGACTTGTACTTTTTTACCTTGTCTGCAATCTGCAGCATGGTTTCTTCCTGCTGGCGCTGTTCCTCCTGCTGTTTCAATGCAGATTTGATCGCCAGTATTTTATCGCTTTTTCCTTGCGTTTCCATCAATGGTGTACGCTCAGGATCCTGTTCCGCAGGGAGTTCCTCTGTCGGAATCTCCTCACCTACAGGCTCCGCCGGTGTTTCCGAAGTCTCCTCCGGAAGTTCCGGATGATCCAGTTCCTGAGAATCTACCGATGTTTCCGGTTCCTTGCTCATCCATGTTCCTCCATCAGTAATCTTTCTGCTGTTCTCATCACGAATGCAGCCGTCATTGCTCTGTTAAAGCTACGTCCGTGTCCATCTGCGTTCCACAGCTTCAGCAAATACACTGTCCGCTGTTCCCTGTAACAAAACCCAACATACACCGTGCCGACAGGCTTATCCGGTGTTCCGCCCTGCGGTCCTGCAATTCCGGTAACCGATACACAAAGATCGGCGCCGGTCAGTTCCTGTAATCCATTCACCATGGCTTCTGCGGTTTGTGCGCTGACAGCACCGTGTTCCTCCAGAACAGAGGCAGGCACATGCAGCAGCATTTCCTTGATTCTGTTTGCATAGGTGCAGAGTCCGCATTCAAAAACTGCTGATGCACCATCAACTGATGTCAAGTACGCAGAAAGCATTCCGCCCGTACAGCTTTCTGCTGTTGCAATGGTTTCCTGCTTTTGCTCTAATAATTTTACAACACTTGTAACTGTTTTGTCAAGATTTCCGATATCATATTCTGAGAAATCGACAACATCAATAATTTCGTCATGTTCAAACATAGCGTTTTCACCAAAAATCAGGTTCATATCACAAAGTTAAGTTAATTCTTTTAACATCAAAGCTGGACTCTGAAACGCTTCATTTCCGTACCGGCAACCGCTTTTCCGACCATTTCCTCGAAATTTCCGGCTTTTTGTGCTTCCTCAATGAGCGAAAGCTGAGGACGGATCTTGGGGTGTCTGGGGGTAAATACCGTGCAGCAATCCTCATAGGGCTGGATCGAGATATCAAAGGTATCAATCTTTCTGGCGATCTCGATAATCTCGGTTTTATCCATACCGATCAGCGGACGGAACACCGGAATCCTGCAGACAGCATCGGTGCAGACCATCGCATGGAGCGTCTGGCTGGCAACCTGCCCCACACTCTCACCCGTGATCAGGGCAAGACACCCTTCCTTTTCGCAGATGCGCTGTGCGATCTCCATCATCAGACGGCGCATCAGGATCGTGAAGTATTCCTCAGGGCAGCGACGCTTGAGTTCTTCCTGGATCTCGGTAAAGGGAACACAGTAGAAGTTGATATCGCCGCAGTAATCCGTGATCTTCTCACAGAGCTGCTCCACCTTCAGCAGCGCACGATCGGATGTATAGGGCGGGCTGACAAAGTGGATCGCAGAAACGGAAATGCCGCGCTTTGCCATCATGTAACCTGCCACGGGGCTGTCGATGCCGCCGGAAAGCAGGAGCATAGCTCTGCCGCTGCAGCCGACGGGCAGACCGCCCGCACCCTTGAGCTTGACCGCATGTACAAAAGCATTTGTATCACGAATCTCGACCATGACCGTTACCTCGGGGGTTTTCACATCGACACGCAGATGCGGATGCTGCTCACAGAGGCTACCGCCCAGTTCACGGCAGATCTCGGGGGACTTCATGCAGAAGGTCTTGTCCGCTCTTTTCGCATCTACTTTAAAGGTATCGGTTTCCTCAAGCACTTCGCTGAGGTATTCTTTTGCTTTGGCGGTGATGTCTGCAAAATCCTTCTCACAGACGCAGGCACGGCAGATGGACGCAATGCCGAACACCTTCTGCAGACGTGCAATCACCTCATCAAGATCAATGCAGTCCTCCTGCGGATCAATATAAATCGTGGACTGTGCACAGCTGTACAGGAACTTCCCAAGGGGATTGAGGCGGCGCTTGATCTGCTTCATGAGAATCGTCTCAAACGTGCTCTTGTTCTGTCCCTTCAGTGCCATTTCTCCAAATTTCGCCAGAATAACTTCTTTCATCTGAAAATTCCTCTCTTATCTATTATATATGTATCACTTGTGGATGAGCTGGACTTTTCCCTGCCCGATCGCTGTCAGAAGTGCGTCAATATCGGCTTCTGTATTCTCCTCAGAGAAGCTGACACGGAGTGCACTGTCAGCCCGGTCATCAGGGATACCATAGGCAGAAAGCACGCCGCTCTTGGCGCCTTTCGAACAGGCGGAGCCGCTGGAAACGTAGATCTCTTTGCTTTCCAGAAAATGCAGCATTGTCTCGGAACGAATGCCCTTGACGGAAAAATTGACGATATAGGGTGTCCCCTGTTCCGAGCTATTGAGAGTCAGTTCTGGATCCTGCGCAAGCTGCCGCAGAAGGTAATTTCTGAGCTGCTCCGCATGTGCAGACCGCTGCGCAATGGTCGGATACATTTCCTGCACTGCAGCGCCGAATCCCGCAATGAGGGGCATTGCCTCCGTACCGGGGCGGATGGATTTTTCCTGCTTGCCGCCCGTCACAAGCGGGAGCAGGCGCACGCCCTTGCGGACAAACAGCGCACCTACGCCCTTAGGTCCGTGGATCTTATGGGCACTGACGGAAAGCAGATCCGCCTGCAGATCATTCACACGAACCGGAAGCTTGAGAAACGCCTGTACGGCATCGCAATGGGTGATGATATGCGGATACCGTTTCTTGAGGATCCGGAAAACCTTCTGCACGGGTAGGACACGTCCTGTTTCGTTTTCGGCAAGCATCATGCTGACAAGGCAGGTTTCCTCTGTAACAGCATTGAGAAAATCCGCAGCGTCGAATTCGCCCTGTGCATTCGGTCGGATTCTCGTAATCTGAAATCCCTGTGTTTCCAGTGCATCCATCGTGCTGCGCACGGAAGCATGTTCAACAGCGGAGGTAACAATGTGAGGACGTCGTTTGCCGTAGGCAGCAGCTGCCCCACGGATAGCAAGGTTGCTTGCCTCCGTTGCACCCGAGGTAAAAAGAATCATGTTCGCATCGCATCCGAGTGCGGAGGCAATGGTCTTGCGTGCATCATCCATCAGAAGCTGCGCCTCCAGTCCCATCCGATGCAGGGACGAGGGGTTTCCATAGACCTGTGACATGCAGTGCGTCACAGCTTCAATCGCAGCAGCACTTGGTTTTGTCGTAGCGGCGTTATCCAGATAGATCGCCATAACTTCACTTCCTTTGATCGTTGTAAGCATAATTATATATATTATAGCATATTTTCTTTCATTTGACTATACCTTTTTTCAAAAAAGATGATTTTCACCAAAGAGAAAAAAATTGAAAAAAAGTATTGACAAACGGAAAAGTTTGTGATATAATATTTCTTGTTGAGTTAAGGAAAACACCGCTGCGGATATGGCGGAATAGGCAGACGCGCTAGCTTCAGGTGCTAGTCCTCGCAAGGGGGTGAAGGTTCAAGTCCTTTTATCCGCACCAATACAACGTCTGCACAGCAGACGCATAATGAGTACTTCTGAGAAATCAGAAGTTCTTTTTTTGTACAGTTCCCCTACACATTGTTTTAACGTTTCCGGGAAATCGGAAACGTTTTTTATTTCTCCGAAATGCTTTACATTTTCCGAAAAATGTGGTATAATAAAATGATTATGACAAGACAGGAGAATGTTTATGTTTACTTTACTGAAAAATGAGGGGCTTGCACGCCGTGGTACACTGGAAACAGTGCATGGTACAGTACAGACTCCCTGCTTTATGAACGTCGGAACGGCAGCTGCCATTAAAGGCGGTATCTCCTCCCCCGATCTCGTCGATCTGAAATGTCAGGTCGAGCTGTGTAATACTTATCACCTGCACCTGCGTCCCGGTGATGAGGTAGTCAAGAAAATGGGCGGACTCCATAAATTTATGAACTGGCATCGTCCGATTTTAACGGACAGCGGCGGATTCCAGGTATTTTCTCTTGCCAAGCTGCGTAAAATAAAGGAGGAGGGTGTGTACTTCCAGTCCCATCTGGACGGCAGACGCATTTTCATGGGTCCTGAGGAAAGCATGCGTATCCAGTCCAACCTTGGTTCCACGATCGCAATGGCATTTGACGAATGTGTGGAAAATCCTGCACCGTACGATTATTCCGCAAAATCCTGTGCAAGAACCACTCGCTGGCTCAAGCGTTGTCAGGCGGCGATGGCGGAACTGAATGCTGCGTCCGATTGCGTCAACCCCAAGCAGATGCTCTTTGGCATCAATCAGGGGTGCACCTTCGAGAAGCTGCGTGTGGAACATATGCAGGAAATCGCAGAGCTGGATCTTGATGGTTATGCAGTCGGCGGTCTTGCGGTTGGTGAACCGACGGAGGATATGTACCGGGTACTCGATGCGGTGACCCCCTTTATGCCGGTACACAAGCCCCGTTACCTCATGGGGGTTGGTACTCCGTCCAACATCATTGAAGCTGTTGCAAGGGGCATTGATATGTTTGACTGTGTAATGCCGACCAGAAATGCAAGACATGGCACTGTATTTACATGGGAAGGCATCCGCCATCTGAAGAATCAGGCATATGAAACAGATCCGAGACCAGTTGATCCGCAGTGCAATTGCCCGACCTGCCGTAATTTCTCCAGAGCCTATGTACGCCATCTCTTTAAGGCAAACGAACAGCTCGCCGGCAGACTTGCGGTCACTCACAACCTCTACTTCTATAATACGCTGGCAGAAAAGATCCGTGAAGCCATTGACAACGACACATTTGCGCAATTCCGTGCAGAATATTCCGAAAAGCTTGCCAAGAAGGCGCCGGAGGATTAAACACAAGGAGTCAATATGTCATACATAGAATTATTCTTGATTGCGGTAGGTCTTTCGATGGATGCATTTGCCGTATCCATCTCCGACGGGCTTTGCTGTACGAAGCTCAAAAAAAGCCAGATGCTTGCGATTGCATTGTGCTTCGGCGGCTTTCAGGGGTTGATGCCGACGATCGGTTTCTTCCTTGGAAAGACCTTTGAATCCTATATCACCGCAGTGGACCATTACATCGCACTGGTGCTGCTCGGATACATCGGCGGCAAAATGATCTACGATGCGCTTTCCCAGAAGGAAGAGGAATCGCACAGCACGCTCACTGCTCCTCTGCTGCTCACGCAGGGTATTGCGACCAGCATTGACGCACTTGCAGTCGGTGTCAGCTTTGCGGCACTGCCGGATGTCAGCATTCTCGCAGCCGCATCATTCATCGCCTGCGTTACATTCGTCTGTTCCATTATCGGCGTCTGTTTCGGTAAGAAATTTGGCGAAAAGCTGGGCAGCCGTGCGATGCTTGTCGGCGGACTGATCCTCGTCGGCATTGGTGTGAAAATTTTCATTGAACATGTATTTTTCTCATAAACCTTGAAAATCGGAGGAATTGTCATGGCAAATATCTATACTGCAGCAGAGCAGCTGATTGGAAAGACACCCTTACTGGAGCTGACGCACCTGGAACAGAAGCTTAATCTGGGTGCCAGACTGCTTGCGAAGCTTGAAGCTTTTAATCCGGGCGGCTCGGCAAAGGACAGAGTTGCACTGGAAATGCTGAACGAAGCAGAACGCAACGGAACGCTCACTGCGGATTCCGTCATCATTGAGCCAACCAGCGGCAACACCGGCATCGGACTGGCTGCTGTGGCAGCAGGACGCGGCTACCGGGTAATCATTGTCATGCCCGATACCATGTCCATGGAACGGCGTATGCTCATGAAAGCCTACGGCGCGGAACTCGTACTCACCGAAGGCAGCCGTGGCATGAAGGGCGCAATTGAAAAGGCAGAAGCGCTCGCAGCCGAGATTCCGAACAGCTTCATTCCCGGGCAGTTTACCAATCCTTCCAATGCACAGGCGCACAGAAAGACGACCGGTCCCGAGATCTACGCCGATACGGACGGTGAAGTGGATCTCTTTGTTGCAGGCGTGGGAACGGGCGGTACGATCACAGGTGTTGGAGAATACCTCAAAGCCCGCAAACCCGCAGTCCGCATTGTAGCTGTGGAGCCGGCTGGCTCGCCCGTGCTTTCCAAGGGTACGGCTGGCGCACATGGTCTGCAGGGCATTGGTGCAGGTTTTATTCCCGAGGTGCTCAACACCGAAATCTATGACGAGATCATCACTGTGACAGAAGATGAAGCCTGCGCAGCCGGAAGACTCCTTGGCAGAACCGAAGGAGTACTTGCCGGAATCTCCTCGGGTGCAGCACTGCATGCAGCGATCACACTGGCAAAGCAGCCGGAAAACAGCGGCAAAACCATTGTTGTCCTGCTTCCCGACACGGGCGATCGCTATCTTTCCACCGCTTTGTTTGCGGAATAAAACGTATACCGGGCAGGAGCAGCTTTCTAGCTGCTCCTGCTGTTCTTTTTTCACAGTATTTTTCACAAAGAGTATTGCAATTTGTTGCATAATATGCTATAATAGAGTAGAATATACAACTTTGTCCTGTGACATCAAAAACATTACAGAAAGGAGCTGATCACGCGTGCCGGACAAGCAGCACCAGAACCGGATCCATTGGCTCAAACGATCCATGATCCTCGGATATACCGGAATCATCCTGTTTATCACGTTTTTTATCTCGATTCTGGTCATGAATAAAACGGATGATGTTCTGAAAACAAAGGTCAGCAGCATGAGCTCCGCTTTGAATGTTCAGATGAAGATGAATATCAACAGCTACCTTTCCAAAATGGAAACGACCGGTGCGCTGATCTTCGTGGCGGAGGAAGTATACCAATATGACGCCACCGATCCGAATGCAGACGGCTACGAGGCATTGAGCACGGAAAAACTAATTTCCGATAAGCTTTTTGATCTGTGTATTATGGAAAACTTCGTTGATTTCGGCATTGTCTACCGCAACAATCACGTTGTCGGCAAGGTTTCCAATGGCACGATTGAGCTGTTCGGTGACAATCTCTACAGTGATCTAGCGGCTATGATCAACCGTCACCGTACGAATGATGGCTGGGCAACCGGTTATAATGGCGATTTCAAGCGCATTTACTATGTCAAGCAGGTCAATGAAAATGCTCTGCTCGTCACTTCCTTCTATACCACGGAGCTTGAGGATGTCTTTGAGCATCCGGGCGGCATGAACGACATGACCGTGCGTCTTGTGGAAAACAACGATGTCGTGATCTACTCCTCCCAGGATGGAGAAACAGGTCTTCCCTTGGCACCCGAAATTCTCAGCCGCATTGCGTCCCAGACAGCTGCAACCTCCATGGACAACGAATATCTCATCACAGTCAACAGCTGTGGTGACAACTGGCGTGTGATCTGCTCCATTCCCACCCAGATCATCCTCAAGGAAAAGAACGAAGTGCAGATCTTTATTATCATTGTGGGCATTATCACTGTCGTTCTGGCATCCATTGTCAGTGTATGGCTGTCCCATAAAATCTCCACACCGGTCAACCGCATGGTGAAGGTACTCGACAATAAGGCGCATATTGACCAGCTCACAGGCGTACTGAACAAGCGCTCCTTCGAGGAATCCGCCGACAGAGCGTTCCACCTTGAAAACGCACCTGAAAAATACGCCCTCATCCTGATCGACGTTGATAATTTCAAGGGCGTAAACGACACACTTGGACATATTTACGGTGACCAGGTGCTTGCAGGTGTTGGCGAGATCCTGCACACGGTATTCCGTGCGGATGATTTCCTCGGCAGACTTGGCGGTGATGAATTCTGTGTCCTGCTCTACCTGCCAAAATCTGCAACCATCAGTGATGCAGTGACCTATACATCCGAAAAATGCCGCCAGCTTTGCGAAGCCTTCAACCACAACTATGCCGGCGAGGGCGGCGATTATAAGATCTCCGCAAGTGTCGGTGTTGCATTCTTCCCACAGCATGGCAGGGATTTCAACACACTTTATCAGTGTGCGGACAAGGCGCTGTACGAATCGAAGCACAGAGGTAAGGACACCTACACGCTCTATACGGAGGAACTCAAATGAAACGCAGACTTTCTTTGTTAGCAGCGTCCGTTCTGCTGCTCCACGCTGCAGGCTGCACCCAGCAGCCCGTCATTACCTCCCATAAAGAACAGATCGAGATCTCCCTCTCCTGGTGGGGCAACGATCAGCGCAATGAATATACCATCGCTGCGGTCAAAGCCTTTGAGACGCTGTATCCCCATATCAATGTCAATTGTAATTATTCCGAATGGTCGGGTTATCAGGCAAGAAGCGACCTGCAGATGGTTTCGAATACCGAATCCGATGTGATGCAGATCAATTATGCGTGGATCGAGCAGTATTCGCCGGACGGCGAGGGATTCTATGACATCCGCCAGCTCTCGGAGCATGTGGATCTTTCTAATTTTACGCAGGACGAGCTGAATTTCGGCATGCAGAACGACAAACTTAACGCAATTCCGATCGCCCTGAATACGCAGAGTGTGTACATCAACAAGACGATCTATGATTCCTACGGACTCGGAATTCCTAAAACATGGGACGATTTCTTTGAAGCTGCCGAAGTGATGCAGGGGCAGGTCTATCCGATCGCCATGACCTCAAAATCTTCCTGGTTCTTTATTACCGGCTATGCAGAGCAGGTTTCCGGCAAGCAGTTCATGACCATGGACGGAGAACTGAATTTCACGGCGGAGGATGTCCAGATCATGCTGGAATTCTACCGCAGCCTGATCGAGAGCAAGGTAATGCCGCAGGTGGAATACTTTGAGCGGCTTGCACCGGAAGACGGCATATACGCCGGAATCGTAGCGTGGCTGAGCGATGGTTCAAGCTATTGCGATCGTGCAATCCATAACGGCTACGAATATGTGGTGGCGGATTATCCGGTTATGGAAGATACGGATGAAGTAGAGGGCTGGTATGCAAAGCCGGCGACGATGTACGCAATCAGCAAAAACACGGATCATCCCGAAGAAGCCGCAATGCTGCTGGATTTTCTGCTCAACTCCGAAGAGATGGCAGAGCTGCAGCGCACGGAAAAGGGCATTCCGTTGAGTGATGCTGCACAGCATTATCTTGCAGAAAATGATCATCTGGAAGGTATGCAGTACAATGCATTTCTTAAAATGAACGAATATTCGCAGGATATGGAAGTCATCAGTCCGTATTTTGAGAACGAAGAGCTGATCGCCGCATTCCGTGACGCATCGAATGCAGTTCTTTATGGCAAGGCAGACTCTGCAATCAAGGCAGAGGAGCTTCGCCAGACATTTGCAGATATTCTGGAAGAATCGAAACACTAATCATCTGAAAAGCGCCGCAACATGATGTTGCAGCGCTTTTTTGCATATTTATTCGTATTACTTGGGCAGATCACGTTTCATAATACTCAGATCGAACACATTGATCACACCATCCGTGCACAGGTCGCCTGCACGCCAGTTTGTCAGAGATACATCCGGTGCATTGATCAGCCACTTCTGCATCATGATCAAATCCGTTACTGTAAACTGATCATCCGCATTCACATCACCTCTTACAGTAGGTTTAATGGTAATGGACGCTGTATCGGATAATTTATATGTGCCATTGTAGGCTTCGCAGTAAACCGCCTTGTCATTCAGCCAGCTCCCGGCATTTGCAATGATCAATGTATCCGATTCTATCCCCGATACATCACAATAACGCTCTACATAAGACCAGTCATAGGGCTGAAGAGAATCATCATCCGCATCTGTGAGATACCAGACATAGCTGTCAGCATGATCAGCTTTCACCTTAAACTCAGCACTTCCGCCTTCATAGATAGTTACATCCTCAGGCTGTAAGGTAAATACAGGCTTGGTTGTTGTAACTTCAAGATAATATTCGCCGATATGTGTTGTGAATTCGGAAAGGTCAATCGACTTTCCGGAATCTCTTGCGGTCGAGCCATACGCAATATAATTGCTCGGACTTGTTTCTGTAAACTCATCAAACAGATCCCAACGGGTTGAGATTCCTTTTGCTCCTCTGAAGTCTCCACGGATTATCTCGGCACTGACTGCTGTTACATTATACGAAAATGCTCCGTATCCTGCGTCTTCTGTCATTTTAAAATATCCTCCGCTGATACAGATGTCTCCGCTTTTTGCATAAGCTCCCGCTGTATTTCCGTAAAAGCTTCCGCTGTAAATTCTTGCAGTTCCACCGTCCATATAAAAGCCAAAGCTATGGGGGTCTTCATCATCCCCAAACATTCCGCCATTGATGATAACCTTAGTGTTGCCTGTCTGATACAATCCGTAATACCAACTTCTGAAATAGCCATCGTTAACAGTGAGCTTTGTGTCGCCTCTTACCAGCAC
>JAZPZJ010000102.1:0-2603 GCA_045544635.1 Oscillospiraceae bacterium
AGGGTACTGCGTACCCTCAAACCCGCCAAAGGACTCCGTCCTTTGAACCTGATAAGATTTTTTGAAAGCTTTTTCTTTTTTCTTCCGATTTTACAAATATTTTCGAAATACTCTTGCTTTTTTTGCAGTTTTCGATTATAATAGTAAGTAATGTCCTGTAAAGGACAACAAACGATCAATCGGAAAGGAATCAGATACATGAAAAGAACAATTGCAATGCTGGCAGCAGCCGCAATGCTGACTGCGGCAATGACTGCCTGCGGCGGCAGAGAGGCAAAGGTCGTGACCTGTGCGGATGACCTCGTGAATGCAAAGATCGGCACCCAGATGGGTACCACCGGCTATATCTTCGCCGGCGATATCGAGGGCGCTGCCGTTGAGGGCTATAACAAGGGTGCGGACGCTGTGATGGCGCTGACACAGGGCAAGGTCGATGCGGTCATCATCGACAGCGAACCTGCCAATGTCTTCGTTTCCAAGAACGAGGGACTCAAGATCCTCGACGATCCCTTTGTTGTCGAAGAATACGCCATCGCTTATGCCAAGGATAACGAAGAGCTGGGCGGCAAGATCGACGGCGCACTGACAGAACTCAAGGAGAACGGCACGCTCGATGAGATCACTGCCCACTGGATCGGCGTGGATGCGGACTATGTTTCCTATGTGCCCGATGAGAGCCTTTCCCGTGAGAACGGTACCATCATCATGGCGACCAATGCTGAGTTCCCGCCCTATGAGAGCATGGATAACGGCAATGTCATCGGTATTGATGTGGATATGATGTGGGCAGTGTGCGATGTACTGAACATGGATCTTGAGATCACCAACATGGACTTCGACTCCATTATTGCCGCAGTCAAGAGCGGCAAGGCGGATGTCGGCGTTGCCGGCATGACAGTGACGGAGGATCGTCTGGAGAACGTATCCTTCACACAGGGCTATGCAACCTCCACACAGGTTATCATTGTAAAGGAATAACGATGGATGCGGTTTCCGGCGGATGAAATCTCTTCGCCGGAAATCTCTGTTCAGAAGGGAGGAGCTGCGTGAGCTTTTTTGAAAATTTAGCGGATAAATTCCATCAGGCGTTCATTCAGGACGACCGCTATCTGTACCTTGTGGATGGTCTTCTGGTGACGCTGCAGGTGACATTCTTTGCCCTGATTTTAGGTCTTGTGCTGGGATTTCTGGTGGCGATCATCCGTGCGACCCATGACAAGACGGGGAAACTGAAGATCCTGAATTTCTTTGCGAAGATCTACCTCACGGTGATCCGTGGTACGCCGGTGCTGGTGCAGCTGATGATCATTTATTTCGTCATTTTTGCGTCCATGGATATTTCGAAGGTCTTTGTGGCGGTGGTGGCATTCGGACTCAATTCCGGTGCGTATGTTGCCGAGATCGTCCGTTCCGGTATCATGTCCATTGACAACGGGCAGTTTGAAGCCGGCGCAAGCCTTGGCATGAACTACCCGAAAACGATGATCTACATCATTCTGCCGCAGGCATTCCGCAATATTCTGCCGGCGCTTGCGAACGAATTCATTGTACTGCTCAAGGAAACCTCTGTTGCGGGCAACATTGCCCTGATGGATCTGACCAAGGGCGGCGATACGATCCAGAGCATTACCTATGAGCCGTTCATGCCGCTGATTGCGGTGGCGCTGATCTATCTGGTGCTGGTGATGATTCTGACGAAGCTTGTCACACTGCTGGAAAGGAGGCTGGCGAAGAGTGATCGAGGTTAAGGATCTGCAGAAGCATTTCGGTGATCTGCATATTTTAAAGGGCATTACCACGACCATTGAAAAGGGCGAAAAGGTGGTCATCATCGGGCCTTCCGGCTCCGGTAAGAGCACATTCCTGCGCTGTCTGAACCGGCTGGAGCAGCCGACGGGCGGTGTGATCCTGTTCGACGGCGAGGATCTGACGGCGATGCCGGAGAAGCGGCTGTATGCGGTGCGTGAGAAGATGGGCATGGTATTCCAGCATTTCCACCTGTTTCCGCATCTGACGATCCGGAAGAACATCACGCTTGCGCCGGTGAAGCTTGGGCTGATGAAGCAGGCAGAGGCGGATGCAAGGGCGGACGAGCTGCTGCGGAAGGTCGGGCTTTCCGACAAGGCGGAGCAGTATCCGAACCAGCTTTCGGGCGGACAGAAGCAGCGTATTGCGATTGCGAGAACGCTGGCGATGAATCCCGAGGTGATTCTGTTTGACGAGCCGACCTCCGCACTGGATCCGGAGATGGTCGGTGAGGTACTGGAGCTGATGCGTGAGCTTGCCGAAGAGGGCATGACCATGGTGGTGGTGACGCATGAGATGGGCTTTGCCCGTGAGGTGGCGTCCCGTGTGATCTTCATGGATGACGGCAGGATCATGGAGGAAAACGAGCCGCAGGCGTTCTTTTCCCAGCCGAAGAACCCGAGACTGCAGGAATTTTTGTCGAAGGTGTTATAAGTGCAGAAGGCGTCCCATATGCGTGGGGCGCTTTGGTCTGTCAAAAAAGTCCCGTCCAGCCAGTGCGCCTTGCGGCGCACGGCTGGACTAGTTTTTTATTCTTAGTTGCGCCTTCGGCGCATGTAGGAAGTCGGATCGTAGGC
>JAZPZJ010000103.1:0-51181 GCA_045544635.1 Oscillospiraceae bacterium
GATTAAGTAGGGTGCTGCCGCACCCTGCCCCGCCCTCCTACGGAGTGCTTTTCGGCTATATACTGGGGGGGCTGTAGGTGGCGAAGCCCCCTACATGCGCCGAATGTCCTGAGCAGAGGCAGGATGGTGTCGAGACGAACGGGTATGCCGTGCTTAGATTTAACATGGCAGGAGGTCTGGGAAATTTGTATTACAGCACCATCTCCGCATGTCTCGTCACATGGCAGCCGACATTGACTGCAACGGGGAGACCGGCGATATGGGTCGGGGCTTCCTCAATATTCACGCACAGCGCTGTCACGGTACCGCCGAAGCCCTGCGGCCCGATGCCTAGCTTGTTGATGGAATCGAGCATTTTCTGCTCCAGCTCCGCATAGAGGGGCTTGGGGTTGCGGATCGCTGCGTCACGGCAGAGTGCTTTCTTCGCCAGATACGCACAATGCTCGAAGTTTCCGCCGATTCCCACACCCACCACGATCGGGGGGCAGGGGTTGCTGCCTGCCTTGGCAATGCAGTCGGTGACATACTGCACGATATCCGCATGGCTTGCTGCCGGGGTCATCATCTTCATGGCGGACATATTCTCGCTGCCGAAACCCTTCGGACAGACGGTGATCTTCACCTGCTCGCCCTCCACAAGCTCCAGGTGGAGCACTGCGGGGGTATTGTCTCCGGTATTTACACGCTCCAGCGGATCACCGACCACGCTGCAGCGCAGATAGCCCTCGGTATAGCCCTTGGAGACGCCGGCATTGACGGCTTCACGCAGTGTGCCGCCTTCGATATGGACATCCTGTCCCAGCTCCACAAACACAACAGCCATGCCGGTATCCTGACAGATCGGGATGTCCTCTTCCCTTGCCGCCTGCAGGTTTGCGATGAGATCATCGAACACCGCCTTGCCGACGGGGGACTGCTCCTGTGCCGCACATGCGGAGATCTTCTGCTCCAGATTGCGGGGGAGAATTTTATTCGCACGGATGCAGAGCGCTGCAACGGCATCCGTGATTTCCTGTACAGTGATGGTTCTCATGGATTTCAGCTCCTTTTCTCAGCTTTCCAGAATCTTTCCGTTGATCATCACCCAGACGGGATCATTCATCACGTTCAACGGATCATCCGCAAACAGCACCAGGTCTGCGTCGAGTCCTTCCTCGATCCTGCCGATACGGTCGGAAACGCCCAGGATATCGGCTGCCTCGGAAGTAATGGCACGCAGTGCTGCCTCACGGGACAGACCGCCCTTGACGGCAAGTCCTGCGGACAGCGCCAGGTACTGGATCGGCACCTCGGGATGGTCGGTACAAATGGCAAGCTTCACGCCACGGTCGTGCAGGATCGCTGCATTGGACAGGGCAAGCTCCCGCATTTCGGGCTTGCAGCGGTCGCAGATGATGGGACCTGCGATCACGGAAATGCCCATCTCACCAAACAGATCGGCTGCCACATGCGCACCCGTTCCGTGAACGATGACGCATTCCAGCCCGAATTCCTTGCAGATCCGCAGTGCCGTGCAGATATCATCCGCACGGTGGCAGTGGAAATGTGCCTTCTGGTCGCCATTGAGGAGGGGCAGGAGTGCTTCGCACTTTGCGTCATACTCGGGCATTTCCTCCTCATCGGGATGCTCTTCAAAGCGGTGCAGACGCTCCGCATAGAGCTTCGCCTTCTGCAGTCCCTCACGGATGAGCGCCGCCGTTGCCATACGGGTGACGGGGGTCTCGTCACGGTCGCTGTAAACGGATTTCGGATTTTCACCGAGGGCAAATTTCATGCCGCATGCCATCATCGCCATCTCATCCGTGCAGCGGCCGGCAGTTTTCAGCAGCAGCATTTCGCCGCCGCAGGCATTGGCAGAGCCGGGGGCAACCACAACGGAAGTCACGCCGCTCATTCTTGCCTCGGCAAAGCAGCGGTCAAAGGGATTGATGCCGTCGAGCGCACGCATCTGGGGCGTGAACGGATCGGAGATCTCGTTGCAGTCGTCGCCTTCGAAATCCATCCCGTCCTCGATAATTCCCAGGTGGGTATGCGCATCAATAAAGCCGGGCAGCAGTCTGCCGCCGTGGCAGTCAATGTCTTCTTCGGTCACATGCTCGGGACGTCCTTGCGCAACCGCAGTAATTTTTCCATGTTCCACGACCACATAGCCGTAAAAATGGACGTCCTCGGTCATGGAATAAATCTCAGCATTATAAATGATCATGCCTGTTCTCCTAACACCTCTAATATCGCATGCATTGCGGCCGCTGGGGTTTTGGCGGCTTCGGCAGTATGGGTACTATGCTTCTGGTAAATAACACGGCGCTTGTCGTACAGTTCCTGCAGCTCCTCACGGGTGCTGCGGCGGACGATCGGGCGATCCGAATCAGCGATCCGGCGATAGCAGATATGGAACGGCACGTCCAGATACACCACGCTGCCGTGTGCCGCAGCGATCTGTGCATTTTCCTCACGGAGCATTGCACCGCCGCCGCAGGCGATCACGCCGTCACGGGCAGCAAGCACCCGGATCGCCTCCGTTTCCAGATCACGGAAATACGGCTCGCCGTGCTGTGCAAAGATCTCGGGAATGGTCATCCCCGCCTGTTCTTCAATGTAGGCATCCATATCGACAAACGGGCAGTCAAGGTGCTTTGCAAGCTTTGCACCCACGGTGCTCTTGCCGCAGCCCATAAACCCGCAGAGAAAAATTGTCATCACTCAGTCCTCCTGTACGGGGAAATCACGGTTCACGGTTTCCTCCAGTTCACGGATGATGCCCTGTACTTCTTCATTCGTATAGGTATCGCCGTCCCAGATCTCATGGGCACGCACTGCCTGCCAGACAAGCATTGCCGCACCGCCGACAGCGGGCTTGCCCAATTCCTTTGCCTTGCGGATGAGCTGGGTCTCGGTGGGGTTGTAGATGACATCAAACACATGTCCGCACAGGGAAAGCTGCTCGTCGCTGATGGGGCAGGCGTTCGTTTTCGGATACATTCCGACGGGGCAGGCATTCATCAGCAGATCAAAGCTGCCAAGCGCTCCGCACGCATCGCTGCCCGTAAGGGTGATCCTGACATATGCCTTCGGTACGAGGGCATGGATCTCTGTGATGAGCTTTTCCGCCAGCGGCACATCCGACGGCAGCACCATCAGAACCAGCTCGGCCGCACCGTGAAGTGCAGCTTCGATCGCCATCATTCTGCCGACGCCGCCGCAGCCGATGAGCAGTACCCTGCCGTTGAGCGGCATACCCTGCACACTTCGCAGGAAGCCCTCACAGTCGGTATTATAGCCGATGGATTTCCCGTCACGGTTTGCCACACAGTTGACGGAATTGTAACGCTTTGCTGTCTCATCCAGTTCATCAAGGAACGGAATGATATCCATTTTATGCGGAATGGTAATGTTATAGCCATTCAGTGCACGCAGCTCCTGTGCACGCTGCGCAAGCTCCTCCGTGGGAATGGCGGTAAGGGTATAATCCGCCTCACGATGCTTCAGTGCAAAGAGGCGTTCATGGATCATCGGGGACATGGAATGTCCCAGAGGATTGCCGATCAATGTATAATGATGCATATGGAGACCTCCAAGGTTTCTCGAAAATTGTTCACCTTTAATCATAGCATATTTTATCGTAAAATACAATGGTTTTCGCAGAATTTTTACGGTTTTTTTGCGATGCGGCGCCCGGGAACGGGGCTGGTACGGCAGATTTTGGATGAAACATCGTGTTTTTATGGAAATTGCATAATTTCACGGGCGAAAGCGAAACAAAAATCGGCGTTCTTGGATATTGACGGATGGTACCCTTTTCCATTATACTAATCTTAAGAAAACTTCTTGCGAAGCGGATGGTCTTCGCATTGTCAGCATTTCATTACGGAGGTATTTTTATGGAATTTGAAACAGTTGCAGCGATCATTGCAGAGCAGTTCGGCGTGGACAAGGACGACATTACAGAGGATACCGACATTCTGGAGGATCTGAATGCGACCTCTATGGATGCTGTAGAACTGATCGTTGCCATCGAAAGCGCAACGGATATCGGGATTCCCGACGAAGCAGTGGATGACATCCGCACCGTTGGCGATGTTGTTGCTTACCTCAAGGAGCACGGCGAGGAATAAACCCGATAAAATCACAAAAGCGTAAGAATTGGCAGATTCTTACGCTTGCTTTTTCCTGCGGTATCTGTTATAATGATGGTGTAGGACTATTTTTACACACTCCGGAAAGGGAGGAATGATTATGAAACGAAAGATGATCCGGCATAAGCTCTTTGCGGCTGTACTTGCTGCGGGCTGTTTCTGCTGCGCTGCAGGAATCAGCGCATCCGCTGTTTCCGTGGATGATGTTGCAAACAAGGCAAGAGAACTCGGATTCCCCGAAGCACAGGTGCAGCAGGGCTACGCCTATTGGTCAACCGGAGACTATACACAGGAAGACCTGAATGCTGCATGGGCGTACCTTATGGAAATGGAAAAGGAGTCTCAGGAGAAATTCGATAGTATTTTCGAGGATAACAGCTCCACTGCTCCCACACAGCCTTCCACCACTACCGGCGGCGGCTCGGCGGATTCTTCCGCTGCGGACAGCACCACTGCGCCCACCGAGGCAACCAAGCCCGTGACCTCTGCGGATTTCATCAACATGACACTTGAGGAAAAGATCGCCTATGTCAACAGCATGACCCCCGAGGACAAGGAAACCTTCCTCAACAACCTCAGTCCCGAGGAACGCAAGAGCATCATGAAGCAGATGTCCCTTGACGACAAGGCGGATCTGATGGAGGGCTATATCGGCTTTGCCGAGTCCATGGGCATGCATGTTTCCGTGGACAACCTCACAAATGAAAATATTTCCCTGACCATCCGTGATGAAAACGGCGTGGTCATCGACCAGTCCGCTGTGGGCATCACCATTGACGAGACCGGTATCTCCCACACAGGATTGTTTGCGACAGCTGCAGCAGGCGTGCTTCTGGCAGTCTGCGGTTTCGGCTGGCTCTATCGCTGTCTCTGCCGCAGTGACGAGCAGGCACAGTAGAAAGGAGCCCTCATTGGCTGACGTGAAAAAGAACAGGAGCAGCGGTGCGCTCCTCTACATTCTGACCGGCATTTTTCTGCTGATCCTCTGCATCGCCATCAGTGCCGTGGCACTGGTCAAACCCTATGAAAAGCTCCAGACCTATCTGAACATCGTGTTCATGGACGATATGAAAATCGCACCGTCCTCCGGTCTGCAGGGCCTTGTGATCAAGGAAAACGATATTAAAACCGAGCATGATGATGCGGAAGAATTCACCGATTCCGGTGAAAACATCCGTCCTTCGTTCGGGGAACAATACGCTGTGCTCAAATGCGAAGCGATCAACCTCAATGTCCCCGTTTACTGGGGCACCAGCACGGAGCTGCTCGACCGCGGCGCATGCCAGTCCACCGCTTCCGCTGTGATCGGGGATACGGGCAATTCCGTCATTGATGCGCATGTCAACACTTTCTTTGCAGATATGCACAAGATCCAGCCGGGTGACGAGGTGGTGCTGTACACCAAGTATGGTATTTTCACCTACAAGGCAACCGAACAGGTAAAGTTCGAAAACACGGACAAGACCTATATTCTCCCGACGGAAACAGACCGTCTGACGCTGTACACCTGCGAAGCGCAGGTGCTGGGCACTTCCACAACCAGAATCGGCGTGCTCTGTGATCTGATCGAACGGAAATACTATGTCAATCCGATCGAAGAAACGGAACTGACAGGCGGAGAGGAGGCTGCGGAATGAGAAAAATCCGATGCTATATCCCGAATGTCCTGCTGACGTTCCTGCTGGTGTTCCTGCTGCTGGCAGCGGAACTGACCGTATTTGCCAAAACACAGGTGCTCAATGCGGCGACCTTCCGCACGGTTGCAGAAACCGAAGACCTTGCGGATAAGGCATATGCCTCGCTTGAGACCTATTTTAAGACCCGTTCCAACAGCACGGGCATTCCTGCCGAAGTCTACACCGACATCATGGATCGTGAGGAGCTGCATGAAGCCATTCTGAGCAGCGTTTCCCAGGCATTCGATTACCTTGACGGCAAGCGTGACACCTACGAATTTACGATGGATTTCACGGCACTGGAAGCATCCGTGCAGACATTCTTTGATGAATATGCCGCAGAAAACAACATTGCCAAGGATGCGGTGTATGAAGAAAAGGTTGCCTCCGTCATTTCGGAAGCAGAGGCAAAGATCCTGTTTACGGCGGACACCTTCAAATTCTCCGTCATGCACGAGAACGGCTGGCTGGAAGCAGCAAAGGGCTATGTGGGCTATCTGAATCTTGCCACAACTGCCTGCGTGATCGCAGCGGTTCTGGTGTTCCTGCTGCTGATCGTGTGCAATCTCCGGCAGCTTGCCCATCTGTTCTACTGGAGCGGTCTTGCCGGCGGCATCAGTTCGCTGCTGCTGCTTGCACCCTGCATTTATGTAACAGCAACGGACTATTTTGCCGGCTTTACGATCAAGGATCCGCAGATTTTTGCGGCGGTGGTCGGCTATCTGGAACTGCTGGTAAGCAAGGCAACGGTAATGGCAGTGGTCACACTGGTGGCAGCGGTCATCTGCTTTGCGGCGTTCGGCTTCTTCTGCGCACTGCACAGAAAGGAAGAGGAGGCTGCCCCGGAGCCTGCAGAAGCAAAGGCAGAATAAATGTATACGAAGTGCCGCCGATATTCGGGGGCACTTCTGTTTTGGAGAGAAGCTATGAGAAAACCGAACTACTGTGATATCATCATTGCAGGGGCAAGCCTGTTCCTTGCCGGACATTTCTGGACGCTGGCGGCGGCGGATGGGATGGTGAAGGCGGCGGTCAGGAATGACGTCACCCTTGCAGAGGTGTCGCTTGCCATGGCGCCATGGGCGGTGAACCGACCGAATGTGGACAGCCGCCTGTTCGCCGCACTCTGCGAATATCCCGTAATGCCGCCCCTGCTGTGGGCATGCACGGAGAATAACGCCGAGCTGGTCGGGCTTTATCTGACGCATGGTGCCGATGTCCATGCGGTCAGCAATGGGGGCACCACCGCACTGACGGCAACGTTGTGCTACGGTCCGCTGACGGAAGAACGTTTTGAGATCGCACAGATGCTCATCGACCACGGATTTGATCTGACAGCACCGCAGGACGCAAGCGGCAACGATGCCCTGACGGCAAGTGTGCGCATCGGGGACAAAGAAAGCCAAGCTGTCAAGGACGCTTCCTATGCGCTGTTCCAGCAGACGGTGGAGGCATTTGAAGCCAGGGGAATGGACATCCGCAGCCGCAGCTACTGGGACCGGAATCTCCTCACCAAGACGGCGTCGGAAAACCATCTCCCGGCTTTGCAATATCTGCTGGAAAACGGCTATTACGAGGTCAATGATACCGACGATTACGGCAGAACGGCGCTGACGGCGGTGCTCTCTTTCAGCGGCAACGATGCAGCGGAATATGGGATATGCGCCTATCTGCTCTCGCAGGGTGCTGACCCCACGATCCGGGACAATTCCGGAAAATCCGCACTGGACTATGCAGAGGAAAGCGGCGACCGTGCGCTGATGGAGCTGCTTGAAAGCGCATGCACGAACGGAGGAGCCGACCATGTGGAATAGGCAATGGAAGCAATCCTGCCGTTTTCCGCACCAGACATGGATGGCAATGGGACTGCTGGCAGTCTTTACAGCAGCATTTTTCTGGCTTTTATGGCAGGAATATACCGCCGCTGCGCTTTGCGGCGCACTGCCGGCAATGCTGGGTGCAGTGTTCTTTTCATTCAGTGACAGAATGGGATTCGTGCGCTGGACGTCAGTGTTTTTGCTGATTGCATTCTGGATTCGGGGCGCACTGGAATTGCCGGCACCCTGGGCAGGCATTCTGCAATTTGCCGGAGGTGCTGCCATTCTGTTTGCTGTAACGGCATGGGAATTTGCGGAATATTATCTGACCCTGAACACCAACCCTCTCTTCCCGCAGAACCGCAGGGATCTGTGGGAATATCTGTGCTATCCTGTACGCCGCAGCGATCACGGGCATCCGGCAGAGAGTGACGAACACAGCTGTATCGCCATGACAGGCAGCGGCAAACCCGTTCAGCTCATCCCGGGCAGACGTTCGCTCTATATCCATTATCTGAAAACGGATCGGATGGGCACGAAGATCCTACCCGATTCCCGGATCACCGAATACGGAAACATTGACGAATGTCCGAAACAACGAAAAGATTACCGCATCAATTACAGCAGCATCAAGGGCGCATCACTTTATCTGACGCCGCTTCCCGAAGCACCGGGGGATGGGCATTTCCCGGCAACCGGACTGCTGCAGCTGCGTCTTGCCAAGGGGCAGAAACAGTTCTATCCTGCGGACGGACTGACGGAAGAAAAGGCACGGCGGCTCTTTTCCTCCTTCCGTAAGCTTATGCTGCACACGGAAATTCCGTCCGATAGGATTACAATACGGGATGCGGTGCGCAGCATTGACAGGAAACGGAAATGCTGGATCCTGCTGCGCATTGCCACATGGCTGCTTCTGATCCTGGCGCTTTGCGATCTGACTTCGGGGCGTGCCATGCTGCGGCTTCTGCTCAGTACAGCGATCCTCTGTGAAGCGGGGATGCTTGCATTCTTCTGCCTGTTCTCCAATACTTGGAAGATCCGTGATGTCCGGCGGAACGAAGAGACGAGGCTGTATTCCGCTGAACCGAATATCAGTGCTGACATGCTGTTTCCGATGGCAATCACAGCGTTCTGCGGGCTGTCGTTCGATATGCTGGATTTCTGGCAGTATCTTGCAATTGTCATTATTTCCGGGCTTTGTATTGCGGCGGTGCTGGTGCTGTGCGCCGCTCCCTACGACAGGAAAAAGAGCATCGGCTTTGCGATCATTCTAGGATTTTGCTTTTCGTTCGGGACAGTTTCTCTTGTAAATTGTCTCTGGGATCCGCATGCGCCTGCAGTACATACCTCAGTGGTCACTGACCGTTACTCACGCACCGGATACAAGAGCGGTACCTCATACTATCTGGAGATACAGCTTTCTGACGGCACGACGGAACAGGTTTCCGTGGCGAGCAGCCTTTATCGGGAAACGGAGATCGGAGAAACAGTCAAGGTCTGTGAACATGAAGGTCTGCTGGGTCTTGCTTATGTGACACTGCAGCATGCAGAATGAAACAGGACGGCTTACGCCGTCCTGTTTTTTGCGTGGCAGCGCCATTTTCACAGGCTTAACGGGAAACTCCGCCAATAGTGACAAAATTCTGCTGCCATGCCGTGGGAATATACGCATTGTCTCCAAAAACGGCGGATCCGCTTGACTTTTCGCCTGTCCGGGAGTATAATATAAGGTGGAGTTTTCTGCATTTTTGTGCACTTTCAGACCCATACTACCCCTAAGGAGTGCGTCGATTTTATGATAACACAGCTGAAAGAGCTTTACGCCTACCGCCAGATGATTTTCAGTCTTGTAAAAAAAGACCTGCGTGGGCGCTATAAGGGCAGTGTCCTGGGCTTTCTCTGGACATTCATCAACCCCCTGTTCCAACTTGTGATCTACACCATCGTCTTTTCATTCATTCTGAAAAGCGGCATCGAGAAATATTACCTCTACCTGTTCGTGGCACTGATCCCGTGGATCTTCTTCTCCGCCTCCATCACGGGCGGATCCGCCTGTATCGTGGCACAGAAGGACCTGATCAAAAAGATCTATTTTCCACGGCAGGTCATCCCGATCTCCTATGTAACCAGCTGCTTTGTCAATATGCTGCTGAGTTTTATCGTGATTTTTGCCGTGGTGCTCTGTTCGGGCGTGCGGCTTCATCCCCTTGGCATTCTGTGCCTGCCTGTGATCATGGCGGTGGAATATCTGCTCGCCATCGGTATGGCGCTGCTGGCTTCGGCAGTGACGGTGTATTTCAAGGATCTCGAGCACATCCTCGGTATCGTTTCGATGGCGTGGATGTACCTCACCCCCATCATGTACGACAAGGGCATCGTTCCCGAACGCTTTCTGCCCGTTTTCAACCTCAACCCCATGACGCACATCATCGACTGCTACCGTGCGGTGCTGTACCATGGGCAGATCCCCGACCTGACATCGCTGGCGTCCTCGTTCGGATTGGGCGTACTGTTCCTGATCGTCGGCTGGGTGGTATTCGATAAGCTGCAGAAGCATTTTGCGGAGGAACTGTAATGGCACAAAGCGACATTGTCATTGATGTACAGAACATCACCAAAAAATTCAAGGTCTACCTCGACAAGGGCAGCCAGCTCAAGGAACGTCTGCTGTTCCGCAGCCGCAACCGATTCGAGGAACGTGAAGTCCTCAGGGGCATCAGTTTTCAGGTGCGGCGGGGCGAAGCCATTGGTCTGATCGGGCACAACGGCTGCGGCAAGAGCACCACGCTCAAGCTTCTGACCAAGATCATCTACCCCGACAGCGGCAGCATCACGATGAACGGCAGAGTGTCGAGCCTCATTGAGCTTGGCGCCGGCTTTCATCCGGATATGAGCGGACGGGAGAATATCTACACCAATGCGTCCATCTTCGGACTGACCAAAAAAGAGATCGACCGCCGGCTCAATGAGATCATTGCCTTCTCGGAGCTGGAGGAGTTCATTGATAATCCCGTGCGCACCTATTCTTCGGGCATGTACATGCGACTTGCCTTTTCCGTGGCGATCAACGTGGATGCGGATATCCTGCTCATCGACGAGATCCTTGCCGTGGGTGACGCCAATTTCCAGGCAAAGTGCTTCAACAAGCTGCGTGAGATCAAGGCAAATGGCACGACCATCGTGATCGTTTCCCACTCCCTCGGGCAGATCGAACAGATCTGCGACCGTTCCGTCTGGATCCATGAGGGGCTGATCCGTGCAGAGGGCGATCCGAAGGAGATCGACCTTGCGTATCTCGACTTTATGGGACAGAAAATGCAGGAGCGCAAGGCACAGGAACTGGCGCAGGATGCACAGAACGCCGAAGCAGCGTCCGAGGCATCTGCGGAGGAACCAGAGGAGGTCAAAAAACGCTGGGGCAGCGGCGACGCACGCATCCGTGCCATCCGCATCAGCGCACAGGACGGCAGCGAACAGCGTGTCTTCCGGACGGGCGACAGCATCCGCATCGGCATTGACTACAGGGTCAAGAACAAGGTCGAGGATGCTGTGTTCGGCATCGGCATTTTCAACCGTGACGGCGTGCAGTGCTACGGCACAAACACCCATATCGACAAACTCCCGATGTTCACACTTGAGGAAAATGGACATGCCGAGATCCTGCTTTCAGGCTGCGATCTGCTGCCGGGAGAATATCTGATCGACATTGCCATTGAATCGGGGGACGGTATCCCCGTGGATTACTACAGAGAAGCGTGCCGCATTGAAATGATCTCTCCGATCGGGGATGTCGGCATTGCAAGGATCCCGCATACATGGACGGTGAAATAGGCAAACAAAAAGGATTGGGTCATGAGAAATACAGAGAAATATATCAAGGATTTTCAAGAACGGGAGGGCGGCAAGGGCACGCTCCTGCGCCGGCTCTTCGCAAGCATTCAGGCAGGCTTCCGTGCAGCGGATCTTGATCTGGAAGCACTCACACAGCAGCAGGAAGCACAGCAGCAGGAGATCGCAGCGCTCCGCCAGGAAGTCGCAGCGCTCCGTGCGCAGCTGCAGGAGGCACTCTCCCCCGAGGGGGCACTGCTTCAGAATCTGGAGAGCCTGAATGTCAACATGCGAAGCAACAACACACAGCTTGAGGCGCTGCGCAGTGACAGCGAACTGCAGAAGGTCAAGCTCGCAAGACTGGAGCGGCATGCTGCGCCCGTCAGTGCACCGGCATCCGGTACACCCGTATCGGCGGCACCGCCTGCAGCGGATTCGGATTACAACACCATCGACTATTTCGATTTCGAGAATCATTTCCGTGGTTCCATAGAACACATCAAGGATGTGCAGCGGATGTATCTGCCGTATTTCAGCGGCAAACAGAACGTGCTGGATCTGGGCTGCGGCAGGGGTGAATTCCTCTCGCTGCTGAAAGAGGAAGGCATTCCGGCAAAGGGTGTGGATGTCTATGAGCCGTATGCGGACTACTGCAGAATGCAGGGACTGGATGCGGTCTGCGGCGACGGAATCGCCATGCTGCAGCAGATGGACAGCGTGGACGGCATCTTTGTCGGGCAGGTCGTGGAGCACTTGAAAACGGCGCAGATCGTAGCGCTGTGCAATGCGGCATACGAAAAACTCCCCGAGGGCGGCTGCATCGTGATCGAAACACCGAACCCGACCTCGCTTGCAATCTACACAGGGGCGTTCTATATTGACCCGTCCCACGTCAAGCCCGTGCATCCCCTGACGATGCAGTATTTCCTGGAAAAGGCAGGATTCTCCGACATTGAGATCCTCTATCCCGAGCAAAGCCGTCCGCCGCAGCGGATCCCCGTGCTGCACACAGCGGATGCGCCGTTCAATGCAGCGATGCAGCAGGTGGCAGATGTGCTGTTCGGCAGTCAGGATTATGCGGTGATTGCAAAAAAATAGAAGAAAAGAGGAAACCATCATGGACAACAAAACTATTAACATAGAGGAAATCATGCAGAGCATCCGTCAGGAGATCAAAGATAAGCACCTGACGGCGGATATGCTCAGCTTTGAGGATGTGCCCTATCAGAAGCCGGGCGATGCGGTGAACGGCTGTGCGCTTGACTCCGAGGAAATCCGCAATGCCATGATCTATCTCAACGGGCACTACAACATCCAGCCCTACAAGCCGCTGGGCGGGAATGCGCTGTTTGTATTTGTGAAGAAGGTCATCCGCAAGCTGACAAAGTTCTATGTGGAGCCGATCGTATTCGACCAGAACGATTACAATGCGAACGTTGCCCGTGTGCTCAATGCGCTGCACGGCGCACAAAGCCAGAAATCCGCTGCAGATGTGAATGCGCAGCTGGTGCAGCGTCTGGATACACTGGAACTGAACCAGAAGCACCTTGCCATCCGTCTGGAAGCACTTGAGAAAGAGAATGCCGCACTGCGCAGTGCGCTGGAAGGACGGGCGGACGCATGAAGGTCGTACAGCTCCTGACCACGGTTTCCTTCGGTGACGCTGTGAGCAATGATACGATCGCACTCAAGGGCGTGATCGAAGAAATGGGCTATGATACGGCAATCTATGCCGAGAATATCGACCCCCGTCTTCCGAAGCACACAGCATTTCCCGTTGCAAAGCTGCGTGATCTGAAGGCGGAAGATGTGATCATCTACCACAAATCCACGGGCACGGATCTGAGCTTCCGGCTGGAACAGTACCCCTGCCGCCGGATGATGATCTACCATAATATCACACCGCCCGCATTCTTTGTTCCCTACAACACGGCTGCTGCCTCCCTGACCGAATACGGACTTGAAGGCGTCCGCCACCTGCGGGACAAGGTGGAATACTGCATGGCGGATTCTGCATTCAACAAGCAGAACCTGCGGGATTTCGGCTATACCTGCCCGATCGACGTGCGTCCGATCCTCATTCCGTTCGAGGATTACCGCAAGACGCCCGATCCCGCCATTCTCCGGAAATACACGGAGGACGGCTGGACGAACCTCATTTTCGTCGGCAGAATCGCCCCCAACAAGAAGCAGGAAAATGTCATCCGCACATTCTATCACTACAAAAAACGCAATCCCAAGTCCCGTCTGATCTTTGTCGGTTCGTACCAGGGCATGGAACATTATTACGACCGCCTGCAAAGCTATGTCAAAGCACTGGGACTTGAGGATGTGATCTTTACAGGACACATCAAATTTGCCGAAATTCTGGCGTATTACTGCGCAGCGGATATATTTGTCTGCATGAGCGAACACGAAGGCTTCTGCGTGCCGCTGGTGGAGGCAATGGCTTTTGAAGTGCCGATCGTTGCGTATGATACCAGCGCAATCGCATACACCCTCGGCGGCAGCGGGATCCTCCTCAAGGACAATGATCCCCTGGAAGCCGCAATGGTGATCGACCGTCTCGTGCAGGATGAAGCGCTGCGAAAGCAGGTCATCGCCGGGCAGAACAAGCGTCTGGAAGATTTCCGCTACGAGAAGATACGGGATCTGTTCATGACGCAGCTGCGGCAGTTTATCGACGGAGGGAAGGCATAATATGAAAAAGATCGCATTTGTTGCCCCCTGGTTTGACGACCATATTCCCGGCGGCGCAGAGATGGAACTGCGTGAGGTTGCGGCGCATCTGCATGCGGTCGGCGCACCGGTGGAGATCCTGACGACCTGCGTGAAGGAATTCGGTGCGGACTGGAATGTCAATTTCCACAAGCCCGGCGTGTCGGTATCGGAAGCAGGTATTCCCATCCGCCGGTTCAAGGTGCGCAGACGTGACACCGCCGCTTTTGATGCGGTGAACCTCAAACTGATCCAAAAGCAGCCGATCACCCTCGAGGAGGAGGATATCTTCCTGCAGGAGATGGTGAACAGCCCCGACCTCTATGCCTATATTTCTGCCCATAAGGACGAATATACGGCATTTGTATACATTCCCTACATGTTCGGCACGACCTATTATGGCGTTCAGGCTGCCCCTGAAAAGGCAGTGCTGATCCCGTGCTTCCATGACGAGGGCTATGCGTATTTCCGTCGTTTCCGTGAAGTGTTCCGTCAGGCAGCAGGCATGGTCTACAATGCCCGCCCCGAAATGCAGCTTGCCGAACGGCTGTACGGTTTTTCCGAAACCAAGGTGCGGGAGATCCTCATGGGCATCGGCATGGATACGGATCTCAGCGGAGACGCCCGGCGCTTCCGTGAGAAATATCATCTGGACAAGCCCTTTCTCCTCTATGCCGGCAGAAAGGATGTGGGCAAGAACGTGCCCACGCTTCTGCAGTATTTTTCGGAATACCGCAAGCGCACACAGTGCGATCTGCAGCTTGTCCTGATCGGCGGCGGCGATCTGGAGATCCCGTCCGATATCCGTCCGGCGGTGCATGACTTAGGCTTTGTGGATGTACAGGACAAATACGACGCCTGTGCAGCAGCACTGCTTCTGTGCCAGCCGTCGAAAAATGAGAGTTTTTCCCTCGTCATCATGGAAAGCTGGCTGTGCGGCAGACCGGTACTCGTGCATGATGCCTGTGCTGTGACAAAGAATTTTGCGCAGGAATCGAACGGGGGACTGTATTTCAAGGATTATTTCGAATTTGAGGGCTGTGTGAACTATCTCACAGCGCACCCCGATATTGCACAGATCATGGGACAAAACGGCAGGGAATACGTCCTGCAGCACTTCTCATGGGAAACGATCACAAAGAAATATCTGGACTTTTTTGAAGAGATGGAGGCGCAGGCATGAAACGCATTGCACTGGTCAACCAGCGCTACGGGCTGGAAGTCAACGGTGGTTCGGAATTCTATACCAGACTCATTGCCGAACGTCTGACCGCTGATTATGCGGTGGATGTCATTACCACCAAGGCGCTTGATTACACCACATGGGACAACCACTACACTGCTGATGAGGAGATCATAGGCGGTGTGCGTGTGCTGCGTTTTCCTGTGCAGCAGCCCCGTTCCAAGGATTTCAACGACTACAACGGGCGCTATCTCCATGCGCTTTCAGAAGGGAAGGCGGACCTTGCCAAGGAGGAACTCTGGTTCGAAAAGCAGGGACCCTGCTGTCCGGCAGCGATCGACTACATCCGCAGCCACAAGGACGACTATGATGTATTCATTTTCGTAACCTACCTCTATTACCTGACGGTGAAGGGACTGCCCGAGGTGGCGGACAAGGCGATCTTTATCCCGACGGCACACGAAGAACCCTTCATTCATTTCAAGACTTATGAAACGCTCTTTACCAAGCCCCGTGCCTACATTTTCCTCACCGATGAGGAAAAAGCGCTGGTGCAGGGATTATTCCATACCGAATCCATTCCGTGCGACGTGATGGGAACGGGCGTGGAGGTACCGGGACAGCCCGATGCGGCAAGATTCCGGGAGAAATTCGGCATTACGGACGAATATCTCATTTATGTGGGCAGAATTGACGAAGGCAAGAACTGTCCCGAACTGTTCCGCTATTTTCTCGAATACAAGAGCCGCCATCCGCAAAGCCGCCTGAAGCTTGCGCTCATGGGCAAGGCTGCCTGTGCGATCCCGAGACACGGGGACATCATCAATCTCGGCTTTGTCAGCGAGGAGGATAAATTCGACGGCATTGCCGGCGCAAAGGCACTCGTGCTGCCGTCCCGTTTTGAGAGTCTGTCCATCTCGGTGCTTGAAGCAATGTCCCTGCATGTGCCCGTGATCGTCAACGGCACCTGCGAGGTGCTCAAGGGGCACTGCACCAAGAGCAATGCGGGGCTGTACTATCAGAATTATTTTGAATTTGAAGGAATTGTGGACTATCTCTTCACCCATCCGCAGGAATATGCGCTGATGCGTGACAACGCAAGGGCGTACATTGACCGCTATTATGCGTGGGATCGGATCATGGAGCAGTTCCGTGCGGTCATTGAGGAGGTGCAGTGCAGCTGATGTCCCTTCACTCCATCCAACAAAAATGCGAGCGCATTGCGGATTCCCGCCCCATGATTCTGGGCGGCATGATCGTATCGGTCATTGCAATCTGCATCTCGGTGCTTTGTTCCGCAGGAAAGCTTGGCATGCCGATCATCCTTGCCGATGAATTCGGAAATATTGCCAATACCTTCTATTTTTCCGGCGTAAACTGGTCAGAGATCGTTCAGCATATCGGTTATTACGGCTTTGGCAGCACCCTTTTCTATCTGGTTCCTGTGCTCATCGCCAAGGACTCGACCATGCTTTATCAAAGCATTATCGTGGTAAACTGCGTGCTGCTCGTGCTCACCTATCTGATGCTTGTGTGCATCTCCAAACGGCTGACGAACGGGCGCATCACATTGCTCGGCGTACTTACCAGTGCCATGATCGCCTGCTATCCGGGCTATCTTGTCTACGCCAATACCATGATGTACGAAACTGCCATCCTGCTGACATCGGTCTTTGCATTTCTATGCCTGATCAAGCTTTATGAAACCGGGCGGAAACGCTGGACGATCCTGCTTGCGGCATCTCTGGGATATATGCTCATGCTGCATATGCGCCTGATTGCGATCGCCGCAGCTTGCTGCATCGTGGTTCTCTTCCTGTTCCTCACCAAAAAGCTTGCCCCCAAGCGATTCCTGCTCTTTGCCGTGATCCTGCTGCTGGGCGGCATTGCCTTCTACCTGCTCAAGGATCTGGTGCAGACAAACCTCTGGCTTTCCGGAGAAACGGTCGGCACGGTCAATACAACGGGCGGACAGCTGAAAAAAGTCGGGTTCCTGCTCTCGGTGCAGGGCATGAAAAACTTCCTGAAGATCGTCATCGGGCAGGTTTTCTATCTCGGATCCTCCACCTGTCTGATCGGCTTGCTTCCGATTTACAGTTTTCTCAAAACGACCATCGTTTCGATCCGCAAAAAGCAGATGCCCGATCTGCCTGCACTGATCAATGCATTTGCAGTGATCGCCTATCTGTTCCAGATCTGCATCGTTGCGATTTTCTTTATTTCCCTGCAGCGGCTTGACCATATGATCTACGGGCGCTATACCGAGTATATCTACGCCATGCTGATGCTGTGCGGAATCGCACTGCTTGCGAAAAAACTGGTCAATTACATCGAATGCGGCGGCGTGCTTGCAGGCTATACCTGTACATTTTTTCTCGTGCGCTATTTTCTCAAGGCATATGCCTTTACTTCTTCCCCGACCTGTATTTCCGTCGTTTCGGTGTGGAAGCATCTGGACTATACTTCCAATAATTTCACGGGACAGGCGTTTGATGCGCTTCCCGTTTTCCGGAGTGCAGCGGTGGCATTTGTCCTGTTTGTGCTCTTATTCCGGATCAATCTGCCGTTTCTGAAGCAGCTTGCTGTTTCAGCGGCAGCGGTCATGTTCCTGCTGAACGGCACGGAGTTTGTCCGTGTGTATTCTGCAGATGTGGCGGCAACCCATTTTGCACAGAAGCGGCTTGCCGATCAGATCGCCGCCCTTGACAAGGACGAGATCGTCTATGTCATGGAAGAAGACAACATCACGATCGATACCATCAGCAAAGTGGAACTGCTGCAGTTTGCACTGCTGGATCAGAAGATTGATATTGTCGATATCGACGCATTCGACTACAGTGACGAATACATCATCACCCCCGGAGTCGATCCCTTTGCCTATGGGCTTGCGGATACTTATGATATTATTTATGCGGAAAGCAGCATGTATTTGTGGCAGAAGAAAGCCTCCGATGCATTATCCTACGAAATCCCCGGCACCGGCTTCTACTCGACCAACCGTGGCGGAACGGACTATGAAAGCGGAAGCATTATTTCCGACGGTTCCACGGGATATATTACCTACGGACCCTATTGTGCAATGGAAAGCGGCGTTTACGAAATATCGGCAGTGTTCTGTCTTACGGAAACCAGACGTGACGATCTGGGCTATTTTGAAGTCGTGGGCGACGGTGTGCAGCATGCAGCCGTTTCTCTGGCAGCAGATGATTTTTCGATGGGAACGGAGGAAACGATCACTGTGGAGATCACATTCGATGAACCCGTTTCCACTGTGCAGTTCCGCACCCTGATTTACGACAGCGTCTGCATGCATGTGGACAGCATCACGATCACAAAGCAGTCCGATTGACCTGCATTGCACAAATTTCAAGAAAGGTAACAGGAATATGAAACTGATCATACAAATTCCCTGCTATAACGAGGAGGAGACCCTCGAACTTGCTTACAACGACCTGCCCCGTCATATCGAGGGTATCGACACCATTGAATATCTCATCATCAATGACGGTAGCAAGGACAACACCGTGCAGAAAGCAAGGGAACTGGGGTTCCACCACATTGTCTCCTTCAAGCGCAACAAGGGGCTTGCCAAGGGCTTTATGGCAGGTCTGGATGCCTGTCTGCATCTGGGAGCGGATATCATCGTCAATACGGACGCTGACAACCAGTACTGCGGTGCGGACATCGAAAAGCTCGTCAGGCCGATTCTCGAAGAAAAGGCAGATATCGTCATCGGTGAACGCCCCATCGACCAGACGGAACATTTCTCCTGGAAAAAGAAGAAGTTCCAGCATCTGGGCAGTTGGGTGGTACGTGTGGCTTCCAGCACCGACATCCCCGATGCCCCCAGCGGCTTCCGTGCCTACTCCAGGGACGCTGCACTGCGCATGAACGTCATCAACGAATACACCTACACCCTCGAAACCATCATTCAGGCAGGACACAACAAGATTGCAATGACCTCCGTGCCGATCCGCACCAATGCGGAAACACGCCCCTCCCGTCTGTTCTCAAGCATGTGGCGCTATATGAAGCGCTCCGCCACCGTCATCACCCGTTCCTTTGTGATGTACAAGCCCCTGAAATTCTTCAGCACCATCGGTGCGATCCTGCTCCTGCTGGGACTGATCCTCGGGGTACGCTTCCTGGTGTTCTTCGCCATCGGTGAAGGGGACGGACATATCCAGTCCCTCATCCTCACGGCGATCCTCATCATGATGGGCTTCCAGACCATTACCATCGGACTTCTGGGCGATACCATTGCGGCAAACCGCAAGATCCTTGAGGATATCCAGTACCGTGTGCGGAAGGCGGATTGCGAGGCGGATCATGAAGCTGACTAATCTCTCCGATATCCGTGAGAAACAGGTGCTGTATATTGCAACCAAAAATGCGGATTATCTGCGTCTGACGCAGGAAATCCGCATTCTGAAGGAACAGGGCTGCACCGTCACGGAGATCCTTTCCCCTGAAAAAAGCTACCGAAAGCGTCTTTTGCATGTGTACAAGGCGCTGTGCCGTGTGAATATGGCGGACTATGACCTGAGCTTTGTGGGCTTTGCGCCGCAGCTGGTGCTGCCGCTCTTTGGCAGAAAGCTCCGCAGGAAACCCATCGTGATGGACTTCTTCATCTCCGTTTATGATACGCTCTGCTTTGACCGGAAGAAATTCCGTCCCGGCAGTCCGATCGGCAAGCTGCTCAAACAGCTGGACCGCAGGACGCTGCAGGCGGCTGACCTTGCCATCTGCGACACCAAGGCGCACGGCGCATATTTCTGCGAGGAATTTTCCTATCCGGCACAGCGGATGCACACACTCTATCTCGAAGCGGACGAAAGCATCTATTATCCGAGAGAAATGCCGACGCACGAGGACTTCACCGTGCTCTACTTCGGCAGCGTTCTGCCGCTGCAGGGGGTACCTGTGATCCTCGAAGCAATGGAACTGCTGCAGGAGGAACCCGGACTGAAATTCATCTTCGTCGGACCGCTTGGCAAGCACAATGTCCGCAAAGCGGAACGCATCACGGAATATATCGACTGGCTGCCGCAGGCGGCATTGGCGGAGCGGATCGCCGGTGCGGATCTGTGCCTTGCGGGGCATTTTGACAGTTCGATCATGAAAGCTAAACGCACGATCCCCGGCAAGGCGTACATCTACCATGCCATGCAAAAGCCCATGATCCTCGGGGATAACGCTGCCACACATGAGCTGTACAGCGAAACGGACGAGGGCATTTACTTTACAGAAATGGGAAATCCCCGTGCACTGGCGGATACCATCCTGCACATCAAGCGTGCACAGAAAGGAGCAGACGCATGAACCACGAAGACAGAGCAAGAGAATTATTCAAACAGGGCTACAACTGCTCGCAGGCAGTGCTGCTGGCGTTCGGCGATGTCACGGGACTTGAGGACAAGACAGCACTGATGCTCTCCTCCTCCTTTGGCGGCGGCATGGGGCGGCTGCGTGAGGTCTGCGGTGCGGTGAGCGGCATGTTCATGGTTGCGGGCATCCTCTACGGCTATGACGATCCCGCTGACCAGAGCGGCAAGACCAGCCACTATCAGCGCATTCAGGCGCTGGCGGAAGAATTCCGCAAGGAAAACGGTTCCATCATCTGCCGTGAGCTGCTGGGGCTGGGCGGTGGTGCGGATTCTCCCGTACCGGAAAAACGAACCGACGCCTATTACAAGAAGCGTCCGTGTGCGGAGCTTGTCGCAATGGCGGCAAGGATCATGGATGCGTATATTGCGGAACAAAATGAACCCGATGCGTGAAGCATCGGGTTTTCTGTTACAGATATTGCATGATATCGGACAAATTCTCTCCTGTCACCGTGCAGAGCCGCTGCATTTCTTCCCATTCCTCCGGGAGTGTTGCGGCATCGTAAACGCCGGCGGTAAGAAAGCCTGCCGCCGCTGCTGTCTGTACGCAGTGCAGCGCATCCTCGACGATGAGCGTTTCCGCAGGCGCAGTTCCCAGCAGCTGTGCGGACTGCAGGTAGATGTCGGGGGTTGACTTACCGCCCGGCACATCCTCGCCCGTCAGAACAAAGCGCATGCGGTCTGCAAGCCCAAGCCGCCGCAGCGCTGCCCATGCAGAGCTTTTATAGGTCGCTGTGGCAATGCCGTAGGGCAGCCCCATGGCATCCAGTCTGTCCAGAAATGCCGTTACATGGGGCTTGAGCGGAATGGTCTCCCGGTATGCTTGCGCTGCCATCTCTTCAATACGGCGGATGACCTGTTCGGGGGTGTGGGGCATTCCGAATTCCCGGATGAAATAGTCCGCCCATTCCTGAATGCTCATTTTTCCCACGATTTCCGAAATATTCTCGGGCGGTTCTATGCCGTTTTCCCCCAGAAAGGCAAGGTCGATCTCATGCCAGAGCGGCATGGAATCGAGCAAGGTGCCGTCCAGATCAAGGATGACTGCACGGACTGCCTGTAAGCGGCTCATTCGGATACCTCCGGAATGATCTTCGCACGGAAATCCGCTTCCGCAGAGCCGATCTTCTCCATGGCAAGTCCGTAGACATTGGAGGCACGCTCCTCAAGGCGGACGAAATTCTCCGCAATTTTACCGGTTTCACTCAGCTTTGCAAGGGAAGTGCCGATCGGAATGCGGCTCTTCGATTTCGCTGCCCCCAGCAGCTCCCTGCCACGCTCATTGAACGCCAGTACACGGGCATAGGGGGGATTATAATACAGATCCTCACGACGAATGCCGATCATCGCCGCCATCAGAATACGGCGGATACGGGACATGGTGTAGCACTTGGTCTTGACTGCGGCAAGCAGCGCATCCCAGCTCTCCGCATTTCTTGCGGCGGTGATGCGGCTCTGGAGGGATTTGTTCACATCCGGCAGCTCAAGCAGCTCCTCCGGGGACATCGTCCGCACACAGTAGAGCGCAAGGCGCTCCAGTCGGCGGACATCTGCCACACGTCCCTCCTTCTGGCGGCGTGCCAGAAGCTGTGCGGTCGCAGAGGGAACGTAATCGAGGTACGCACGGTCGCCCTCGGCAACGGATTTGCGGACAAAGCTTGCACTTGCATACATTTCGTTCGGCTTGAGGCTGTCATGCATCACGCACTGTCTCGGGATGGTGAACACCGAAAAATCAGCGTCGAGCTTGCGCATTGCCTTCATATATTCGATCGCCAGCAAATTGTTCGGGTCAAGCATCATGCCGGCAACCTTGTTGCCGTAACGCTGACGCACGATCTCCCAGACCGCTGCCGGGTAGGAGTCGCCCTGCCGCATGCGGTCACGGATGCGCTCCTGAAAGATCTCGGTCGTGGAAAGGGACGCTTCCGTGAGCAGCTCAAGACATTCCTGATCGCCGCAGGAGCTGCCGAAGGAGATCTCATCCACAATGCCCAGATTGCGCAGGATGGACACGGCACCCGTCGCATACAGCTCCGCCGGAGCGCAGGAAAATGCGACGGGCAGCTCGATCACCAGATCAACGCCGGCACGCACCGCAAGCTTGGCACGGTCGAATTTGTCAAGCAGTGCAGCATCACCTCGCTGCACGAAATTGCTGCTCAGAACGCCGATGATATGGGTGGCGCCGTTCGCCCTCGTTTCCCGGATATGGTGCACATGACCGTTGTGCAGGGGGTTGTACTCACAGATAATGGAACTGACTTTCATAGAATGGCTCTCCTTTTCTGTATGATCGTTTTCCGGTGCGGCGGCTGATTTGCCGGAAACCGGAAATTTTCTGTAAATATTTGAAAAAAGACTTGCTTTTTTTCGAAAAAAGTATATAATAGTATTGAGTGCTCGTTTGAGCAAATCAATCAATCATTTTTTACCGAAAGGAACGAATAATTATGCTGATTCTTGTTGTAAACGCAGGCAGCTCCTCCCTGAAGTACCAGCTTCTGGACATGAAGGATGAGAGCGTACTGGCAAAGGGTAACTGCGACCGTATCGGAATTGACGGTCACATTGCACACAAGACCGCAGACGGCAGAAGCTATGCAGCAGACTGCAGCTTCCCGACACACACTGAGGCTTTCATGGAGCTCGTTAAGGTTCTGACCACCGGCGACGCTGCTGTGATCAAGAGCATGGACGAGATCTCTGCTGTTGGTCATCGTATCGTGCAGGGTGCTGAGATCTTCTCTGAGACTACGCTCGTAACCGATGAGATCATCGACCAGATCGATGAACTGCGTGAGCTGGCTCCCGTACATAACCACGCACATGCGCTGGCACTGCGTGCATGCAAGGCTGTTATGCCTGAGAGCGTACCGCAGGCTGTTGTATTCGACACAGCTTTCCACCAGACCATGCCCGAAAAGGCTTATATGTACGGTTTCCCGTATGCAGACTATGAGGAATACCATGTTCGTAAGTACGGCTTCCACGGTACATCCCATCGTTTCGTATCCGCTGCACTTGCAAAGGCAATGGGCAAGGATGTCAAGGATCTGAAGATCGTTTCCTGCCACCTAGGCAATGGTTCTTCCATTACTGCTGTGGACGGCGGCAAGTCCGTTGATACCACCATGGGCTTCACACCCCTGGACGGCGTACTGATGGGTACCAGAACCGGTGCCGTTGACCCGTCCGCTGTCACATTCCTGATGGAGAAGCATGGCTTCACACCGGCTGAAATGTCCGATTACATGAACAAGAAGTCCGGCTTCCTCGGCGTATCCGGCGTTGGCTCTGACAACCGTGACGTTACCGCTGCCGCAGAAGAGGGCAACAAGCGTGCTCAGCTTGCAAAGGACATCCTTGTTTATGAGATCAAGAAGGACATCGGCGCATTTGCAGCTGCTATGAACGGTCTGGATGCAGTTCTGTTCACAGGCGGTATCGGTGAGAATGCACCGGACGTTCGTGAAGCAGTATGCTCCGATATGGACATCCTGGGCATCAAGATCGACACTGTTGCAAACGCAGGCATCAAGGGTAAGCTCGCTAAGGTTTCCCAGTCCGACTCCAAGGTTGAGGTTTGGGTAGTTCCGACAAACGAAGAGCTGCTGATCGCTCGTGACACGCTGGCACTGATCCAGAAGTAAGCGGCGGGTCGCCGCTGACAAGCTGTTTCCTTTTGTGCTCCGCACAAGCGGAAACGGGATCTGCGCAATTGGTATGTATCTATTATAACATCTATACAGACGAATTGCAAGCAATTTCTTTGAAATTCGACAAAGTACAGCGCACCGGAATTCTGGTGCGCTGTTTTGCAAAAGGGAGGTTATCCGATGGATGAAAAAATGCTGATGCAGGCGGCGCTTGCGGCGAGAGAACACGCCCATTGTCCCTATTCCGGTTTTGCGGTGGGCGCAGCACTGCTGACGGCGGACGGCAGCATATACACGGGCTGCAATGTGGAAAATGCGTCCTATTCGCTGGGATGCTGTGCAGAGCGCACTGCCATCTTCAAGGCGGTTTCGGACGGCAAGCGAGAGTTTTCCGCCATCGCCATCTGCGGCGCACCAATGGGGGAACATCCCGATGCACCGTGCATTCCATGCGGTGCCTGCCTGCAGGTCATGGCAGAATTCTGCAAGGATGATTTTCCGATCGTGCTGTCTGATGGCATGCATACGCTGAAGGAGTTTTTGCCGAAACGGTTTGTACTGTAAACGAAAAGGACGATGCTTTCGTGGCATCGTCCTTTTTTGTATTGCGTCTCGACAGCGCAGGCGCTGCGCTCAGTGGCAATCCTCGCAATCCGGTACTTTACCGATGATCGGCTCGGGATCGATGCCCTGCTTCTCATAGTAATTCCACATTGCGGACTTGATCGCCTGTTCAGCCAGCACACTGCAGTGCACCTTGACTGCCGGCAGTCCGTCCAGTGCTTCCATCACAGCCTTGTTGGTCAGCTGGAGTGCTTCTTCGATCGTCTTGCCCTTGATCAGTTCTGTTGCCATGGAGGAAGTTGCCACCGCTGCACCGCAGCCGAATGTCTTGAACTTCACATCCGTGATCACGTTACCGTCGATCTTCAGGTACATCTTCATAATATCGCCGCACTTGGCATTGCCGACCTCGCCGATGCCGTCTGCGTTTTCAATTTCGCCCACATTGCGGGGATTTGTAAAATGGTCCATGACCTTTTCGCTGTAAATCATAATTGATTGCCTCCTGTATGTTATTTACGTTGCTCCGGGGGATTCGGTGCTTATACCAGCGTAATGCCTTCCTTGCACATCTTTTCCCACATCGGGGACATTTCACGCAGACGGTTTACCACCTGCGGAATTACTTCCAGAATATAATCCACATCTTCTTCGGTGAAATCTCTGTCAAAGCTCAGTCGCAGAGAACCGTGCGCCACCTCATGCTTCAGCCCCAGTGACAGCAGCACATGGGACGGATCGAGCGATCCGGAGGTGCATGCAGAACCGGAGGATGCGCAGATGCCGTAATAATCCATCATCAGCAGCAGACTCTCGCCCTCGATACCCACGATGGAGACATTTACATTGCCGCACAGACGCTGTGCCCGGCTGCCGTTGAGTCTGGTCTGCGGCAGTGCAAGAATGCCGTCGATCAGCTTGTCCCGCAGGGGTGTCAGCTTTGCGATCTTGCCGGGAATATCCGCTGTCGCAATTTCCAGAGCCTTTGCCATGCCCATGATGCCGGCAACATTCTCTGTACCGGCTCTTCTGCCGGATTCCTGTCCGCCGCCGTGCACGAGATTCGGCAGGATGATGCCTCTTCTCACATACAGCGCACCCACGCCCTTGGGCGCATGAAATTTGTGACCGGAAAGGGAGAGCATGTCGATATTCTGCGCCTTTACATCAATTTCCACATTGCCTACAGCCTGTACCGCATCGGTGTGGAACAGCACCTTGTGCGCCTTGCAGATCGCACCGATCTCAGCGATGGGCTGGATGGTACCGATTTCATTGTTTGCATACATGATGGTGACAAGGGCGGTATCCTCACGGATCGCCTGTTCCACATCCGCCGGATCGATCAGACCATCGGCGCTGACGGGGAGATAAGTCACCTCAAAGCCATGCTTTTCGAGATATTCGCAGGTGTGCAGCACCGCATGGTGCTCAAACACACTGGTGATGATATGTTTCTTGCCCTGTGCAGCGAGACGGTCACAGGTGCCCTTGATCGCCCAGTTGTCGGACTCGGAGCCGCCGGCGGTGAAATAGATCTCATTTGCCTGTGCACCAAGACAGGCTGCTACTCTGGCACGGGCATCATTGAGCGCCGCATGCGCTTCACGTCCCATTTTATAGATGCTGGAGGCATTGCCGTACTGCGCTGTAAAATACGGCAGCATTTCCTGCAGCACTTCCTGTGATACTGCAGTAGTTGCGGCATGATCCGCATAAATCATACGTTTTTCCATGGATTTCTCCTTCTTTTTTGTCTTTGGCAGATGCTGTTCATCTGCGTTACATTATATTATACCACATATTGTCGGAGAATGCAAGGGAATTAGCTTGGTTAACGAAAAAGGGAGAGGGGCTGCGCCCCTTCGCCCTGTATTTCAAAAATTCCGTCCTTCGATCACATGATTTTCATCCGTCCTTACAGCAGCACACAGCCTGCATTGTCGATCTTCAGATCATGTACCTGCCAGCCGGAAAGCCCCGCATTATCGAGCGAGAAGCGCATTTTTCCGGCGAAGTACTGGTTCTCCTCATCAGCGATCGCCATGACGGTGGGACCTGCACCGCTGATGTAGGCAGCATATGCGCCATGCGCATATGCAATATCGAATACCTCCCGTGCGTGGGGGATCAGTGCCATACGGTAGGGCTGATGCAGCTTATCATGCACTGCCGTGCGCAGATTCTCGAACTTTCCTGTCAGAAGGGATGCGGAGAAAAGTGCGGCACGGGACAGATTGTAGACCGCATCCTTGTGGGAGATCTCATTGGGCAGGCAGGCTCTCGCCTTTTCGGTTTTCAGCTCGAAATCGGGGATCATTGCCACGAAACGGAGCTTGGTGTAGACCTCCTGCTTGACCCAGTGCACCCGTCTGCCGTCGAATACAGCGGTCACGATGCCGCCAAGCAGCGCCGGTGCGGTATTGTCCGGGTGCCCTTCGATCTGTGCGGCAAGATCCACCAGATCATCCTGATTCAGCGGATTGCCAAGCAGATGATTGGCACCCACCAGACCTGCGACAATGCAGGCGGAGCTGGAACCGAGACCCCGTGTCATGGGGATGTTGTTCGTCTGGACTAGGCGCAGTCCGGGAAGCTTTCTGCCGCAGACCTCGTAAAGATCCTTTGCGGCGATGTAGATCATGTTGCGTTCATCCGTGGGGACGGGCGTACCGTCAGCGGAGGTGATGTCGATGGTATCGCATTCCTCCATTTCCACATAGTTGTAATACTGCAGGGCAAGACCGAGGGCATCAAAGCCCGCACCAAGATTGGCGCTGGTTGCCGGGATCTGCAATTTTATCATAGTATCCACTCCTTTGGTTTTTCTTCATCATATTCCGATTCCTGCAGCAAGTTGAATGCAGCGCTGGTTCAAAAATACAGGGCGGCATTTCAACCATGCCGCCCCGTTTCTGTCCGTGCTTACTTCTTCTCTGCCTGAATGTCTGCAAGCTTCTTATTGCGTCTTGCTGCGATGAGCACCTTGTTGTTTTTTCTGTCATAGCGGTAGAACATTACCAGCATGCCGATGCCCAGCACCAGCAGTACCACGCCGACTTCAAATCCGGGCGGAATATAGGAGAAAGTGACCGTATGCGTACCCGGCGTCAGTTCAACTGCCATCATTGCACTGAGCGCTTCCACCGGATCCACACGCTTGCCGTCCACCTTGACTGTCCAGCCATCCTGATACGGGATGGAGGTGAACAGCACCTCGCCCTCGGAAGCGGTAACGGTACCCTTGATATAGCGATCGGTGTGCTCTTCTACGATGAGCTGTCCGTCCTTGAGGGTATCAATGGAGGTCTGGAATACATCTCTGTTGAAGTAGTAGAAGTACGGCTGCTTGATGATGGTTGCGTTGTGGGGGTTATCCACAGTCAGACGCATCGAGATCTGTGTGCCGACGGGATGCGTGCCGAGGCTGATGATGCAGTAGTTGTGCACTTCGAAGTACTGACCATAGCCCTTGAAGTCATAGTCGCCGATCTCGTCATCCCAGACGCCAAGCCAGAGGTTGACGCTCTGCTCATTCTCGGTCTTGAGGAACATGAAGATCTCCTTCTCTTCCTCAACCGTGAAGCGATAGTCAATGGTCGGGTCGCCGCTGTCCATCTTGGTGTAGCATGCCTGTGCATTGTAATCGGATACGGTCACGGCACCGAGTACCGGCTCGCCGGTCTCAATGCGGGTGTAGTATTCCTCCATGCCGATGATCTGGTTCAGGCTGTCGAACTGGGTGTTGCCCGTCAGGGTACTGAGCAGAACATTCTGGCTGTTGAAGGGATTGTCATTGCCCAGGTGGAGGATGTTGAGAATGTCATCGCTCGCCATATAACCGATGGACAATGCATTCGGATTCTCGTAAATGCTGATGGTCTTGGTCTTGGGATTTTCATAGACATCCAGATCATCCTGATCCTCGTAGGTGTATTCATCCACCTTCTGGTAGCTCTCATGGAGCAGCGGACGATCGGAGCTGGGCCCCTTGTCTAGGACATACTTGATGCCGAGGAGGGAGTCTGCAAGCTCAGTAGAACCGTCGTAACGGGAATAATAGCTTCTGGTGGAATAACCGAGTGTCTCGATGAAGGTCAGCGCCTTGGCATGCATGACGGAGCTGGAGTGTGTGATACCCTTCAGACCGAATGCCAGGTTATCGTTGACGCAGCGGACATAGGTCTTTTCCGCACGGTACAGACCATCGTCGTGCTCCTTCATCAGCTTGGTCGCAGCACGGCCGGATTCCACAAAGGTCTCATAGGACGCTCTGGAGGAATAAGCAACCTCCTTGTCCACATCCTTCATGGTATGCACGTTATTGAACACAAGCTCGCCGGAGATCACGCAGAGCAGCACGATCGGAACAAGGTATTTGCCTGCCTTGGCAGTCTGCAGATGGGATGCCTGTACATAGAGCACAATCAGGTAGATGGCTGCCAGACCGATGGTCATCCAGATGGATGTCATGATATCCAGATGCGCATAGCCCTCCGAATTGATATAGAGCACGATCGCCAGCACGCCGAAGAACACGCCGCCGACATGGGAGAGCTTGATGCCGTCGAGATGCTTGAATGCGGAAGCTGCCATGGACAGCAGGATGAAGGAAACGATGAAGGAATAACGGAAGGGCAGCCAGTTCGGCACCTGTCCGCCGTGCCACATCATGTCCACGGGCTTGATATACATGCTGAAGAACATCACTGCCAGCAGGAAGCCGCTGCCCAGCTTCTTGCGCAGCGTGATCTTGCTGTTGAGGAAGAAGAGCGGGAGCAGTACCACGGTCAGGATACCGCAGTAGATCTCGGGGCTGCCCTGCACATTAACGGAGTCATACTGTGCGATCAGCAGCTGTGCCAGTACATCGAGCGGCTCAAACTGTGTCTCAAAGCTGTAATCCGGATCAGTGAAGGTGAACTTACCGAGCTGCAGTGCATTGTACACCGGCAGGATCATGATCGCAGAGAGCATGAGGGAAACCAGTGTGCTCACCGCAAAATTGCAGCAGGTGTAAAGATAATCCGTGATCTTGTGCTGCTTCTCGCTGCCGAAGAACAGGTAGTAAACGAAATAGCATGCTGTGAAAATACCGATCATGTAGCCGATATAGAAATTGGCAATGAACATGAGGGCAATGGGAATGATATAGTTGAGCTTTCTGCCGTCATCAATGAGGTATTCCACGCCGAGTGCGATCAGCGGCAGGAATACCAGACCGTCCAGCCACATAGGGTCGATGGTCTGGATGACCATGTACGCCATGAGGGAGTACAGCACGGAGAAGATCGTTGCCTGCAGCGGTTCCATCTTTTTGGAATGCTGCAGGAAATAGCTGAAGGTCACGCTGGCTGTACCGATCTTTGCAAGGATCATCAGCAAGAGGCTCGTGAGGATCCATTTGCGGGGCAGGAGCATGACGATCAGGGTAAAGGGGCTGGCAAGATAATAACCAATGATACCCATGTATTCACCGGAAAGGTTTCTTGACCAGTTGTAGAAGATGCTGCCATCCCCCCAGAATGCGTCACGCAGCGCTTCGAAATAGTACACATACTGTGCATTGAAATCCAGTGCCAGCACGGATTCTTCTCCGAACGGATACAATCCGAAAATCGCATAGGAAATATACATCAGTATCACAGGGATGAAAAATGCCAGAAAATAGAAGCGATTGCGGATCGCCCAGTTCTGAAGCACCTTTCCGATTCCCTGCGCAGAAATACGGGGGAGCACCGCAGTCTTCGGCTGGGATGCTGCCGCTGTTTTCTTTGCCATATGAATCCTCCTCATTATTACTTTTTGGTATATTTCTGGAAATTCGCAGATATTATTATTATACCATGGATCAGGATGCTTTGCAAGAGGATTTTTCCCGTTTTCACAGAAAACAGGCAATTTTCCTGCCCTGCAGATTATTTTTCGTTACTTTGCACAATTTTCGCAGCGTTTGCTGTGCAAAGTGAGAACATTTTTGAAATGCACTGGACAAACCGGGAATTATATGGTAAAATAACAGCGTAGAGCAGTAAATGGCTGGTGCGGCTGTGGGGTGCAGCATCCTGCAGCCCGGTCGTTTTTTACACAAGTACATTCCATTGCGGAATTTTCAAAGGAGGCTATTACATACTATGAACAGTACACAAATGATGCAGTGGGGCGGCATGCCCTGTGTGCGCATGGATGCGGGCGGCTATACCGCACTGATCGCACCGGAGATCGGATCCAACGTCATCCGTCTGCGTGACATGACAAACGGCATCGAATTCTTCCGCTTCAGCGACAACAACAATTACGAAACGCTCCTGCAGTCCGCCGAGGTCTGGGGTCTGCCGACGCTGTACCTGCCGAACCGCTTTGCGGACGGCGTGCTCAAGACATCCGATGCGACGTATCATCTGCCCGTGAACGAAAAGGCACCTTACAACAACCACATCCACGGCTTCCTGCACAAGCGTGCACATACCGTTGTGGAGCATAAGGCGGACGCCAATTGTGCATGGGTCAAGACGGCTTATGATTTTGATGAGAACGATCCGTTCTTCCAGTATCTGCCCATCCGGTTCCGTGCGGAATTCACCTTCACGCTGTCCGCATGCGGTCTGGAGTATGAATTCACACTGAAGAACCTCTCTCATAAAATGATGCCCATTTCTGTGGCAACCCATACGACGATCAATTCTCCGTTCGTGATGGGCGGCAAGGAAAAGGACGAGCGTATTACCGTACCGATCGGCAAGCGCTGCCTGCTCAATGACCGCTGTCTGCCGACGAAGGAGCTGGCGGATCTGACAATGCATGATCTGGAGTACCGCAGCGGAAGCCGCTGCCCCGTACTGCAGAACATTGACAACGAGATGTACTTTGCCGAGCCGATGATGCTGGACGGCGAGGAATTCTACGGTATGGTCTGCGAGGATCTGGCAAGCGGCAAGCGGATCTGCTACGAGGTAAGCGAGGATTACAAGTTCTGGATCATCTGGAACGACAAGGGATTCAACGGCTATTTCTGTCCCGAGCCGATGACCGCTATGATCGACGCTCCGAATCTCGGTCTGCCGGATGCACTGACGGGCTACCGTGAGCTTGCACCGGAGGAAAGCCGCACCTTCAAGCAGAGATTCTTCACAAAGCTCTGATTTCAGTTTATTACAAAGCCTCTCACGTTCGTGAGAGGCTTGTTTCTGCCCAAAAAGCCCTTCCCACTGCCCAGACAGCGAATTTCCGCCCGGAAATCCTTTGCGAATTGTACAACCTGCACAAAGCATACAGTGGATTTTCGGTGCTTCTCGGGAAGAAAAGGGGCTTGCCAATCTTGCAAAAGTATGGTATAATGAAGATGGTGTTCTGTCGGATTCCGTCTGCACAGAACAAGATGCTTACATAATATAAGACAAAGGAGTTAAAGCTATGAAGTTCGGATACTTTGACGATGCCAATAAGGAATACGTCATCAATTCCCCCAGAACTCCCTACCCGTGGATCAACTACCTCGGAACACAGGCGTTCTTCTCTCTGATTTCCAATACCGCAGGCGGTTACAGTTTCTATAAGGACGCTCGTCTGCGCAGAATTACCCGTTATCGCTACAACAACGTGCCGATCGATATGGGTGGTCGTTATTTCTACATCAACGACAATGGCACTGTATGGAATCCCGGCTGGTCTCCCGTAAAGACCGAGCTTGACAGCTATGAGTGCCGTCACGGTATGGGCTACACCATCATCACCGGTAAGAAGAATGACCTCAAGGCTGAGGTAACCTTCTTCGTTCCGCAGAACTACGACGGTGAAGTTCAGCAGGTTGTTCTGACAAACGAAGGCACAGAGGCTAAGAGCTTCTCCCTGTTCTCTTTTGCAGAATGGTGTCTGTGGGATGCGCAGGATGACTGCACAAACTTCCAGAGAAACTTCTCCACAGGTCGTGTAGAGGTTGTTGGTTCTACCATCTACCACAAGACCGAATACAGAGACAGACGTGACCACTTTGCATTCTATACTGTGAATGACAGCATTGATGGCTACGATACTGACAGAGATTCCTTCATCGGCCTGTACAATGGTTTCCATGATCCGCAGGCTGTTATGGCAGATCAGCCCGCAAATTCCTTTGCTGACGGCTGGGCTCCGATCGCTTCTCATTACAAGAAGATCACACTCGCTCCGGGCGAATCCAAGACGCTGGTATTCGTTCTGGGTTATGTGGAAATGCCCGTGGACAAGAAGTTCGAGGCTGACGGCGTGACCATCAACAAGGAAAAGGCTCTCGCAATGATCGAGAAGTACAATACACCTGAGAAGGTTGCAGCAGGTCTTGCAGAGCTGAAGGAAACCTGGGATAAGCTTCTGAGCATCCTGAATGTCAATACACCGGATGACAAGGTTGACCGTATGGTAAATATCTGGAACCAGTACCAGTGCATGGTAACCTTTAACCTGTCCCGTTCCGCATCCTACTTCGAGAGCGGTATCGGCAGAGGCATGGGCTTCCGTGACTCCAACCAGGACGTTCTGGGCTTCGTTCACCAGATTCCGGACAGAGCAAGAGAGCGTATCATTGATATCGCTTCCACACAGCTTCCGGACGGCGGCTGCTATCACCAGTACCAGCCCCTGACCAAGAAGGGCAACTCCGACATCGGCGGCGACTTCTCCGATGATCCGCTGTGGATGATCCTCTCCGTTTCCGCATACATCAAGGAAACCGGCGACTGGGCAATCCTCGATGAGATGGTTCCCTATGACAACAATATGGACATGGCAAAGCCGATGCTCGATCACCTGAAGGTTTCCTTCTACAAGATCGTAAATAACCTCGGCCCGCACAACCTGCCGCTGGCAATGCGTGCTGACTGGAACGACTGCATCAACCTGTCCTGCTACTCCGATACACCCGGCGAGAGCTTCCAGACCTACACCAACCCGAAGTTTGCTGCAGAGGGCGGCTACTCCAAGGTTGCTGAGTCCGTTATGGTTGCAACACTGTTCACCTATGCAGGACCGAACTATGTAGCGATCCTGAAGCATCTGGGCATGGACGAAGAGGCTGCTGCTGCACAGGCAGAGATCGACAAGATGAAGAAGAACGTGATGGAACACGCATTCGACGGCGACTGGTTCCTGCGTGCATACGATTCCACAGGTGCTAAGATGGGCTCCAAGGAATGCGAAGAGGGCAAGATCTTCATCGAACCGCAGGGCTTCGCAGTTATGTCCGAGATCGGTAAGGAAGAGGGCGCAGACATCAAGACCCTCGACTCCATCGACAAGTACCTCAACACCAAGTACGGTCTGGTACTGAACAATCCTGCATACACCAAGTACTACATCCAGTACGGTGAGATCTCCACATACCCGGGCGGTTATAAGGAGAACGCAGGTATCTTCACACATAACAATGCTTGGATCATCTGCGCAGAGGCTTATGCCGGCAGAGGTGACAAGGCATTTGAGTACTACAGCAAGATTGCTCCGGCATTCAACGAGGAGATCTCCGACCTGCACAAGACTGAGCCGTATGTATACGGTCAGATGATTGCAGGTAAGGACGCAAGCCGTTTCGGTGAGGGCAAGAACTCCTGGCTGACCGGTACTGCTGCATGGAACATGGTTGCAATTTCCCAGTACATTCTGGGTATCGCAGCTGACTTTGACGGTCTGAAGGTTGATCCTTCCATTCCGGCTGCATGGGATGGCTTCACAGCAACCCGTCAGTTCCGTGGTGCAACCTACAACATCAAGGTTGAGAACCCGAACCACGTTTGCAAGGGTGTTGTATCCATGACTGTTGACGGCGAAGCTGTTGCAGGCAATGTGATCCCTGTAAAGGATGGCGGCGTACACGAAGTTGTTGTTGTTCTGGGCTAAGCGAACATCATATCATACAAGCAAAGGACGGATCTTACGATCCGTCCTTTTTGTATTTATTCTGCGATGATTCCATGTTCAAGTGCAAGCTCGTGCAGATCAATGACGATCACGCCGTCTCTGCATTCGATCTCAAGCTTTGTATTCTCTACGCACATCGGTGTTGTGATCGCCATGCTATGTACACTGTCACTCTCAAAATGACTGATTTCTGCATAGGCAGAGGTGATCGGCGAGGGAAGAGACGGATGGAGACGCATCCAGGAATCCTGTACGGTATTGTCCCCCTCCTCCGGATTGCTTCCATAACCATAGTTCCGGTCATAGTAGAAATCACTTTCAATTGTGTACATTCCTGTCCACGAATCTACATTGAGGTAGAATTCCAGATAACCATAGGGCATGATCTTTCCGTTGGCAGGAACGGGGGTATTTGTACCATCTTCGCTCACAATCACTTCCCCGTCACAGTAAACTGCATTCGCTGCCTTGTCGATGACAATCTCCGCATTTACCGGAAGTGATACCAGAGTCCTTTCCCCATTTTCATCAAGATAGAAATATCCCTGATACACTGCACCTTTTTCAATAGAATAGTGCACCTCATCCATATCACAAAGCCGTGTATCCAGACACAGGTAATTATGAGCAACCAGTCCCAGCAGAATCAGGGCAAGGATGGAAATGAGGATAATCAGACGCATCCGGTAATGCCGCTTCACCTTCTTGAGCGGTTCAATATTCCTATCAGCGGGAATAACAGCCGTTTCCGTTTTCATTTTTTCGTAAGTTTCCGTACATTCCTTACATCCCTGAAGATGCTGTTCGATCTCCTCATTGCTCTCTTGGGAAGTCAGCTTGTCGCAGTACAGCGGCAGCAGATCCTGAATAATCTTACATTTCATCACGTTCACTCCTTTGATAGTTTTTGTTTGGCACGATAATAGGTCACTCTCGCCCAGTTTTCGGTCTTCCCGAAAATCTCACCGATTTCCCGAAAGCTCAGTGCTCCCGTGGCACGCAGCAATATCAGTTCCTTTTCCTGCTCCGGAAGATGATGAATCTGCTTGAGCAACTGCAACTTCGCATCTTTCAGCTCTGCGTTTGTTTCAGGGGAATATTCCGTGGATGCAATGGTTTCATCGGGCTGGGCAATGGGATGGCGTTTCCGTCGGTCAAGCTCACGAAGCCAGAGATTTTTTGCTATGCCGCAAAGCCATGTATAAACGGAACAGCTACCATCGTATTTGTGCAGGCAGCGGAGCGCCTGGCAGAACGTCTCCTGCATCAGATCCTCCGCCGTGTCGGGTTCATGGCATTTGCTCAGCAGGTAGTAATACACTCGCCTGCCATGCTCCTCGTAATATTGTTTGATATCGGACACCGTTCCACCTCCTTGTTGTCTTTTGAACGTTCTGTAAGTAAATCCGTTTCAGATGCAATTCGTTACAGTTTTTTTCAAAAAAATTTCTCCGTCCGCTTTCGGACGGAGAAATTGGCTTTATTGTGCGTTTTCAGGTTCCGCAGGTGTTTCCGGAATCTCTGCCGGCTCTGTCAGAATTTGCACTTCAGCCGGAGCCACCTCCGCCTGTGCAGACTTCAGCTCGCCGCGCATGAGCTTTGCGAAGTCCTCGCCGTCGATCTTCTCGTGTTCGATGAGGTACTGTGCCACTTCATGCAGCTGATCCATATGCGCTGTGAGGATCTCCTCCGCCTTCTTGTAGCCGGCTTCCACATAGGTGCGGATCTCGGTGTCGATCTCCGCAGCCACCTGCTCGGAATAATTCTTCGCACTGCCGAAGTCTCTGCCAAGGAACACTTCGTTCTGGTCGCTGCCGTACACCACGGGGCCCAGATTTTCGCTGAAACCATAGCGTGTGATCATGCTGCGTGCTGTTGCGGTCGCACGCTCCAGATCGTTGGAGGCACCGGTGGAAATATCGTCAAGGATGAGCTTTTCTGCCACACGGCCGCCCAGCAGTACCACGATCTCCTCCCGCATTTCCATCATGCTGACATAGGACTTGTCATGCTCCGGAAGTGCCAGCGTGTAGCCGCCAGCCATACCTCTCGGGATGATGGAGATCTGGTGCACCTTATCCTGATGCGGACAATAATAGGTGCAGATTGCGTGACCTGCTTCGTGATAAGCGGTGAGTCTGATTTCCTTTTCGCTTTTGATGCGGGACTTCTTCTCGGGACCTGCCACCACCTTGATGGTTGCTTCCTCGATATCCTCGTTGGTGATTGCCTTGCGGTCGGAGCGTGCTGCCAGAAGCGCCGCTTCGTTGGTCAGGTTTGCCAGATCCGCACCGGTGAAGCCGGCGGTACCCTTTGCAATATTGGCAAGGTTGACATCGGGCGCAAGAGGCTTGTTCTTGGTGTGCACCTTGAGGATCTCCTCTCTGCCCTTGATGTCGGGATAGCCGACCACGATCTGACGGTCGAATCTGCCCGGACGCAGGAGCGCAGGATCAAGGATATCACGGCGGTTGGTCGCCGCAATGACGATCACGCTCTCATTGCCGGTAAAGCCGTCCATCTCCACAAGGAGCTGGTTGAGGGTCTGTTCACGTTCATCATGACCGCCGCCGAGACCTGCACCTCTGTGTCTGCCGACTGCGTCGATCTCGTCGATGAAAATGATCGCAGGGGCATTTTTCTTTGCAGTTTCGAACAGGTCACGGACACGGGACGCACCCACGCCGACGAACATTTCAACGAAATCGGAACCGGAGATCGGGAAGAACGGGCAGCCCGCTTCACCTGCAACCGCCTTCGCAAGCAGGGTCTTACCGGTACCGGGAGGTCCGAGCAGCAGCACGCCATGGGGGATCTTTGCGCCAAGCTCGGTGTATTTCTTCGGATTTTTGAGGAAATCCACGATCTCTGCCATTTCGAACTTTTCTTCCTCGGCGCCTGCCACATCGCCGAAGGTGGTTTTCTTGCCGCCTGTCTGGCTCTTGATGTTTGCCTTGCCGAAGGAACTGATCTTGCCGCCGCCTGCCTGCCGCATCATGAAGATAAAGAGGACGATGCCCATGATAAGGATCATGAACGTGGGCAGATAGGTCACAAGCCATGAGTTATCGGTGATCTTGAAATAATCCTGTTCCAGCGGCGCATCGGGATTCGCCTTGTTGTATTTCAGACGATAATCATCCGTATCATCAAGGAAAATGCTCACGTTCGGAACGGAGTATTTCATCTCTTCGCCGTCCTTGAGGGTCAGCTTCAGTTCACCTGTACCGAGATCGAGCGTATAACGGCTGACCTCAAGTTCATCAAAGTGCGAGATAATTTCCGTATATTCGTATTCTTCCTTGGGCTTATTCAGCTTCGGGATCATGTAAGCGGCAAGAAAGATCAGTACTGCCGCAACCAGAAGATAGGCAAAAATGCCCCTGCCTTTATTCGATGTCAAAAAATCCTCTCCTTTTCTTTTGTTGTACAGAATCCGGCATCTGCCGGAGGGGTTTCTTCAGGTGAATATCTTATGATAACACATCCGCATGTGCTTGCTGTGTAGCGTTTGTGTCGGTTTCGTGATAAATCCGCAGGTACAGCATCCGCTGCGTCTGCGCCGTCACGGCGGCATGGGCTGCCGCACCGAGTCCCTCTGCCCAGAGCAAGCCCTGCGCATCCGAAAGATAGTGGATGGTATTGCGCTGTACGGGCGGAACGGATGCATTCAGCCATTTCCGGATGGCAATGGTATGGTCGCTGCCCTGCGGACGCAGCCGCAGACCGGGCGTTCTGCCGTGTAATTCGGCATTCCCATTTATTATATCATAATCCAGAACGGAATTTGCAAACATTGTGTGAATTCTTGCGAATTTTTCGGCGTCCGCTCTTGTGATGACCTCTGCTTCGACACGGATTCCGCTGAAGAGACAGCATTCGCCGGGCTGCAAGGGAATCCGTGGTGTTTCCGTCTGCTGCTGCACGAGCCACAGCGTTCCACGGCTTACATGTGCTTGCATGCCGCCCCGAACCAGCTCGACCGCACCGCCCTCGTGGAGGAGCCGCTGTACGGCAAGGATATTGCGGCGGTTTGCCATGCGGTGTTCTTCGAGCAGCATGCTGATACAGCGGCGCTGCAGCGCAGGATGGAGCGTCTCCAGTCCCTGCAGGCTTCCATCCGCCCGGCGGCAGGCAGCAAATGCGCCGGCTGCCTGTGATTCCAGGTAATCCTGTTCGGTGCGCAGGGTGTCCGTCATGGCGGCACAGGTCTGCTCGATGGCAGGATTGCAAGCTTTCAGAAGCGGCACCACATGATGCCGGAGATAATTGCGGCGGTAGACGTCTTCAGCATTGGTGCTGTCCGTAACATAGGGCAGCGCCATTTCGGCGCAGTATGCTTCCACCTGTTCCCGTGCAGCCCCAAGCAGCGGACGGACGAACTGTCCTCTGACGGGCGGAATACCGCAAAGTCCCTTCAGTCCTGTTCCTCTGGTCAGATGCAAAAGCACGGTCTCCAGATCATCCGAAGCGGTATGTGCCGTTGCCACATAGCCCTCGCAGTGCTGTGCAAATGCCGCATAGCGGCATTCTCTTGCGGCGGTTTCGACAGAAAGCCGATGTTCCTGCGCATACGCCGTCACATCGCAGGAAACGACCTGCAGCGGAACACCGAGCCTGTCGCAGAGATCACGGCAGAACTGCTCGTCCCTGTCGCTTTCCGCACCACGCAGGTTATGCTGGATATGGATGGCATGCAGGTCAAGGGAACACGCCGCTTTGAGCGTATGGAGCAGATGCAGCAGGCATACGCTGTCCGCACCGCCCGAAAGCGCTGCAGTCACACGGCAATTGGTTATACCATGCGCCGTCAGAAAACGGCGCACTTCATCAGGCAGGCGCATCCAGTTTGGTCTCCGGCGTGCTGAAGCGAGTGAACTGACCGTCCCAGACGAGGTTGACGGTACCGGTTTCGCCGTGTCGGTTCTTGGCAACGATGCACTCAGCCATATTGGGCTGCTGGCTTTCCTTGTTATAGTAAGCGTCACGGTAGAGGAACATTACGATATCGGCGTCCTGCTCGATCGAACCGGATTCACGCAGGTCGGAGAGCATGGGGCGCTTGTCGGTACGGCTCTCGGGTCCACGGGACAGCTGGGACAGGAGAATGATCGGGACATCCAGTTCCTTTGCCATGATCTTGAGCTGACGGGTGATCTCGGAAACGATCTGCACACGGTTCTCGGTACGGAGTGTACTCTGGATCAGACCGAGGTAGTCGATGACCACAAGCCCGAGGTTCTTCATGCGGCGAAGCTTCGCCTTGATCTGCTGCACGGTAATGCTTGCGGTATCGTCGATATAGAGCGGCAAACCCTGCAGATAGCTGGCACCTGCAGCGAGGCGCACCCAATCGTCGCCGTTGAGTCTGCCGTTACGGAGCTTGTTGGAATCGACCTGTGCTTCCGTCGAAAGCAGACGGGAAACCAGCTGTTCCCGGGGCATTTCGAGGGAGAAGATGCAGACCTCCTTGTCCCCGTGTCTTGCGACATTGCACGCAATATTGAGGGCAAATGCCGTTTTACCCATTGCAGGACGGGCAGCAATGAGGATGAGGTCGGATTTATTCAGACCGGAGGTCACCGTATCCAGATAGGAGAAGCCCGAACGGGTACCAAGGTACTGCTCACGGTCGGGACCGGCGATCTTGCCGATGTGATTGTAGGTAGCAGCGACGATCTCCTTGATGGGGGTCAGACCCGTCACATCACGACCCTGACGGATGTCGAAAATCCGTTGTTCCGCAGCGTCTAGGAGCAGCTGTGCATCCGTTTCGCCGCTCTGGATATCGGAGAGGATGCCCCTTGCGGTTTCGGCAAGGGTACGGATGTAGTATTTATCGGAAACGATCTTGCAGTAGCTTTCGATATTGGAAACGGAGGGCACCATATTGGCAAGGTTTGCAAGGTAGTTTCTGCCCTCCGCAGGCGTTTCGAAAATCTTCATCGCCAGCGCTTCATTCAGGACGGTGATGACGTCCGCCTTGGCACCGGATGAGAACATCTGCAGCATGATCGTGAACAGGGAGCGGTGCTGGTCCAGATAGAAGCACTCGGGCTTGACATGTTCAAGCACCACGGACAGTACTTCAGCGTCGATCAGGATCGCACCGAGAATGGTCTGCTCCGCCTCAAGGCTGTAGGGCATTTCAATATCATGGTAGCTGCTCGTTTCAGCCATCATTACTCCTCCTTTCACCGAAATCCTGCGGATTCCGAAAAAACACCGATATCACCTCGGAATATCCGGAGGTGATACGGAAATTGTTCTGGTTTATGCTTCGGTGACTTCCACCTTGACTTCGGCAGAAATGCCTGTATACAGGCGGATCTCCGCAGTGAAGGTGCCGAAGCTCTTGATATCGGTCTTCAGTCCGATCTTCTTCTTGTCGATTTTGCAGCCATACTGCTGCTCGATGTACTGTGCGATCTGCGCACCGGTCACAGAGCCGAACAGTCTGCCGCCCGTACCTGCCTTGCAGGGGATAGTCACGGTCTTGTCGTTGAGCTTTTCACGCAGGTCCTGTGCATGCTGCTTGTCCATGTCGATCTTGTGCTGTGCAGAGGACTGCTGACCCTTGAGGTGGTTGATATTCTCGGGGGTTGCCTCCACAGCAAGCTTCTTGGGCAGGAGCATATTTCTTGCGTAGCCGTCTGCGACGTTCTTCATCTCGCCCTTTTTGCCAGAGCCTTTGACATCCTGTAAGAAAATAACTTTCATGTGTATATTCTTCCTTTCTGAATTACGATTTATTGTGTATCGGATAAAATCTGCAGCAAGCGGATCTTCGCATCCTGTACGGTACAGTCGGAAAGCTGTGTTGCCGCCAAGGTCTGGTGACCGCCGCCGCCGAGGGCTTCCATGATGACCTGTACGTTAACCGCACCGAGGGAACGGGCGGAAATATTGATCACACGATTGATCTCATAGATCACGAATGCAGCGTCCACATTGGAGATACTCAGCAGTTCATCCGCTGCCTGCGGTGCGACCAGACGCACATCCGACGCATCATCGGGGGCGATCGCAATGGCATGACAGCCGACGATCTCCGCAGAACCGACGATCTCTGTGCGGCTGCGGTAGGCTTCGATGGAGCCGGAGAACATGCACTTGACCTTGACAGTATCCGCACCGATCTTGCGGAGGAATGCCGCCGCTTCAAAGGTACGCACACCGGTACGCATGACAAAATTCTTGGTATCGAGCATAATACCCGAAAGCAGACAATCCGCATAGCACGAATCCACCATGCCGTCGAGCTTGAAATACTGGATCAGCTCCGTCACCATTTCACATGCAGAGGATGCATACGGCTCGTGGTGGAACACGAGGGCGTTGTCCACATAATTCACATTCTTGCGGTGGTGGTCAACAACGACCACATTTTTCGCCAGTTTATAGAGCTTTTCGCTTTCCAGAATATCCTTGTTGTGGGTATCCACGATGATGAGCAGCGTCTGGTCGGTGATCGTTTCAATCGCCTGCAGCGGATTGAGGAACAGGTCTCCGCCGATCTCCTCTTCCATCATAGAAATGAGCTGATGGGAAAGATTCTTTTCAGAATCCACGACCACGGATACCGGTACGCCCAGAAGCCGGACCGCACCGGCAAGACCGCATGCCGCACCGACGGAATCGAGGTCACCGAAACGGTGTCCCATGATAAAGACATGTTCGCTGTGCAGGATCAGCTCCTGAATTGCGCCTGCAATAATGCGGGTCTTGGCACGGGATTTTTTCTCCACGCCCTTGGACACGCCGCCGAAGAAGCGATAGCCGTTCTCCGTCTTGATGGCTGCCTGATCACCGCCACGTCCGAGCGCCATATCGAGGCTCTGCGCGGCGAGCTGTTCGCCCTCCTGCAGTGTGGCTGCGCCATGACCGACGCCGATGGAGAAGGTCACATAATTCTTTTCATCCACCCGGATCTCACGGGCGTCATCGAGGAGCTTGAATTTCCCGGCAATAATCTCTGCCATGTGCCGTTCCTCGATCACCGCAATAAAGCGGTCATTTTTCAATCTGCGCAGGATGCCGTTTGTACGGGAAATAAAATTCTCCAAAAGCTTCTCGATCGCTGCGCCCATTTCAAGCTTTGCGCTTTCCTTGGCATTCTGGATCAGATCCTCATAGTTATCCACCATAATGAGCATTACGCTCGGACGGCTTGCGGCATATTCCGTTTTGAGTGCGGAAAGCTCCGTGATATCCGTCCAGAGGAAGGCGGTCAGCGCCGCACCGTCCTCATGGTAGGGCAGGGAGGAAATGCGGTAAGTACGTTCCTGCCACACAAACTCCTGCTCGGGCAGGGACGGGTCAAATTCCATCAGCGTATAGAGATTTCTGCCGAACAGATCCGTTCCGACGAGGATCTGTCTGGAAAATGCGGTATTACAGTGCAGCATGGTACCCTTTTCATCGAGCACGCACATGCCGACCGGCAGCTGCTGGAGCGTTGCAAGCTCCGCACGTTCGCATTCTTCGCTCAGCTGTGCCACAAAGCGGATCTGGTTGCGCTGCGAATACAGCAGCACGACCGTCATCACGACCGCCAGCAGGAGCGCAGGAATGCAGTACAGCAAGCCGTACTCCGTCCGGATGTCATAGCTCATCATGACCGACGGCACCACGGCACATATGACCAGCAATACCACCAGAATCCAGAGAAGAATATGCAGTTTTGGCTTCAACCCGTTCACCTCCTGCGGCTAGCCGCCGATGATATGACACACGGGGGGGGATCCCCCCCTTTGCGATAAAGTGTTTGACAATTGTACGTTTTTTTGCGTCCGTACTTATACTTCCATGATGATCGGCAGGATCATCGGACTGCGCTTGGTCTTGCTGTAAATAAAGTCAGAGAGTGCATCACGCAGTTTTGCCTTGAGGGAAGTCCATTCCCGCAGCTCATAAGCGGAGCATTCGTCGAGGGTATGGCACATGACCTGACGTGCCTGCACCATCAGCTCTTCCGCTTCACGCACATAAACAAAGCCTCTCGAAATGATATCGGGACCTGCCACAATGGTGTTGGCTGCCTTTTCGATGCCGACTACAACAATGATCAGACCGTCCTCTGCCAGATGCTTACGGTCACGCAGCACGATGGAACCGACGTCACCGACGCCCAGACCATCCACAAGCACTCTGCCGGCAGGCACCTGCGATACGACACGCATATAGCTGCCGTCCGTTTCAATGACATTGCCGATCGAACCGATGATGACATTGTCCTGTGGGATGCCCATTTCCAGCGCAATATTGCGGGCTTTGATCAGATGCTTGTATTCGCCGTGCACGGGAATGAAATACTTCGGGCGTGTCAGTGCCATCATGAGCTTCAGCTCCTCCTGGCAGGCGTGACCCGAAACGTGCACTTCGTACATTGCCTCGTACACGACCTCCGCACCGGATTTGAGCAGCTCGTTGACGACCTTGGTCACATGCTTTTCATTGCCGGGGATGGGCGTTGCAGAGATAATGATGAAATCCATCGGCGTGATATTGACCTTTTTGTGGTCGTTCATCGCCATACGGGTGAGCGCAGACATCGGCTCGCCCTGGCTGCCCGTGGTGATCAGGACGATCTGCTCGGGCGGATACTGGTTCATATTCTCAATATCAATGATGATATTTTTCGGAACCTCCAGATATCCCAGCTCCAGCGCCGTGGAAATGACATTGATCATGCTTCTGCCGAGGACAGCAACCTTTCTGCCGGTCTTTGCCGCAAGGTTGATGATCTGCTGGACACGGTGGATATTGGAAGAGAAGGTTGCGATGATGATACGGCGGTTTCCTGCCTTGGTGAAAAGCTTGTCGAAGGATTCGCCGACCTTGTGTTCGGACTGGGTGTAGCCCGGACGCTCCGCATTGGTGGAGTCGGACATCAGTGCCAGTACACCACGGCTGCCAAGCTCACCGAATCGTGCAAGGTCGATCGGGCCGCCGTCGATGGGGGTAAAGTCCACCTTGAAGTCGCCCGTATGCACCAGAACACCTGCCGGTGTGTGGATCGCCATACCCATGGCACCGGGGATGGAGTGGTTGACCTTGATAAATTCCACTGCCATGCAGCCCATTTTAATGGTCTTGCGGGGTTCCATGACATTGAGGGAAACCTTGTTCAGAATGCCGTGCTCCTCAAGCTTGTGCTTGATCAGACCGATCGCCATGCCCGAGCCGTAAACGGGGGCATTGACCTTTTTGAGCAGGTAAGCCAGACCACCGATATGATCCTCATGGCCATGCGTGATCACAATACCACGCAGCTTATCGGCATTGCGCTCCACATAGGTGAAGTCGGGCAGTACGATGTCCACGCCGGGCATATCCGCATCGGGGAATGCCAGACCGCAGTCAAGGATGAACATATCGTTGCTGCATTCAAACACGGTCATATTCTTGCCGATCTCATTCAGACCGCCGAGCGGAATGATGCGCACCGGTGTACGGTGCTGTTCCCGCTTCTTGGGCGCCTGTGCCGCAGCGGACTTGCGGTGCTGCTGGCTGCCGCCCTGTGCATGCGGCTTTCCATGCTGCTTGTGATTCTGGTGGCGGTGCTGGTTCGGATGACGGACTGTAAATTTCTTGCGCTTTGTTTCATTGGGTTTTGTGTTGTTCAATCTGATACCTCATTTCTTTGCAGGCAAATGCTGCAGATCGCCGTCCCGTGCAGTAAAAGATCGCTTTTCCGCATTCGTGCTGTGCACAATGTTCCGTTCAATAAAGAGAAAAGCGTAAAGCGCTGTAAATGCGCTGGAAGCTGCGGCGGTAATTCTGTCATGAAGAAAAGAACGTTCAGGTCACCGTATGGGTGGAATGCCGCAGATTCGGATGGAGCAGGGGGTGGATCGGAATGCATCATTTGCTCGTTGTCAATGCTGTCAGCCTTGCTGTCAGCAGCGGTTAAGTAGGAAGTGCGCACTCGCACTTCAGTTTATTCAGGGCACGCATGCCGGAATATCAAAACGCCCTCCCGGACGCATCCGGGAGCGAATATATACTTTCATTATATTCGAATTTCCGTCTTTTGTCAAGCATATGGGAACACAGTCCCCTACAATTTGGCAGTTTGGATAAAAACGACAGAGTTTGCAGGTGCTATTCTGCAATCTGGGACAAATCCGGCATCACGCCTTCCGCTGCACGCACCTTTTTCTCCCAAAAACCGCACAGCTCCGCCGCCGCTTCCATGCTTCCGGCATGCACCATCAGCCGCAGAAGCCTTCCCTGTGCACCAAATTCCAGATGCACGGCATGGTCGGGGTTCTGGCGGCGCAGCTTTTCCACAGCCTGCTGCCCGAGACTTGTGGAAATCAGCCGTCTTGCCGTATGCATCGGCGGCAGAAGGGATGCCGCACCGGCAAGCGTCATCCCCCTCTTCCCGAGGATCCGCAGAATATGGGCAAAGAGCAGGATCCCGTCCGTGCAGACGCCCTGCTGCGCATAAAGCCTTGCGGCGGCGGGTGAGACCTTCGGGGTGAACAGACGCAGGATCCTGCCGCCGCACTTTGCAGCAAACGCCTCCGCTGCGGGGTGGAAATCCGCCGGAAGCGCCAGCGCTTCTCCCTGTTCCCGGAACGAAAGCAGACTCAGAAGGAGAAGCTGTTCATGGTGCACCAGCCCTGCTTCTGTGGAAAAAGCGCTTACCTGCGTTCCGTCCTCGGAGAGGTTGAGGACGATGCGTTCCCCCGTACCGCCGGAAAAAAGGCGCATTGCCGTTTCACGCAGTGCCCGGCTGCCGCAGCATACCTCGATCGTACAGGCGGGTTCCGGCAGCAGACTGCGGCACGCATTCTCCCAGAGGGAAATGCAGGGCTGGGCGTCCTGCAGTTTTCCACAATCTTTCATTCTTGTGGAAAACCGTGCCGTCAGCGCATCCTGCAGGCGGTGCTGCTGCGCAGCGGTGAGGGGCAAGCCTTCGGCGCTGCGGGGATGAAGTTTCGGTACTGCCTCGCCGCTCACCCAGAGAATGGCATCGCAGCCGGTTATTTTTGCCGCATGGAGGAGCTGGGAAAGGGCACAGGTACCTGCCTGCCAGACCTGTGCGCCCTGTGAAACGGCACCTGCGGCGGCGGCAAGCGCAAAATGCGCACCCTCCCGGCTTCCGGCGCCGACCGCAAGCCGCATCCCGAGCGCCGTCATTGCCGCACCGGTCTGCAGGGCGGTCTCCGCATTGTTCCAACGGGGCAGACCTTCATGAACACCGTCCTGCGCATCCACGCAGAATTGCCGTTTTAACGGCGCATTCCGATGCGCAGCGGCGATCTCATACGCACCGACGGCAGCATCCGCAAGGTGTACGCTGCGATCCGCAAGCGCATTACGGCAGAGTACGCAGCGGCGCAGCACAGCATCAGCACCGACCTGTACGCCATCCCCGAGCACACAGTCCTCAAGCACGGCACGATCCCCGATGATGCAGTCATTTCCGATGACGCAGCTATCGGAGATCTTCGCCTGTGCCCCGATCTGCACACTCTGTCCGATGCGCAGATGCGCCATTCTGTTATCGGACAGCAGCGCTTTCTGGAGTCTGCGGTAGTCCTGCGGTGCTGCGGGAAAATTAAATCGGGAAAGCACGGCTGTGACCGTATCCTGCGGTTCGTTGAGGTCGCTTCCGGCAGGATACAGCGCCGCATGGGTGGGGCTGCCATCCGGCTGCAGGAGCCGCACCGGGGCATGCGCACACAGCGCATGCAGCTCACCGCTTTCCCACTGCGGCAGGCAGAGTCTGCGCAGAACAAAGGTCGGTGCGGCTGTGCGGAGGTTTGCAGGGGTATCTGTCAGATGCAGCCCCATCCGCAGCGGCAGGCGTTCCGCCAGCGCACGGGTCTTTGCATCCGCATGGACAAGGCAGACATCGGTAAAGCCGCTGCGCTCCAGAAAGCGCAGAATATGGGCAAGCATGGGAACATTGCCATAGGGCAGGAGCGCTTCGGGCAGATCCTGCACGGGGATGCAGGTCACGGGATGGTCACAGAAAAGGATCGCATGCATGAGAAAAACCGCCTTTCGTTCGCAGAATCATTCTGAGCGAAGTATGGACGGCTTTGGGGGTTCCTATACAAAAACGGGACATTCAAACGAATGTCCCGCCATCTTCTCGATGATCAATCTCTCTTTTTGCTTTGCATTCCGGCACCTGCCATGATGACAGCCGTTACTGCCAGTACAGCTGCCGCTGCATAAATCCCTCTGCCATCCCCTGTGCTGGGAGAAGTCGTGGTCGATGCAGAAGCTGCTGTTGTGGTGCTGCTTGCAGTCGTGGTGGTGGTCTGCGCAGTTGTCGCTGCAGCTTCGGTGGTTTCTGTTGCCGGAGACGCTGTGGTTTCTGCCGGATCTGTGATGGCATCCGCCGTTTCCTTTGTTGTTTCGGAGGTGGTGGTTTCTGCTGCATCCGTGATGGCATCCGCCGTTTCCTTTGACGTTTCCGTAATTGTGGTTTCGGTCATTGTAGTGGAAGTAGTCGTCGGCTGGGTGGTCGTTGTTGTAGTGGAAGTAGTTGGCGGCTGAGTGGTCGTTGTTGTTGTAGTGGAAGTAGTTGCCGGCTGGGTGGTCGTCGTTGTAGTGGAAGTAGTTGTCGGCTGGGTGGTCGTTGTCGTTGTAGTAGATGTGGTGGTTGTGGTTGTCGTCGTTGTGATGGTTGTGGTCGTTTCGGGGACAGTGATCTCATCCCTGATCACCAGCATTTCCGGATTGAATGCGGAATAACCGAACTCAATGCCGCCCTTGAAGGACTTCGCAATGGTCGCACCGGCTACATGACCGCCCTCATCACCGGATGCATCCGCATTCGGCGCAAGAGTGGAGCCCTGAATGGAACCGGTATAGTGGAAGTCAGCGGCTTCGTACAGATTATACAGCAGCGGCATATTCTCGCCTGCTGACAAAAGCAGTGTTCCCTCGGTATCGTAAAGCTTCACATTGGTCAAAGGCATATTCACGCTCTCGCCCGGCACATTGATTACCAGATAGGAACCTTCCGGAATGTAGATCTTCAGTTCCAGATAGCCGCCATCAAAAATGTCAAATGCCGCATCATCAAGCGTCAGGACGTTCAGGTTGGGATCACTGCCGTATACACTCCAGCCGCCGGTGAAATACTGGTCGATCTCAAGTGTTGCATTATCCTCCTGCGTTTTCAGATACTGGCTGCGTTCATTGAGCAGCGCAAACTCCTCGTCAAAATCGAACAGCGCACCCTCATAGACGGTGCAGGCGCCGATCTCGTGATAATAGCGGATCATATCATCAACGGTGCCGTATTCACCGATGACAAATTTTTTATCATTGGGCTGGAAATTCGTCAGCGTATCGCCGCCGACAACGACTTTTGCTGCGGAAAAGCCTTCTTCCAGCTTTGCACCGACGGAATAATTGTCCATCGTGCCGACATTGGCATTGCCACCGGCAGCCAGTCTGCCCTCGCAGTCGGAACCGTTTGCATCGAAATCCTCATGCAGGAACACGGAGAATTGGGACGCTACCCCCAGAAAATATGCATCGGGATTTTCCACACCAAGCAGTGCGCTTCTGTTGCTGTCCGTTACGGAAACCGCAAGGCTTCCGGAAGTTTCCGAGTTGACCGCATAGAGCGGATTTGCAAGCCCCACCAGCAGAACAGCTGTCAGACCGCTCAGCAGTTTTCCAGTCAGTTTGTGTTTCATCATAATTCCTCCATCTTTATTTTTGTGTTTATTTTTTAAAATTATATCATAAATTTATTCATAAATCAATTGGCAAATTCGCCAATATCAAATTCGATTTTATCCTTGTTTTCGAGGTATTCGTCGAATTTTGTGGAAAATAACGGCATCCCATGTACCGGGATGCCGTTTGCAGTTAAAATATGTCTTTTTTATTACGGATATATCTGCGGATCAGCACAAAGATGATCGTTGCCAGACACAACAGCAGGAATACCGGCACAAGCCATTTGTTCACAGTCTCTTCCTCGGCGGATTTCATCTCCGTCCAGAGATCCTGCATGAGCTGGTTGGCTTCATCGGAAAGATTCACGAATACCGTAGTCTTTTCCGCAATGAACTGCTCGTCGGGGTAGGATACCGGATCGTTACGCACCTCTTCATCAAGCATCTCAAATGCCGCAGAATGGGGCGTGGAATAGCAGATGTAGTCGATATTCGCATAGGCAATATCCGGCTCGCACATGAAATTGATGTACATTTCTGCCGCTTCCTTCTGCTTTGCGCCCACGGGGATGCACATCGCATCCACGAACAGATTCGTACCGCTTGCCGGTACAACGAAGTTCAGATCCTCGTTCTCCTCCATGATGGTCAGCGCATCACCTGCGTAATACGGTGCGATCAGCGCATCGCCTGCGCCCATCTTGTCAAAGATTTCGTCCATGACATATGCCTGCACCACTGCCTTCTGCTCCTTGAGTTTATCGGCGCATTCACGCAGCTCCTCTTCACTCTCGGTGTTGATGGAGTAACCTAGCAGGGATTCTGCGATCATAAAAGCGTCACGGGGATTGTCGAACATCAGGATCTGGTCAAGATAAGTCTCGTCCCAGAGGATATCCCAGTCGATGTCCTCGGGATTGAGGTCGATCATGGTCTGATCGTAGATGATGCCGACCGTACCCCAGGTATACGGCACGCTGTAGGCATTCAGTGGATCATAGTCCATGTTCTGGAAATTCGGCATGATGTAGCCGAAATTCGGGATGTTCTCGAAATCCAGCTCCTGCACCATATTCTCTTTGATCATCTTGCTGATCATATAGTCGGAGGGGATGATGACATCATAAGTCGCACCGCCGCCCTTGAGCTTTGCGTACAGCTCCTCATTGGTGGCATAGTTTGTATAGTTGACCTTGATGCCGGTGAGTTTGGTGAATTCTTCGTTGACATCGAGCGTTCCCTCGTCCGCACCGGTCGAGATGTATTCGCCCCAGTTATAGACATTGATGGAAATGCCGGCGTCCTTGAAACGGGTGTAATACTCCGGGTCGGAGACGGTCAGGGTCTGCGCCTCGACTGCTTCTTCCTCCTCGACCTCCTCCGCTGTATCGGAGGTGCAGCCTGTGAGAAAGCTCAGCAGCATCATGGGCAGCATGCACAGGGACAGTAATTTCTTCTTCATACTCACGCCCCCTTATAAGTGCCACGCTTCTTGGCAGCTCTGGTTTCGAGAATGTTCTTCACGATCAGGACAATGACCACAGCCACAAAAATCAATGTGGAAAGCGCATTGATCTCGGGGGAGATCTTGCGGCGGGTCATGGAGTAGATGGTGATCGGCAGGGTCTGGGAGGTCGAACCGCTGGTAAAATAGCTGATGAC
>JAZPZJ010000104.1:0-5660 GCA_045544635.1 Oscillospiraceae bacterium
GCGGCGGCGGCAGATTTGATGCCGGCATGCTCTATTATGCACCGCAGTGCTGGGCATCGGATACTACGGATGCCCATGAGCGTGTACTGGTGCAGTACGGCACCTCCTACGGCTACCCCATTGTCAGCACGGGAGCACATACGGCGGCTGTCCCCAACTGGCTGACCAACCGCCGAACACCCCTGCACACACGGACAAATGTGGCTTACTTCGGGGCATTCGGCTATGAGCTGAACCTCTGCTGGCTGCCGGAGGAGGAGATCGAACAGATCAAGGCACAGATCGCATTCTACAAACAGCACCGCAGGCTGTTCCAGTTCGGGACATTCTACCGGCTGCAAAGTCCGTTCGACACGAATGAAGCTGTCTGGATGGCGGTTTCCGAGGATCGGCGGCAGGCAGTCTGCGGCGTGTACAAGACGCTGAACCGTCCGCTTTCCCCGTTCCGGAAAGTGCAGCTTGCAGGGCTTGACGAAAGCCTTTGCTACCGCATCACAGGCGGCGACAACGAGTACCATGCATATGGTGATGAGCTGATGCACTTCGGTCTGCTGATCTCCGACTGCTCTGCCGGCGAACGGATGGAGGGACAGAGAGTGTCGTCCGATTTTGATTCACAGCTTATTTTCCTCGAAGCAGAAACGGAGGTACAATGATGGAAATTCTGCACTGCACAATGGAGCATCTGGAGACAGCAGCGGCATTTTATACCGAAGTGACGGCATATCTTGCAGCACACATCAACTACCCGAAATGGACGCACGGGGCATATCCTGCAAGAGAGAGCATCCGCACAGCGATCGGCAAGGGCGGTCAGTATCTGTGCATGGACGGCGGTAAGGCAGTCGGCGGCTTCATTCTGAACGCCGATCCGGAGGGAGCGTATGAGTACGGTGACTGGGAGCTTTCCTTGGAAAAAGGGGAATACATGGTCATCCATGCACTCGCCGTGTCCCCCGATGCCTACGGTCGGGGCATTGCACAGCATATGGTGGACTTCTGCCTGCAAACAGCGAAAGAGCGAGGTTTTCCGGCTCTGCGGCTGGATGTGGTACCCGACAATCATCCAGCAAGAAAGCTCTATGAAAAGATGGGCTTCCGGTTTGCCGGTGAGCGTGATCTTCTGCGGAATATTGACGCAATTCCGAAATTTGCACTTTATGAGAAGGTATTAGCATGACGAACGAGAGCAAAACCCTGTTCATTCCGCTGTATGGAAAAGCGGCGATGAGCAGGGAAGGAATTTTTACAGATCGGACGGCGGAGCGCATCGTGGAACGCCTGCCGGAAGAAATGAAGAATGTCGATACTTCTCGCAGACTCGCCATTTTCATGGCGATGCGTGCGGCAAGATATGATGACTGCGCCGCCTATGCACCGCCGGAGGATCTGGGCATCCCCCATCTTGTGGTGCATCTCGGATGCGGACTCGACAGCCGCTGTGAGCGTGTGCAGCATACAGCAAAATGCTGGTACGACCTCGATTTTCCGGCAGTCATCGACCTGCGGAAGCAATACTATCAGGAAACAGAACGTTATCGGATGATCGCCTCGTCCATCATGGATTTTTCGTGGATGGACGGAATCGACTATCACGGGGAGTACATCCATTTTCTGATGGAAGGCGTTTCCATGTATCTTTCCGAATCGGATATGAAATCGCTTTTATGCGAAATACAGCAAAAATTCGGCTTCTGCACATTCACATTCGACGCCTATACACCGCTTGCAGCGAAATGCTCGAAATTTAAAAATCCTGTCAATAATGTGAACGCAAAAATTGATTTTGCGATGGATGATCCAAAGATTCTGGAAACGGATAAAATCATCTTTTCGGGGGAAATCGACATGGTAAATCCCGATATTCAGGCGAAACTGACCGGATTCGACCGGAAACGCTTTGAACTGATGGGACGGTTCTACAAGAAATTCTATCGTATGTTCTGGTACACCATCAATCCCGATGCAGAAACGCCGCAAGCTCCCTGATCTGTGCAAGCACTGCCGCATCCTCCGCTGCCGGAATTTCGTCCGTGCGGTGGCTGCAAATGAGGGGATGGATTTCTTTCGCCTTCATATAATGGAGAATCCGCACCGCTGTTGCATAGGCATTCTGCGGATCGCCCTCTCCTCCCCCGACGAGGAGAACTGCACCACGCTTGGGCTTTTTCACGGGATGCCCACCGTTCTTCTGCATGCCGTAGTAATAGGTCTGCAGGCGGCTTGCAACATCAAGAAGCCGTCCGGTCAGCTCGGAGAAATAGAGCGGGGATGCGATGATGATATTGTCGCAGGTTTCGATGATTTTGTAAATATCCTGCATGTTGTCCGGTATCACACAGATACCGGATTCTTTGCATTTCCGGCAGTCGATGCAGGGGGAAATATGATCGTAGTAGGCGGAAATTTCGATGATTTCACCTTGCAGGTGCTTTCGCAGATGGGAAAGCAATGCGGCGGTATCGCCGTTTTTGCGGGGTGAGCCGTTGAGGATGAGGGTCTGCATGGGGTGTTCCTTTCTGTATTCTTCACTACGTTAGTTAGCGGTCACTCTTTTCAAAATCAATGCTGTTTTGATTACCAGCAGCAGAAAAGTAATCACAATTGCATAGGTTTCTCTCGTTGCTGCAAGAAACAATACTGCTGCAACGCTGCATATCAGAGAACAGCTCGTGATGATTTTTTGTCCTTTTTCTATTTTCATCTGATTGAGCACAACCTTTATGCCGCCAACTGCGATCAGTACGGCAAACATCAGCCAGTAAATCAGTCTGTTCATCGAAGATAATTCTGTGTATGCAAACAGGCTGACGGAATAAACATGATCACCAACTGTCTTTGGATAAAGCGGCAGTATCAGCAGGATCATCGTCATCAAATCCGAGATGCCGAACAGCAGATCACAAATACTCCGGATACTTGACTTGCTTTCGTTTTCAGCAATTGAAAGTATTTTTTCACATGACAGCAGATCGTCGATGGTCACAGAAAAGTACTTTGAGATTTCTTTCAGCGAGTCAATGCTGGGGTATCCTCTTCCTGATTCCCATTTGGAGATTGCGGTTCTGGATACGAACAGATCCTCTGCCAGCTCCTCCTGTGTCAGTCCACGGCTTTTTCTCAGCTCCTGTAATTTTTCATTGAATTCCATCATGCTCCCCCCTTGTCAGTTCTTTTTCCGATCATACAACGCAACGCTTGACTGATAGATCAGATACAATCCGACACTTAAAATGACTGAGCCAACAATATCCGTCAGCCAGTGCACACCTGAAATGGTGCGTCCTATTATCATGAATAACGAGAAGCCAGCTGCAATTGCACGTATGCATTTTCGGATATGTTCTTTTTTTATTCTGCGGTCAGCCTGAAAAGCGATCGTAGGCATCACACTTAGCACCAGAAGCGTTGTGGAAGAGGGATAGGACGCTTCTATTCTTCCTTCGATCAGCACCGGTCTGTAATTGATCGGAACCATTTCAAAAAACAAGTATCCAAGAATCACGATCACATAATAGACACCCAATATGAGAATATCATAATCTACTTTCAGCAGGTTTTTTCTCTGCACCAGCTGTATCAAGCCAATCCCAGCGAAAATCATGCAACCGCACACCGGCACAAGCCCCAGCCAGTCAGTAATGTGATAAACCGCCATGTGAACACCTGTCAATTGATGAAACCAACCATTCAATTGTGCAAAACCTACGCTCGTTCCGTTCACGCCGATGGGCTGAACATCCATTGTACAAATGAGTACCGTCCAGAGTACAAACCCATCAATCAGGAGCACACCCGTGCGAAACAATTTCTTTCCGTTCATTTTTCCATAACCTTTCTTGTTTTGCTCTTGAGCTGGTTTTATTATAACAGAAAGGATGGAGAATGTAAAGATTCTTCTTGTCACACTCATGATACGAATCGTAACATCGGCATAAATTCGCCTTTTTGGCATTTAGCAAACCGCCTCCGGCATACACCGGAAGCGGTTTCAGTTTTATTGCTTACTTGATATCAGCGTGATATGCCTGCAGGGACTTCACAGCAATATCGGCATTCGCCTTGACTGCACGGATACCCTCTGCACTTGCCTTGGCAGCAGCCATGGTGGTGATATAGGGAACACGATGCTTGATGGCAGCCTTACGGATATAGCTGTCATCGTCCACGCTCTCCTTTCCAGCCGGTGTGTTCACCAGCAGCTGGATCTCGCCGTTTGCGATCTGGTCAGCGATATTCGGTCTGCCCTCGGACATCTTGTAGATGCGCTCAACCGGAATGCCTGCCTCCTTGATCATCTGGTAGCAGCCCTTGGTTGCAACGATCTTGAAGCCCAGCTCGTGGAATGCAGTTGCAACCTCAACCAGCTCCGGCTTGTCCAGATTGCATACGCTCAGGAGCACTGTACCCTCGAACGGGAGCTTTGTCTGTGTTGCCTCCTGTGCCTTGTAATATGCCTCACCAAAGGATTCAGAAATACCCAGAACTTCGCCTGTGGAACGCATCTCCGGTCCGAGAACCGGGTCAACTTCCTGGAACATGTTGAACGGGAATACCGCTTCCTTGACACCGTAGTGCTTGATCTCACGGTCACGCAGATCAGCAACCGGAGAAGGCTTACCGGTCAGGTGGGATGTCATAATCTCAGTTGCGATCTTCACCATGTTGATGCTGCACACCTTGGATACCAGCGGCACGGTTCTGGATGCTCTCGGGTTTGCCTCGAGTACATATACCGTATCGCCCTCAATCGCATACTGCATATTCATCAGACCGCATACGCCCATCTCGACAGCGATCTTCTTTGTATAATCCTTGATGGTTGCAATCTGCTCATCGGTCAGATTCTTGGAAGGCAGGATGCAAGCGGAGTCACCGGAGTGAACGCCGGCAAGCTCGATATGCTCCATCACTGCCGGAACGAAGCAGTTTGTACCGTCGGAGATCGCATCTGCCTCGCACTCGGTTGCATGGTTCAGGAAACGGTCGATCAGGATCGGACGATCCGGTGTCACGCCGACAGCTGCGGACATATACACACGCATCATCTCGTCGTCATGCACGATTTCCATACCTCTGCCGCCCAGAACGTAGGACGGACGCACCATAACCGGATAACCGATACGGTTTGCGATTTCCAGCGCTTCCTCCACATTGACAGCCATGCCAGCCTCGGGCATCGGAATACCCAGCTTGTCCATCATTGCACGGAAGTGATCTCTGTCCTCTGCGAGGTCGATGGTTTCCGGAGAAGTACCCAGAATATTGACACCGTTCTTCTTCAGGTCAGCTGCCAGATTCAGCGGTGTCTGACCGCCGAACTGTGCGATCACACCAACGGGCTTTTCCTTTTCGTGGATGCTCAGTACATCCTCCAGGGTCAGCGGCTCGAAATAGAGCTTATCGGAAGTATCATAGTCGGTAGAAACGGTCTCGGGGTTGCAGTTGACGATGATCGGCTCGAAGCCCATCTTCTTGAGTGCCAGAGATGCATGTACGCAGCAGTAGTCGAATTCGATACCCTGCCCGATTCTGTTCGGACCGCCGCCGAGGATCATGATCTTGGGCTTCTCTGTATTGCAGGGGCTCTTGTCCTCTGCAAGATGATAGGTGGAGTAGTAATATGCGGAATCCTTTGTGCTGCTGACATGAACGCCTTC
>JAZPZJ010000105.1:0-10923 GCA_045544635.1 Oscillospiraceae bacterium
GCTATCTGGGCGATTATTTCAGCGATGAGATCACAGTTTCCAACCATGCGATCGCCGGCAGAAGCTCCAAGAGCTTCTATGATAACGGCAGACTGACCACCATTCTCGATGCAATCGAGGAAGGCGATTATCTGCTCGTACAGTTTGGTATCAATGACTCCGCTTACAACAACGCAGAGCGTTATGCACCGACCTGTGGCAGCGTGCCGGGTACCGAGGGCAGCTATGAATATTACATGGCGTTCTATATCGAAGGTGCACTTGCAAAGGGCGCAACCCCGATCATCATTTCCCCGACACTGAGCCTCAAGAATAACACCAATGGTGTATTTGCGGCAAGCTATACAAACTATACCGATTCCATCAAGAAGCTGGCAAGCTACTATAAGATCCCGTATATTGACCTCAATGGTCTGATGGTGAACCATTACAATTCCATCGGCTATGATGCAGCGTATTATTATCACATGTGTTCTTCAAGCGAGGAAAGTACGGATATGACCCACTTCACCGAAACCGGTGCAAATGCCGTTGCAGGACTTGTGGCAAATGCCATCAAGGGTCTTGGTGTGGATATTTCCTCCGAAGTGAAGTGATCCTTTCTGACAGTTTCAACTCCTATATATTTTGAGCAAAGGCGCTCTCCGCATGGAGGGCGCCTTTGTGCGTCTGTCATTCGTGAAAATGCACAGATACGCCGATGGATTTTCTCCATAGTTATCTCTGGAAATTCACAGTTTTCCACTTGAAAATTTGTGAAATATGTGGTATACTGTGAGTTAATGAATTCTTGAGGGGGAATCACTATGAAAATGAAACGGCTGTGTGCTGCACTCACTGCCGGTACGCTGCTCTGCACCGGTGTTCCGGTTGCGGCTGCAGAAACAGATGTTGTTATGAGTCCCATCACCCTTCTCGGTGATGCTGACAACAGCGAAATTGTCAATGTAACGGACATTGTCCGTCTGACACGCTTTGTGCTTGGTTCGGAGGTTTCGATTTCGCTCAATGCCGACCTGCAGCAGGATGGCGTGCTCAATGCCTTTGACCTTGCGCTGCTCAAGGGCATGCTGATCGGAAATTATACGCCCAATGACTTCACGGGACTGCGCATCAATGAAGTCTGTGCGTCGAACCAGCACTGCTGGTCGGATGCGGACGGCAGAGAGCCGGACTGGGTGGAGCTGTACAATGGCGCCGAAACGTCCGTTGACCTGAGCGGCTATGGTTTTGCGGACGGAAAGAAAAATCTGTTCAAATATGTGTTCCCGGAGGGAACGGAGATTCCGGCGGGCGGCTATCTGATGATCTGCTGTGACGATGGACTGACAAGCTCGGATCCTTCCGAGCTGCATACACCGTTCAAGCTCAGTGCTTCCGGTGAAACATTGTATCTGACGCATCCCGTCTATGGTACGCTGGATGTGGTGGAAGTACCCGTCGCAGAGACGGATATTACCTATGGACGCTATGCCAACGGTTCAGCGAATTTCAGCCATCTCTCACCTACCCCGGGTGCAAGCAATGACAGTGCGGAGCGTGTCGTAGTTGTGGAAGCTCCAGCATTTTCTGCGGAGAGCGGCTTCTATGCATCGGGCTTCGGGCTGGATATTACCAGCACCGCCGGCAATACGATCCTGTATACAACGGACGGCAGCGACCCGAGAACCTCGCAGACGGCGAGCACCTACGGCGGCAGCATCCAGATCTATAATACAACCTCCCAGAGCAATAAGCTCAGTGCCGGTTATGACATCACACTTTATGATGATGCTGACCCGAAGTTCAATGTGGACAAGGGACAGGTCATTCGTGCGGTCTGTGTGGATGCGGATGGCAACTACAGCGATGTCGTTACAAAGAGCTACTATATCGAGAAAAATGCATCCTATTACAAGGATATGAAGGTCGTATCCATTGTTACCGATCCTGCGAATCTGTTTGATGCGGATATGGGTATCTATGTTGTGGGCAATACCTATTATGCGTGGAGAAACAGTGCCCAGTACAATCCGAGCTATGAGGAATGGGATACCCGTAACCCCACCAACTACAACCAGAGCGGTATTGAATGGGAACGTCCTGCTGCAGTGCAGGTGTTCGAGGATGGCGTGCTGGCGTTTGAAGAGAATGTCGGCATCCGCATTGCCGGCAATGCGACCCGCAGCAACCAGCAGAAGAGCATCCGCCTGTATGCAAGAAGCGACTACGGCGCTTCCAAGATGAAGTACGAATTCTTTGAGGGTCTGACAGATGCGAGCGGTGAGCCGATCACTTCGTTTGACAAGGTGACGATCCGCAACCACGGTAATGATGTCAATGATGCCCAGATGCGTGATGACATCGTTCAGCAGCTTGCCAAGGATATGGATCTGTCCTGTCAGGCGTCCGAGGACTGCATCCTCTTCATTGACGGCGAATTCTGGGGTTATTATACCTTAAAGGAGCGTTTGGAGGACGATTATGTGGAGTCCCACTATGGCATTGCCAAGGAGCAGGTGACCACCATCAAGGTCGGTGAAATCGAGGGCGATCAGGCGGTCGGACAGTCCTATATCGACTTCTATGAATGGGCAATGAATGCGGATATGAGCGATCCTGCCAACTACCAGAGAGTCTGCGATACGATTGACATGCAGAGCTTTATGGATTATATCACGGTCGAAACCTATGTCTGCAACTGGGACTGGTGCAATGAATCCGGTACGAATAACTGGCAGATGTGGCGTGTCAATGAAGCAGTCGAAGGCAGCGAATACAGCGATGGCAAGTGGCGCTATATGCTCTTTGATACGGAGTATTCCAGCGGTTTGTACGGCGATACCAAGACTTCCCATGCCTTCGATGCACTGAATAACATGTACAGAACGAAGAATTGGGAAAATATCGGCGCACTCTTCTTCAAGCTGTTGGAGAACGACGAGTTCAAGACAGCATTTGCCGAGAATTACCGTTATCATGTGGAAACATCCTTTGATTATGAAACCATCGTCAAGCCGCTGATTGATGCATATGCGACGGAGAGAAGAGAAGCTACCTGCATTACCTGGAAGCGTTTCCAGGGAGGCTGGGGTGAAAAGCTGGCGAATCAGTATGACAGCAGCATCCAGTCTGTACGCACTTTCTATCAGAACCGTGCACGCTATGCACTGCAGTATCTCAATCAGATGGTGGGCGATTCAGGTACAACCACACCGACGGTCGGAAATATGCTTTCCGATTCCACACTCTGGCGGCTGTATATTGATAATGCGGGCGGCAATGGAACGATTTCTGTGGATCAGAACGGTGATCTGACCGTGAACACAACGGAACTTGGCAGTGTGAGCTGGTGCGTACAGGCGCAGTATACGCCGATTACGCTGGAAGCAGGGAAGAATTATCGCTTCACCTATACACTGCACAGTGACCGCAGCGGCAGCGTTGCAGCGTTCCTGCAGAGAAATGCGGATCCTTACGATACTTTCACCTGGAAGTTGCACTCCGTTGGGACAACAGCACAAACATTTACACAGACATTCACGGCAAAGGAGACCTGCAGCGTGCTCAAGGTCGGCTTTGACTGTGGCTATAATACGGGTACATTCTATATTTCAGATGTTTCTCTGGAATGTCTGAGCTGAGAAAAAATAAGAGGGCTTTCCGTCAGGAAAGCCTTCTTTTCTGTTATAAAATTCCCATCGCACGCAGCACTGTCATTGTCAGAAGCGCAATGCATGCCAGCAGCATGAGCGGTGAAGTCAGACAGTGCACTATCTTCTTGCCTGTCGGCAGTGCGGAGTCGCCTTTATCGAAGCGGAACAGCTGCTTGTGCTGTACCAGTTCAATAATGAGGAGAATCAGACCAAGTCCCGTCAGTCCCATGACAAGAAGACTCGACAGCAGCAGTACGCCAAAGGAACCGATGTGTTCCATCATGAATTCGAGCGCTTCTTCGTCGGTAAGCTGCATCATTTCATAGGGATCAAAATCGGATATGAACAGTGACTGGAATGAACCGATCGTGTTCATGAAGAAATGCAGCAGGAACGGTGCGATCAGCGTGCGTGTCCGCAGGTAGAGCACCGCAGCGCAGAAGCCCATCACGCCCGTGTAGATCGTCTGGTCAAAATTAGTGTGCCACAGACCGAAGAGAATGCCGCACAGCAACGCTGCTGCGAATTCGCCGCCTGCTTCCATGCTGCGCAGAATGGTGCCGCGGAAGAGCAGTTCCTCAAAGATCGGTGCATAGAACATCATGGCGATAATATTGGTGAGCATTGAAAGCCATGATGGCTCGGCTGCAAAATTCTGTGCCACAAGCTCCAGTCCCGTCAGGGATTGGAACAGCATCCAGAACATGCGGCTTGCATAAGCGGATGCGTAGGTAACGCCGAGACAGATGAGGATCCACCGCAGCATGGTTTTGACCGGAACAGCGGGCTTGCGGATGCAGTCACGCAGACGCTGACCGGTTTTTCTGCCGCAGGTAAAATGGAAGATCAGCAAAAGGATCGGTACCGTGACCACATACTGGAAGCTATAGGCGATCAGGTTGTACAAGTCTGCGCCGAATCCTTCGTTAATATCACAGAACGGCATCATCAGATGTCCGATGAGAAAGGTTCCCCCATAGACCAGTACAAAGAACAGGATCAGGATCAGTCCGCTGCTGTTGGCGCCGCAGCGAAGTTCTTTTTTGAGTTGTGTCATTTCCAAATTCGTTTCCTCCCATATATAAAATCAGCAGTGCTGTCCCGTTTTTAACGTATTACAGCACTGCTATATAGTATATCATATTTTGTCAGAAAATGCAAGCGCCGGAAGAAGCATCCTTTCAGGTAAATGATCCTGCGGCATTTGTTTCACTTTCGAGGAGTGCTTCTTTTTCCGCCCTCGTCAGCTGCTTGATGGCGTACTCCCGCTGCATGGCGGTGATTTTGTCCGGATGCTCCTCTGCATAGACCAGCTGCACCGGTCGGCGGGCGGCGGTATACTTGGCACCCTTTCCAGCATTATGTGCGGCAAGCCGTTTGGACAGGTCATTCGTCCAGCCTGTGTACAGCGTTCCATCCGCACAGCGGAGCATGTAGGTGTAGCAGATCATACCGTATCACGCACCTGTTCCACATCGAAGGTGAAGCTTCCGGCAGTGCAGGCAAAGCTGCGATCCTGCAGACAGAGCAGGTATTGCTGCTGCTCCTTGGCAGCTGCGTCCAGTACGATGGCGTGTTCGGAGAGTGCGGCGCCGGTTTCCGTATTTTCCACACGGTAGAATTTTCCGGCTTCGACGCCGTATTCCCGATAGGGGACTTCATTTTCGTTTTCCCGCAGCTCGTACCGGCTGCAATGCCGGAAGGTCAGCACACCCTCATATGCCGCATTGCTGTCGTAGAGCATGTCACACAGCGGAAAGCGCAGGGTGAGCGTGCTGCCGCTTGTCAGAATCTGCGGCGGTGCAGCGTGCTTGACTCTTGCATACCAGTGGCGATTGAGCAGAATAAAGATCGGGTGACTGCCGGCATGCTCATCGGGTTCGATATGCACCATGACGTGCTTGACGGCAGGGAACTGCGCTTCGATGGCATCGTGTACCTCTTCTGCGAGATCATGCGCCCTGGCAAAGCTCAGCGCCGCATCGGCGGTCATGACCACGTCCATATAGATCTTGGCGCCGAATTGCCGGGTTTTCAGCATCGGCAGGGAGATCACGCCTTCGTGGGAGAGGATGAGACGGCGCACCGCCTCTTCGGTCTCGTGGTCAGCGGAATGGTCCACCATCTTGCGTACCGCTTCTGCAGTGATGTCATAGGCAGCTTTCAGGATGAAGCCGCAGATCACAACGGACGCAATGCTGTCCATGACGGGGAATCCGAGCATCGCACCGCCAATGCCGACAAAGCTGCCGATGGAGGAAAGCGCATCCGAGCGGTGATGCCATGCATCCGCCATGAGTGCGTCGGATTTCAGACGTTTCGCAGTAATGCGGGTTATCTGATACATCCACTCCTTGACTGCGATAGAAAGGACAGCCGCCGCCAGTGCGATCCATCCGGGAACGACCAATTCCGCTGTGTTGCCCTGGATGGCAGCAATAATATTCTGCAGTCCGTTCCAGCCGATGCTGCAGCCCGTCACTGCCAGGACTGCTGCCAATAGAATGGCAGCGAGGCTTTCCATGCGTTCGTGCCCGTAGGGATGGTCGTCATCCGCTTCTTTTCCAGCCATGTTGATACCGATCATGACAACGATCGTACTGAAAACATCGGATGCAGAGTGGATCGCATCCGAGATCATAGCGCCGGATTTTGCATAAAGTCCGGCAGCAAGCTTGAGAATGGACAATACAATATTCCCGATCATCGTGATCAGGGAAATGCGCATTGCTTCTTGTTTTTCCATGGGCAATTCTCCCTTTATGCAAATTCTGTTTCTACAGCGCAGCCCTGCGCAAGACTTGCGGAGCAGTCAAGGATCCGCTGGTTGGCGCTGCCCCGGAAATGGAGCTGGTAGCTTTTCTGCGCTTCGATGAACGGACCATCCACCAGGTAATCCGTGACTTCCAGCAGTGCACCGATGCCGTCCTCCGAGCGATGGGCATACAGATATTCAAACGTGTAACCCGTATAGGTGATAATATTCAGCCCGAGTGCACGGATATGCGTTCCCAGTGCCGCAAGTGCCTGTGCCTGACAGAACGGCTCACCGCCCGAGAAAGTCACGCCATCGAGCAGGGGATTGGCTTTGATCTTTTCCAGAAGCTCGTCTGTGTCCGATGCGGTGCCGCCATCGAAGGGGTGGGTCTGGGGGTTATGGCAGCCCTTGCAGTGATGCGGGCAGCCCTGTACGAAGATGGTGAACCGCAGACCGGGTCCATCCACGATGGAGTCGTTGGCGGTGCCGGATAGCTGTAAATGCATGGAAATCCCTCCTGTGCAAAGAGGGGCTGCACGGTAGGAGCAGCCCCTTTTGAAAATTATACGTTATGCTTTACTCTGTCATTGACTTCGCTGCGCTTTGCATTGTTGAATCTGTCCAGCGTACCCACAAGGTAGCCGGTGATTCTGCGGATGCGCTCGAAGCTGATCTGGTTGTGGTCGGATTCTGGTCTGCCGCACATCGGGCACTTGTCACCAATGATGCCGGTGTAACCGCAAACGGGATCACGGTCAACCGGGTGGTTGATGGAGCCGTAGCCGATGCCGGATTCCTTCATGCAGCGGATGACCTTTTCGAATGCAGAGAGGTTCTGCAGCGGATCGCCGTCGAGTTCCACATAGCTGATGTGACCTGCATTGGTCAGCTCATGGTACGGCGCTTCGATCTTGATTTTGTCAAAGGCGCTGACGGGATAATATACCGGAACATGGAAAGAGCTGGTGTAGTAAGCACGGTCCGTTACGCCCGGAATCTCGCCGAATTTTTTCTTATCCATGCCGACGAAGCGTCCGGAAAGTCCCTCCGCAGGGGTTGCCAGCAGGGAGAAATTCAGACCCGTTGCTTCGGATTCTGCATCCAGACGTGCACGCATTCTGCGGATGATCTGCAGACCCAGCTCTCTTGCACGCTCGCTCTCGCCGTGGTGTTCGCCGATGAGCGCCTTAAGGGTCTCTGCAAGGCCGATAAAGCCCACGGACAGAGTGCCGTGCTTGAGTACCTCACCGATGCAGTCATCGGGGCTGAGGCTTTCGGAATCCATCCAGATACCCTGACCCATCAGGAACGGGAAGTTGCGTACCTTCTTCTGCGCCTGAATGCTGAAGCGGTGCATCAGCTGATCAATGGCAAGGTTCATCATGCTGTCAAGACTTTCGAAGAAGCGATCAAGGTCGTGGTCTGCCTCGATTGCAAGGCGGGGGAGGTTCACGGAGGTGAAGCTCAGATTGCCTCTGCCGGTTACAAACTCACGCTCTGGATCATAGGTGTTGCCGATGACTCTGGTACGGCAGCCCATGTAGGAGATCTCGGTGCGGTAGTCGCCTTCTTTATAATACTTCAGGTTGTAGGGCGCATCAATGAAGGAGAAGTTCGGGAACAGGCGCTTTGCAGAGACTCTGCATGCCAGCTTGAACAGATCGTAGTTCGGATCCTCCGGATTGTAGTTGATGCCTTCCTTGATCTTGAAGATATGGATCGGGAAGATCGGTGTTTCGCCGTTGCCAAGCCCGGATTCATTCGCCAGCAGGATGTTCTCAATGACCATTCTGCCCTCGGGTGTGGTATCCGTACCATAGTTGATGGAGGAGAACGGCGTCTGTGCACCTGCACGGCTGTTCATGGTATTGAGGTTGTGCACCAGTGCTTCCATTGCCTGATAGGTCGCACGATTGGTTTCCGTATAAGCGTGCTTTGCGGCAAATGCCAAAACCTGCGCTGCCTGTTCTGCGGTGATGGCAGCACTCAGATAAGCAGCAGCCTTTTCTGTAAAGCCGTTGTCATCTGCGAGTGTGGGGATCAGCGCTTCCGCTTCAAGCGCCTGCATCATGGCGTCAGCGATCGCTGCTGCGTCTTCACGGCCAGCCAGCAGCTCAAGCGCACGCTCCACATTCTGCTTGTATCTGGAAACATAGGTCTTCTTGACACCCTCTGCCATGGCATAATCAAAGTTCGGTACGCTCTGACCGCCATGCTGGTCATTCTGGTTCGACTGAATTGCAATGCAGGCGAGTGCAGAATAGCTTGCAATATCATTCGGTTCACGCAGGAAGCCGTGACCGGTGGAGAAACCGCCGCGGAAGAGCTTGATCAGGTCGATCTGGCAGCAGGTGGTGGTCAGCGTCAGGAAGTCGAGATCGTGGATGTGGATGTCGCCCTCGGCATGTGCTTTGGCATGCTCAGGACGGAGCACATACATCTCATAGAATTCCTTTGCGGATACACTGCCGTACTTGAGCATGGTGCCCATTGCGGTGTCACCGTCGATATTGGCGTTCTCACGCTTGATATCGCTGTCCTTTGCGGAATGGAACGTCAGCTCATTGAGCACGCTCATGAGATTGGTTTTCATTTCTCTTGCACGGGTTCTTTCGTAGCGATACAGAATGTATGCCTTGGCAGTCTGTGCATGTCCTCTCTCTATCAGCACCTTTTCTACCAGATCCTGTACCTGTTCTACAGTCGGAACGTCTTCATAAGCGGCATCGCACAGGCGGCAAACCTCCTCTGCAACTGCCATGGACTCCTCATAGTTTGTGCCGCCAACAGCTTTGGCAGCCTTGAAAATTGCATTTGCGATCTTTTCTACATTGAACGGCACCTTTCTGCCGTCACGTTTGGTGATGTACATTAACATAAATAAACCCCTCGCTTTCAAACACAATATCTTGTACCTTCTTTTGCTTACTATAGTATAGTATACCGCATAATCCACCGCTTGTCAAGCTTAATTATTGCGTCATAATGCACGATAAAATATGTTGGAATCTGTATTATTTAAACAAAATTTAAGGAAATTTTAGGGTTTTTGCGCTTTTCGCCCAATCCTAGCACAAAATAAGAACATGTTTTCGAGACCACAATATATTGTGCGTGGAGAAATGTGCAAAATTTGTTGTTTCCGACTGATTATCCCAGTGTTATCGGGTTATCCGCTGTGGAAAACCAAAAACGCAAACGTTTTCGGTGATGCATATAGACCGGAGGGGCCTGTATACCGAGGAAACAGGTGCTTGACAATCTCTGGAATATCTTGTATAATATAAGTTGACGAATTTGAGAAGGAGGACTTTCAATGGGAATGGAGTTCATCAGAAAAATGCCGCTGCCGGAGGAGATTCGTGCAGAATTTCCGCTTTCCGAAGCGTGCACAGCGATCAAAGCGCAGCGTGACGCAGAGATCCGCAGAGTATTTACCGGTCAATCCGACCGTCTGATCCTGATTATCGGTCCGTGCTCCGCTGATCGGGAAGATTCCGTCATGGAATACATGCATCGTCTGGCAAAGGTGAATGAGGAAGTCAAGCACAAGATCCTCATCATCCCCAGAATTTACACCAACAAGCCCCGTACCAACGGCACGGGCTACAAGGGCATGGTACACCAGCCCGACCCGACCAAGGCAGAGGACATGCTCGAGGGCGTTATCTCCATCCGTAAGCTGCACACCAGAGCCATCGAAGAAACCGGCTTTACCTGTGCGGATGAGATGCTGTATCCGGAGAATTACCGTTATCTGTCCGATCTGCTTTCCTATGTTGCGATCGGTGCAAGAAGCGTGGAGAATCAGCAGCATCGTCTGACGGCGAGCGGTATGGACATTCCGGTCGGCATGAAGAACCCGACCAGCGGCGATCTGTCCGTGATGTTCAATTCGATTTATGCGGCAGAGAGCAGCCATACCTTCCTTTACAGAGGATGGGAAGTGCATACCACCGGAAATCCGCTGACCCATGCGATCCTGCGTGGCTATGTGAACAAGCACGGTGAATCCCTGCCGAACTATCACTACGAGGATCTGCTGCTGACCTATCATCACTATGCGGAGAAGGGGCTGCAGAACATGGCAGTGATCGTGGATACCAACCATGCAAACTCCAACAAGTGCTATCTGGAGCAGCCGAGAATCGTGAAGGAAGTCCTGCACAGCTGCCGTCACAATGCGGACATCAAGCGTATGGTCAAGGGTTTCATGATCGAGAGCTATCTGGAGGACGGCGCACAGAAGGTCGAGGAGGGTATCTACGGTAAGTCCATCACTGACCCGTGCCTCGGCTGGGAAAAGACCGAGCGTCTGATTTATCAGATTGCGGAACAGCTCTAAGGCGCAGAGCCTGCGGCTATTGAATAAAAAAATCGGCACTCCCGGATGAAATGCTCCCCTTTTGTTAGATAATGTGGTATAATAAAGATATACCGGAAATCAAGTCTAACGAAAGGGGGCATTTTTATGCCAAAAGGAATACCGAACAAGAAGTATACAGCGGAGTTTAAAATCAAGGTAGTGGA
>JAZPZJ010000106.1:0-11992 GCA_045544635.1 Oscillospiraceae bacterium
GGTGGCCATGGAAGTTACCATCCCCCTGGTGATGGCTGACCTGTATGACTACGGTATCGTGCTGCAGGATATGAACGTGGTGGCAACCAAGGCCATTCAGCTGGTCCTGTGCGCCCTTGCGTCGCTGTGCTTCGGTGTAGCCTCCGCTACCTTTGCCTCCCGGGCAGGTACGGGCTTTGCCAAGAATCTGCGCCATGATATGTTCCACCGTGTCCAGAGCTTCAGCTTCAGCAATATCGACAAGTTCTCCACGGCCTCCATCGTCACCCGGCTAACCTCGGATGTGGCCAACCTGCAGATGACCTTCCAGATGATGATCCGTATGGCCGTCCGCAGCCCCATGATGCTGATCCTTGCCATGTTCTCTGCCATGCGCATTAATGTGAAACTGAGCCTGGTGTTCTGTGCAGCACTGCCTGTTCTAATCACTGCCCTGGCACTGCTGGTGCCTTTCGTATTCAAGATCTTTGACAGGGTTTTCAAAACCTATGATAAGCTGAACAATGTGGTCCAGGAAAATGTCCACGGTATCCGGACCGTCAAGTCCTTTGTCCGGGAGGGGCGGGAGACAGAGAAGTTCACCTCCACCTCCGGGCAGATCTATAATGATTTTGTCAAGGCAGAGCGGATCATGGCGCTGAACAGCCCCATAATGCAGTTTTGTGTCTATGGCTGTATGCTTGCCATCTCCTGGTTTGGCGCCCACATGGTGGTAGCCTCCGGCAACAACCCCGCCATGGGCCTGACCACCGGCCAGCTCTCCTCCATGTTTACTTACACCACCCAGATCCTCTCCTCCCTTATGATGTTCTCCATGGTTTTTGTGATGCTGACCATGAGCCGCGCCCCTCTGAAGCGCTGCTATGAGGTGCTGACGGAGGAGCCCAACCTGGCAAGCCCCGGGGAAAATCCTGTAACAGAAGTGAAGGACGGCTCCATCGACTTTGAGAATGTGGGCTTCCGCTACTCCGCAACTGCCAAGCACCGGGCGCTGAAGGAGGTCAATCTCCACATTCCCAGCGGCGCGACAGTGGGAATCCTGGGAGGTACCGGCTCCAGTAAGACCACACTGGTGCAGCTGATCCCCCGACTTTACGATGCCACAGAGGGTACGGTCAAGGTTGGCGGCGTGGATGTACGGGATTATGATCTGGAGGTGCTGCGGGATCAGGTGGCAATGGTATTGCAGAAAAATGTCCTGTTCTCCGGCACGATCAAGGAAAACCTGCGCTGGGGCAATCCGGACGCCACCGACGAGGAGCTGATCCATGCATGCACGCTTGCGCAGGCGGACGGCTTTATCCGGGAATTCCCCGATGGCTATGATACGCACATCGAACAGGGCGGGCGCAATGTGTCCGGTGGTCAGAAGCAGAGACTCTGTATCGCAAGAGCACTGCTGAAGAAGCCGAAGATCCTGATCCTCGACGATTCCACCAGTGCGGTCGATACCAAGACCGACGCCCTCATCCGCAAGGCGTTCCGTGAGGAAATTCCGGATACGACCAAGTTCATTATCGCCCAGCGTATCTCCTCCGTGGAGGATGCCGATGTGATCATCGTCATGGATGACGGCAAGATCAATGCTGTCGGCACACACGAGGAACTGCTCGCATCCAATGCGATCTACCAGGAAGTATACACATCTCAGGTGAAGGGAGGCGATGACGATGGCAGGACCGAATAGCAGACCGCCCAAGGGCGCTATGGTCAAGGGCAGGGGTGCCCGTGACGGCAAGAAAACCATGAAACGCCTGCTTTCCTATCTTGGAGAATACAAGTTCTCCATGATTTCGATGCTCATCTGCACGCTGTTCAGCTCCCTTGCCGGCGTCATCGGCAGCATGTTCCTGCGTGTGCTCATTGATGATTATATCACACCGCTGATGACCCAGCCGAATCCTGTTTTCACAGGACTGCTGCAGGCGATCGGTGTGATGGCACTGATCTATGCTGTCGGCATTTTCTCCACCTGGTGGTGTAATTTCACCATGGTCAAGGTGTCGCAGGGCATTCAGAAGAAGATCCGTGATGAGATGTTCGAGCATATGCAGACATTGCCGGTGCAGTATTTTGACACGCACACCCACGGCGAGGTCATGAGCCATTACACCAATGACACCGATACACTGCGTCAGATGATCTCCCAGAGCATTCCGCAGATGTTCTCTTCGGCAATTACGATCGTGGCAGTGTTCATTGCCATGTGTGTGACAAACCTCTGGATGACGGGCTTCGTGATCCTCACCATCATCGGTATGATGACCGTGACAGGATTCATCGGCGGCAAGAGCGGCAGCTTCTTTGTCAAGCAGCAGAAATCCATCGGTAAGGTCAACGGCTATATTGAAGAGATGATCGAGGGACAGAAGGTCGTACAGGTCTTCTGCCATGAGGATGCGGCAAAGGCGGACTTCGACAAGCTCAATGACGAGCTTTGTGAAAATGCGACACAGGCGCATAAATTCGCCAATATCCTGATGCCCATCATGGGCAATATGGGACACCTGCAGTTTGCACTGCTTGCCATGTTCGGCGGTTTCCTTGCCATCAGCGGCGTTTCCCCGAGCCTGACGCTCGGCGGCATCGTTTCCTTCCTGCAGCTGAGCAAGAGCTTCAATATGCCTGTGACGCAGGTTTCCCAGCAGATCAACGCCATTGTCATGGCGCTGGCAGGTGCGGAACGGATTTTTGATCTGCTCGATGCTGAGCCGGAGCCGGATGACGGCTATGTGACGCTGGTCAATGCGCAGTACAATGCAAACGGCGAGCTGGCGGAAGCGGACCACCGCACGGGCATCTGGGCGTGGAAGCATCCCCATGGTGACGGCACGGTGACCTACACGCTCCTGCAGGGTGATGTACGCATGAACGAAGTGGACTTCGGCTATGTGCCGGAGAAGATCGTCCTCCACGACATCAGTCTTTATGCGGAGCCGGGTCAGAAGGTGGCGTTCGTCGGTGCAACAGGTGCCGGAAAAACGACCATCACGAACCTGATCAACCGTTTCTACGACATTGCGGACGGCAAGATCCGGTATGACAATATTAACATCAACAAGATCAAAAAGAGCGATCTGCGTCACAGCCTTGGCGTGGTGCTGCAGGATGTCAACCTGTTCACCGGCACGGTGATGGAGAATATCCGCTACGGCAGACTGGATGCGACCGATGAGGAATGTATCGCAGCGGCAAAGCTTGCCAATGCCCACGGCTTTATCGAAATGCTTCCCGACGGCTACAATACCGTCCTGGAGGGCGATGGTTCGGGACTTTCGCAGGGTCAGCGTCAGCTGATTTCCATTGCAAGAGCCGCCGTTGCCGATCCGCCCGTGATGATCCTTGACGAAGCGACTTCCAGCATTGATACCCGTACCGAAGCACTGGTGCAGAAGGGTATGGATGGTCTGATGAAGGGCAGAACGGTGTTTGTCATTGCACATCGTCTTTCGACGGTGCAGAATTCCGATGTGATCATGGTGCTTGACCATGGACGCATCATCGAAAAGGGTAATCATGAACAGCTGATCGCGCAAAAGGGGAATTACTATCGCCTGTATACGGGTGCATTTGAACTGGAATAACCGATGAACAGGGTGCCTTGCAAAAGGCACCCTGTCTTTTCTTTTTAAAAAAATGTCACAATTTTCTAATTTTAAGATTCCTTTAAGAAAACACCCGTATAATGAAAACAAAGCAGAGGATCTGAATGGGAAATGCGAAATTAGACAGATCTGCTGCAATGAACGGATTGAATACGAATGACAAAGGAGCGATTATTATGAAGAAAGTTCTCAGACGTAGTCTGGCAAGCCTGGTCGCAGTCGGAACCATGTGTGCTTCCATGCCTGCACTCACCTTTTCTGCTGCACAGACCATGGCAGGTGACGTGAATCTTGACGGTGCCGTGTCCGTTCTGGACGTTGTGGCACTTCAGCAGTACCTGTTCGGGATGAACAGATTCTCTCAGGATGCTTATGACAATGCCGATCTCACAGCGGATGCTGCGGTGAATGCATTTGACCTTGCAGCACTGAAGAAGAAGGTGCTGACCAGCACACCGGTAACCCCCACCGGCGATACAGTTGTTACCGCAATCGAGTATAACGGCAATTCCGTGACTCTTTATAACGCAAACAGCGAAGTAGTGACCAATCCTACCAACGTGACCGCAGCCGGCACGACCGTGACGGTAATTCAGCCCAGTGTGATCGACGTCAGCGGTACTTCCGATGCTGCACAGATCATTGTGGATGTTGACAAGACCACCTATGTGGACGGCGAAGTAGAACTGGCACTCAAGGGCGCAAATCTGTCCAATGCTTCCGCTTCTCCGATCTATGTGGCACAGATCGACGGCGAGGCAGTGATTTCTGTAAAGAACGGCTATGACAATACCATTTCCGACGGTACAAACTACACCAATGCTGACGGTGACATGGGTGCGATCTATGCCTGCGATGACCTCAAGATCAAGGGCAAGGGCAATCTGACCGTAAACGGCAACGGTGCAGATGCGATCGTCTGCAAGAACGATATCAAGATCTACAACAGCAATCTGACAGTCAATGCAGTGGATGACGGTATCCGTGGTAAGGACAGCGTTACCATCGGTGATGTGGATGATACCGATTTCAGCGCACTGAATGTTACGATCAAGACCCAGAGCGGTGACGGCATCAAGTCCACAGAAACCGATACCACTTCCGGCAAGGGCTATGTGACAGTCAATGGCGGTACTGTGAATATCAACTCCTATGGCGACGGCATCAGCGGTGTACAGGCAGTCAATATCAACGGCGGTACACTCGATATCGAAACAACCGGCAGCAAGGACAGCGGCAGCGCAAAGGGCATCAAGTCCGGCGAAACAGATGACACAACCGGCACAGTAACGACTGGTGTCGTATACATCAACGGCGGTTCCCTGAACCTCAACACCAATGACGACGGCATCAACTCCAACGGCGATATCCACATGCTCGGCGGTCAGACAGAGATCACAGTCAAGGGTACTACCTCCGGCTATCAGGGTCTCCATGCGGACAATAATGTAAACCTCGGCACAGCCGGTCAGGGTACGGTATACGATGACATGACACTCGTGATCTATCAGGCATATGAGGGCATTGAAGCCATGAATATCTACCAGAGAAGCGGTTCCACGATCGTAAGCTCTACCGATGACGCATACAATGTTGCAGGCGGCGCAGACAACTCCGGTTCTTCCGGTATGTGGCCCGGTCAGGGCGGCACAACCGGCAGCTCCGGCGGTGTGCTGGAGATCAGCGGCGGCTTCTCCATCGTAAGCGTTGCTTCCGGTGACCATGACGGCTATGATTCTAACGGTTCTCTGACCATTTCCGGCGGTATCTGCGTCACCAACGGTCAGGATGCATTCGACTGTGACGGCGGTATCTCCTACACCGGCGGTGTCTATGTCAAGGACATCGGCTCCCAGATGGGCGGCATGGGCGGCATGGGAGGCGGCTCTTCCATGACAGAATCCGTAAATGTTTCCGCATCCGTCAGCGCCGGCACAAGAGTTACCCTCTGCGACGGCAGCGGCAATGTGATCGTATCCTTCATCGCTGACAAGCAGTGCTCCAGCCTTGTTGCAGGCTGTACCGCATACAGCGGCGCAACCTTCTACACCGGCGGTGAGCTGAATGGTTCCACTTACTTCCAGCAGCTTGACGATACACAGCTGGCTGCATACGGCGGTACGCTCTCCGGCGGTACAGCAGTGAGCGGTTCCGGCAACAATCAGGGCTGGTAATTGCAGCGCAGAACCTGCGCTGAATAGATTACGGTTTCTCATAATTTCCCATATTATATCGGATGGCGGCACTGCTTTTGCGGTGCTGCTGTTCTTTTTTCGCAATTGCTTGCTTTTGGGGGCATGATGTGTTATAATGTACATGATATCAAACTGGAAAGCGGTGAGGGGATGGAACCGAGAACGACCTCCACATTTGAGGAGGAACTGGCTCGCAAGGGCAGGCTGATCTATACGAATGTCGGCGACAGCATGCTGCCGCTTCTGCGGCAGCACCGGGATCTGCTCATTGTGGAGCCGCCCAAGGGCAGGCTGCGCAGATACGATGTTCCGCTGTACAGGCGGGATTCGGGGCAGTATGTGCTGCACCGCATCCTGAAGGTGCGCCCCGGGGATTATGTCCTCTGCGGCGACAACCGCTGGCAGCGGGAATCCGGCATCACCGACCGGCACATCATCGGGGTGCTGACGGGGATCGTGCGTGACGGGAAGGAGATCTCCGTGCGGGATCCGAAATATCGGTGCTATGTCCATCTCTGGTGCGATTTCTTTCCGCTCAGGGCATTGCTCCTGAGAATCATCCATTATCTGAAAAGGCGGCTGAAATGAAACAAGGATCAGTAAGCAGATGGCTCATGGAAGTCATGGGAAAACAAAAGTGGAATATTGTCTGGCTGCTGGTATTGCAGGTGCTTCTGGGGCTGAGCAGTGTGGTCTTTGCGCTGCAGCTGCGGAACATCGTGGACAGCGCCGTGCAGGGTGACCGGGAGGTGTTCTTCCTGTGCCTTGGCTATCTGGTGGGGCTTGTGATTTTCCAGCTGCTGTGCCGTGCATGGGGACGGCAGCTGGAGGAGCGTACCCGTGCCGCCATGGAGAACGCCTGCAAGGGGCGGCTGTTCCGGAATCTGCTTTGCAAGGATTATGCCGATGTGACGGCGGTGCATTCCGGAGAATGGATGAACCGTCTGACCTCCGATACGGCGATCTGTGCAGGCGGTGCGGTCGAGATCCTGCCCCATCTGGCGGGCATGACGGTGAAAATGGCGGCGGCATTGGTGATGATCCTCGTGCTGGAACCGAAATTTGCGTACATCCTGCTTCCCGGCGGGATCCTGCTGCTGGGGCTGACCTATGCGTTTCGCAGGATCCTCAAGCGCCTGCACCGGAATGTGCAGGAGGCGGACGGGAAGCTTCGGGTATTTTTACAGGAGCATCTGGGGAGTATGCTGGTTGTGCGTGCGTTTGCGGCGCAGGAGCGCACACAGCAGGGTGCACAGGAGAAAATGGAGGCGCACAGGGCGGCAAGAATGCGCAGGATCGGCTTTTCCAATTTCTGCACCAGCGGCTTTTCGGCAGCCATGCATGGCATGTACCTGCTGGGGGTGGGCTTCTGCGGTTACGGCATGCTGATGGGAACGCTCTCTTATGGTACGTTTATGGCGATTCTGCAGCTTATTGCGCAGGTGCAGGCACCCTTTGCCAACCTCACGGGCTTCCTTCCACGGTTCTATGCCATGTCCGCCAGTGCGGAGCGCCTGATGGAGGCGGAAACCTATGCGGATGCCTGCGGAAACGCTCATGATGCGCAGCGGATCCGGCAGTTTTATGAAACGGAATTTGCAGCGGTGGCGCTTGAGCATGCTGCATTCTCCTATGCGGATGCACAGGGCAGGGAGGTGCTGCAAAATGTGAGCCTGCAGCTCAGAAAGGGCGAATCCATCGCATTGACGGGACATTCCGGCTGCGGAAAATCCACCCTGCTCAGACTCCTGCTCTGCCTGTATCCGCTCGACAGCGGCAGACGTCTGCTGCTGACACGGGACGGCACGCCGGTGCCGCTCACGGGCGAATGGCATCGTCTGTTTGGCTATGTGCCGCAGGGAAATCACCTGATGAGCGGAACCATCCGTGAGGCGGTCACCTTTGGCACTGACGGGTCGCAGTGCGATCCCAAACGCCTGCAGCAGGTGCTGCGCATTGCCTGTGCAGAGGAGTTTGTGCATGCGCTTGCAGAGGGGGCTGACACTGTGCTTGGCGAACGGGGACAGGGGCTTTCCGAGGGACAGCTGCAGCGTCTTGCCATCGCAAGAGCGCTCTATGCCGACTGTCCGATTCTGCTGTTCGATGAAGCGACCAGCGCACTGGATGCGGAAACCGAGCGGCAGCTTCTGCAGAATCTGCGCAGTATGACGGACAAAACGCTCCTCATGATCACGCATCGTCCGGCGGCGCTGGAGATCTGCGATCATGTGATCGAACTGCATGAGCAGGGAATGGAGGTGCTGCGATGAAGCAGACGGGCTATGATCTGTGCTATCTGACGGCGTGTGCGCTGCAGGGGAGAACGCCCGCAGCGGACAGGGTCGCAGCGATGGATCTGGCAAAGCTTTACCAGATGAGCGAATTCCACAGCCTGACGGCGATGGTCTGCATGGCACTCGAATCGGCGGTCAGTGCCCTCCCCAAGGAATGGACGCAGCGCAAGGGGATGGCACTGCGCAAGAACATCCTGCTCGATGCGGAACGTGCCGCCATTACCGGATTTATGGAGGAAAACGGCATCTGGTACATGCCCCTCAAGGGGGTCATCCTCAAGGAACTGTATCCGAACATGGGCATGCGGCAGATGGCGGATAATGACATTCTCTATGATGCGGCGTTTCAGACGCAGATACGGGAATTTCTGCTGCAGCGTGGCTACAGAGCGGAGATTTTTGGAAAGGGCAATCATGATGTTTATCTCAAACCGCCCGTGTATAATTTTGAGCTGCATGGGGCGCTGTTCGGGGCGCATTACCGGGAAGGATTCCATCGGTATTATGCCGATGTGAAAGACCGCCTGATCAAGGATGCGGATAACGCTTTCGGTTATCATTTCACCGACGAGGATTTCTACATCTACTTCATTGCCCATGCCTCCAAGCATTACATGGGCGGGGGAACGGGACTGCGGACGCTGGTGGATTGCCGGGTGTATCTTGCTGCCAAGGGCGGCGGGATGGACTGGGCGTATATCGAACGGGAATGCGCAGCGCTCGGGATTGCGGCGTTTGAACAGTGTATGCGGTCGCTTTCGGAAAAGCTGTTCTGTAAGCCGGACACTGCGGCGCTTGAGCCGGCGGAACGGGAAATGCTTGAATACTGCCTGTTTTCCGGCACCTACGGTACGATAAAGCACCGTGTAACGAAAAACCTGCAGAAGCTGCAGGACGAAACGGGCAGGGATGCCCGGGGGCGTTATCTCCTGCGCCGGCTGTTCCCGCCGCTTTCGTTTTATCAGAATAATTATCCTTTCTTTTATCGCCATAAATGGCTCCTTCCGGTCGGCTGGCTGTACCGTTTGGGAAGGGGACTGTGCAGAAACCACCGGAACATTGCCGAGGAACTGCATACGGTCATGGACACGCCAAGGGAAGGGAAATCATAAAAACAGGCATCCACGGGTTTGTGGATGCCTGCATTTCATTATTTCATCACTGCGCTGCCCTTCTGGATGGCGATCACACCCGTGCGGACAACCTCCTTGATGCCGTAGCTCTGCAAAAGCTCATGCATCTTTTCAAGCTGCTCCGTCGTACCGGACACCTCAATGGTCAGTGCGTCCGTGCTCATATCAGCGATCTTAGCCCCCATGATCTCACAGATCGTCAGGATCTCGCTGCGCTGCATGGGATTTGCATGTACCTTGATGAACTGCAGCTCCCGGGAGAGCGTCTCCTCCGGCGCAAGGCTCTTGACCTTCATTGTGTCCACCAGCTTGTTGAGCTGCTTTTCGATCTGCTGGGCTGTGTGCTCGTCACCATCGGCAATGATGGTGATTCTCGAAATCGACGGGTCACTCGTCACACCCACCGCAAGACTGTCAATATTAAAGGCTCTGCGTGCAAACAATCCGGAGATCCTTGCCAGAACGCCAGCGTGGTTTTCAACGAGAATGGAAATGGTATGTTTCATCGTTCTGCCTCCCTGTTATGAAAGTGTGGCTTCCAGTGCGTCCACATGGCAAACCAGCAGATAGGGCTTATCGGATGCGGCCAGCTTCTGCATCTTTTCCGCAGCCTCCGCTGCAGTATGCGCATTCTCTGCTTCGATGCCATAGGATCTTGCAAGTGCCGCAAAATCGGGGTTTCCGTTCAGATGCACTGCCATCTGGCGGTCGCCGTAGCGCAGGGTCTGGATCTCACGCACCATGCCAAGACGGGTGTTCGCAAAGATCACGATCTTGACTGCGATCCCCTCCTGCATCATCGTTGCCAGCTCCATCATCTGCATCTGGAACGAGCCGTCGCCGCAGACCACCACGACCTCACGGCTGGGATCCGCCATCTTTGCGCCGATGCCGCAGGGAACGGAATAACCCATCGTGCCCATGCCGCCCGTGGTCAGGAATCTGCCGCCCTTGCGGATGCCGAAATGGTTGCAGCTCCAGATCTGGTTCTGTCCTACGTCCGCAACGCAGACCGTATTCTCCGGCAGCTGTGCGGAAAGATCACGCAGGAATGCCTTCGGGTTGATGCTGCCGTCCTCGTGCGGTGCATAAATGCCGGTGTCCTGCGCTCTCTGCGCAGCAAGGGAAGCGTGCCAGCCGCTTGCGGGCACTTCTTCCATCAGGGCGGTCATCTCGGTCAGGATCGCTTCGCAGTCACCGACCAGCGGAATATCCGTGTTGATGTTTTTGCCGATCTCGGCAGGGTCAATGTCCATATGAATGATGGTCGTGCTTTCCGCCAGGAATTTCGGGGAGCGCACGGCTCTGTCACCAACTCTTGCGCCGATGAGGAGCATGACATCGCACTCATGCACAGCGGTATTCGCAGAAGCGGTGCCATGCATGCCCAGCATGCCCAGATACAGCGGATGCGCACTCGGCAGAATGCCCAGTCCCATCATGGTGGAAACGACCGGGATGTGCGTCTTTTCTGCAAAGGCAAGGAGTTCTTCGGATGCGCCGGACAGGAACACACCGCCGCCTGCACAGATCAGCGGGCGCTTTGCTGTGCGCAGCATTTCGCAGATCTTGCGGATCTGGATGGGGTTGCCCTTGATGGTGGGCTTATAGGTGCGCATCTGCACAGTTTCCGGGTAGGAAAAGTCGATCATGGTGTTCTGCACGTCCACCGGAACGTCGATCAGCACGGGACCCTTTCTGCCCGTGCCGGCAAGATAGAATGCCTCCTTGAAAATACGGGGCAGGGAAGCGGCATCCTTGACAAGATAGCTGTGCTTGACAAAGGGTTCCGCCGCACCTGTGATATCAGCTTCCTGGAACACGTCGCCGCCGATCTGGTCAGTGGAAACCTGACCGGTGATGCAGACCAGCGGAATGCTGTCGGCATAAGCGGTAGCGATGGCGGTAAGGAGATTGGTCGCACCGGGACCGGATGTGGCAATGCAGACCGCCGGTTTGTTGGTCACACGGGCGTAGCCGCTTGCGGCGTGCCCTGCATTTGCCTCGTGACGGACGAGGACATGATGAATATCGGATGCATATAATGCATCATAAAAAGGACAGATGGCAGCACCCGGATAACCGAATACGACCCTGATGCCCTCAGCGTTCAGACATTTTACCATAGCTTCAGCAGCTTTGATCATGTAGTTCACTCCATTTCGTGTCGATGAATTGCTATATCCTCTATTATAACATGTTTGAAAATTTGTGTCAATACTTTCTGCACATGCTTGGCTATGTGCAGAAATCCCGAAAGACAGCCATAAAATTTTTTTGAAAAAATCTGAAAAAAGTACTTGACAAATGCCTCATGATATGCTATAATAGTAAAGTCGTCAGGCGATGAACGCTTCACGATGGTCGGGAGCTTAGCTCAGCTGGGAGAGCATCTGCCTTACAAGCAGAGGGTCACAGGTTCGAGCCCTGTAGCTCCCACCAATGGCCTGGTAGTTCAGTTGGTTAGAACGCCGCCCTGTCACGGCGGAGGTCGTGGGTTCGAGTCCCATCCAGGTCGCCAAAGAAGCGGATTTAGCTCATCTGGTAGAGCGCCACCTTGCCAAGGTGGAGGTAGCGAGTTCGAGCCTCGTAATCCGCTCCATTTTTTTGCGGGGCTATAGCCAAGTGGTAAGGCGTAGGTCTGCAACACCTTGATCCCCGGTTCAAATCCGGGTGGCGCCTCCAGAAAATCCATCAGCTCCGCTGATGGATTTTTTATATATCCGGCTTCTCAGACGGATATGGGAAAATGCATTCTTTCAGAC
>JAZPZJ010000107.1:0-2948 GCA_045544635.1 Oscillospiraceae bacterium
GGGCAGCACACCTCGCAGGGGGGAGATCAGTCCATGGAGCACATGGTAGGTGCCCTTGTACTCGCCCGTGCGCTCGAATGCGGCAATATCCTTCGGTGTTTCCACCACACAGATCACGCTGCGGTCACGGGCAGGATCATCGCAGATGGGACAGAGTGCCTGATCCGTGAGATTTTCACAGCAGCCACAGTAATGCACGGTCTTCTTGGCATTGAGGAGTGCCTGTGCAAAGTCCTCGACATCCGCTGCATCCATCGACATCACATGATAGGCAAGCCGGGCAGCGGACTTCATTCCGATACCCGGCAGCTTTGCGAATTGTTCAGTCAATACAACGAGCGGCAAAGCGTCATGGTTTGCCATTCTTAGAACAGACCCGGCAGAGAAACGCCGCCAGTGATCTTGCTCATCTCATCCTCAGTGGTCTGCTCGATCTGACCAACTGCCTCATTGATGGCAGCGATCACGAGATCCTGCAGCATTTCGATGTCCTCAGCAACCTCGGGCTTGATGTTCAGGGTCTTGATGGTCTTCTTACCGGTCATGACAACCTCAACAGCGCCGCCGCCGGCAGTAGCAGTGAAGTCACGAGCCTCGATATCTTCCTGCAGCTCTGTGATCTGATCCTGCATCTTCTGTGCCTGACGGATCATGGAATTCATGTTCTGGGCGCCGCCGCCCATGTTCTTCGGTACTCTTGCTCTCATAATAATTACTCCTTTTTAATGGTTGTTTTTCATCAGAACGCACCGCTTTTGCGGATTGTTCCGTTTATGTGACAGCGGTGGTTGAAATACCGCTGTTCTTTGCTTTTTCCAGCATTTCCTGCACCGGACGGGGCTTAGCGGCAGCAGCCGAGCATTTCGCACGGACGACATAGCGCTTCCCCAGCACATTCTGGATGGCATCGCCCAGGGACTTGGCATTCTGCTTGTCCTTGAACATGGTCAGGAAGAAGGGGTTTTCTGCGGTGATGAGGATGATGTTCGCATAGGAAACTGCCTCGGAACCGGCAAGCGTTCCCAGCACGGCAGGATTGAGTCTGCCGCATTCCTCAAGAATTTCGCCCCACTGTGCCAGCGGCTTGAAATCCTCCATAGTCAGGCTCTTGAAATCCGCTTCCGGCTCCGGCTCGGAGACGGGCGGTGCATGGGGTCTGGTGACCTCTGCCTCTGCCTGCGCCAGTACGGGCTGTGCCGCACGGCTTTCGAGCTGTGCAATGCGCTCATAAAGCGCCTGCACCTCGGCTGCATTTGCAGCGGGTGCGGTTTCCTTTGCAGAAACAAGCGGCTGCCTGCTGCAAAGGCGGATCAATGTCATTTCCAGCTCCACACGGCGGTTGACAGCACGTCCCATCCGTTCCCGGCAGGTCTGCATAACGCCAAGCTGCGCCATGACCGTATCCATTTCGGTATCAGCGGCAAGCTGCTGCAGTGCCGGAACTTCATCCGCCATACAGTGCAGGAGCTTCGTGTCCCCCGTTGCCTTGAGCAGCATCACGTCACGCAGCATCAGGATCAGCTCTTCACAGAGCCGCTGCAGATCCTTGGAGGCATCGTGCAGTGCCGCAACACTCTGCAGCACGCTGGCGGTATCTCCGGCATGAACAGCGTTCAGGATGGCGAGCAGATAATCCCGTCCGGCAGCGCCGGCGGCTTCTGCGGTGATCTGTGCAGTGATGGTCCCGCCATAGGCGGAACACCGGTCGAGCAGGGAAATGGCGTCGCGCATGCCGCCATCGGACAGGCGTGCCATCAGTTCGGCAGCCTCCGGTTCAAGGGCAATGCCCTCCTGCCCGGCGATATCACACAGGCGCTTGACCAGATCCTCCTGCCGGATGCGGCGGAAATCATACCGCTGGCATCGGGAGATGATGGTAGCAGGCACCTTGTGGATTTCAGTGGTAGCCAGAATAAATTTGACGTATTCCGGCGGCTCCTCCATAATTTTGAGAAGCGCATTGAATGCACTCGGCGAGAGCATGTGCACCTCGTCGATGATGTAGACTTTGAATTTGCAGCGCTCAGGGGTATAGACCGTAGCGTCACGCAGATCACGGATATCCTCGACGCTGTTGTTGGAAGCGGCGTCGATCTCGATGAGATCGGAGAGCACCGCATTTTCCGCATCCCGGCAGATGCTGCACTCCAGACAGGGATTGCCGTCGGGACGGGGATGCTCACAGTTGACCGCCTTTGCCAAAATCCGGGCGCAGGTGGTCTTACCCGTACCACGGGAGCCTGTAAAAAGGTAGGCGTGCGCTGTGGTATTGTGTTTGATCTGGTTCTGCAAGGTGGTGGTGACCTGCGGCTGTGAAAGCACATCCGCAAAGCTCATCGGCCGCCACTTGCGGTATAAAGCCTGATACATAGCGACCTCCGGTTTCGTGTTTTGATCGAGATACGATGCATTGAATTTTGCAGGCGATGCGGTTCTTAAACCTCTTGCCAAGTATGCGATCCTTGCAGTCTTAACGTTTTCCCTTTGTCCCCGCAGGGGGCAATGGGAAAACGCCTTGGGATTCCAAAGGGATTCCATCCCTTTGTCAGGGGGGGATTCCCCACGGAGTGGGGAAATGTCCGCAAGGACAAAAGGGACGGGGCTGTTAGCCGGGGGGACAGCGTCCCCCACTACAGCTCCTGTTCAATTTGCATTGCCTGTGCATGATGCAGCCTTGCCTGTGCCAATTCGGTTTCGTCCTGCAAATTGATGGGATCCCACACGATCTCCACGCCGGCATAGCAGCCGCAGAGCTGCAAATACATTTCTGCGATCTGCCGGATCACCGGATCGAGCAAACGCCGGTAATACTCCAGCTCGGAAGTCAGAATATCCGCCTGCTGTGCGGACATCCGTTCCGTGGATGACCAGTTCAGACCCAGCAGAAACGGCGGCACGGACAGCTTGGACAGGATCTGTTCCAGCAGCTGCCGCACGGGGATCTCCGT
>JAZPZJ010000108.1:0-11417 GCA_045544635.1 Oscillospiraceae bacterium
CACCCTACCCTTTTCCCCCTCCCCTCTGGGGAGGGGGTCAGGGGGTGGGGCAAATTTAAGTGAAAGACGCCCCGTCATCTGACAGGGCGTTTTTGATTGCGCAGTTATAAAAAGGCTTCCACGCTGTACAGCATGGAAGCCTTCTGCATTATTCTGTTACTACCGCATACATCTCCGCAGCGTCCGCCTTGGTTGCATGCTCAGCGACCACCAGAACCCGTACCTTTACCGGACGAGGTCCCATCTGGATCTCAATCACATCATTGATCTTCACATCATAGGAGGCTCTTGCCACCTTGCCGTTGACGATGACTTTGCCGGCGTCACATGCCTCATTTGCAATGGTGCGGCGCTTGATGAGTCGGGAATTTTTCAGATATTTGTCAAGACGCATTGCTTAGTCTTCCTTGGGATTCACCGCATCCTTCAGACCTCTGCCAGCCTTGAATGCCGGTGCCTTGCCGGACGGGAGCTGGATCGGCTCGCCGGTGCGGGGATTCAGGCAAACCTTCTCACGGCGCTCACGCACATCGAATGTGCCGAAGCCTGTGAGTACGACCTTTTCACCCGTTGCCAGTGTGTCACGGATGGTATCGAAGATGTAGTTTACGGTTGCCTCTGCTTCCTTCTTGGTGCAGCCGCTGTGCTTTGCGTACTTTGTGATGAGTTCAGACTTTGTCATTGTTGTGATTCCTCCTGTGTTTCTTTCGTTTTATTTTTTGCAGTATCAGGTGCGATGCTGCTTTTATTGTAATGCCTGACGGTTCTGTTCCTTGGCGTCTTCCCAATAAACATCTAGCTCCTCGATGGTCAGATCGGGCATGTGTTTCCCATCCGCACCGACAAGCTGCTCCGTCGCAGCAAAACGTTCAATGAATTTGTTGGTTGCACGGGTCAGTGCCTGTTCTGCGTCAATTCCCAGATGCCGTGCCGTGTTGACGCAGGAGAACAGCAGGTCGCCCAGCTCTTCCTCCATCATCGCCAGATCGCCGTCGGCAATCGCTGCCTGCAGCTCGGCACGTTCTGCACGAACGCAGTCAAATGCTGCCGCTGCATCACCGAAGTCCATTCCGGCTCTTGCGGCACGCTTGCCGACCTTCTGCGCACGGGTGAGCGCCGGCAGGGATTTTGCCACGCTTTCCAGTGTATCCGCATAGGTTTCCTGTCCCTTGGTTTCCTTTTTGATGGCGTCCCAGTTCTTCAGAACCGTATCCGTATCCTCCGCCTTGACATCTCCGAAAACATGGGGATGACGGACGATCAGCTTCTTGCAGATCTCGTCGCAGACCGCATCGAAATCAAATTGCTGCTCCTCCTGTGCCAGACAGCAGTGGAATACCACCTGCAGCAGCACATCGCCCAGCTCTTCACGCATGAGGGGCATATTGAGCAGGTCAATTGCCTCCACCGCTTCATAGGCTTCTTCCAGAAAATCATTGCGGATGGACTGGTGGGTCTGTTCCTTATCCCACGGACAGCCGCCCGGACTGCGCAGCAGACGAACGATCTCCTGCAGATCTGCAATCCCATACTGCGGCTTCTGTTCAAATTCAACCATAGTGCCTCCCTGAATTGTTCCCAAATTAGCGTTTATCGGGGATCGACAAAGCCGACCTTACGATAAACCTTGCTCATGATCCGCTGGGAATAGCGCAGCGCTTCTGCGCCGCAGCGTGTATAGCATTCCTTGAGGTATGCCTTATCGCCGATGAGCTTTTCATAATTCTCACGCACCGGTGCCAGATGATCGGCAACTGCTTCGCCGACTGCCACCTTGAAGGTGCCATAGCCCTGACCTGCGAATTCCTTGACTGCATCGTCAATGGATTTGCCCGTCACAGCGGAATAAATTGTCAGAAGATTGTTGATGCCGTCCTTGCCCTCACGGAAGCAGATCTCTGCCTCGCTGTCGGTGACAGCACGCTTGAACTTGCGGATGATCGTATCCTTGTCATCCAGAATGAGGATGCAGGCGTTGGGGTTATCGTCGGATTTGGACATCTTCTTGGTCGGATCCTGCAGGGACATGACCCTTGCGCCGACGGGGGAGATGTACGGCTCCGGAACGGTGAAGGTATCCCCGTATCTGCCGTTGAAACGACGTGCGATGGTTCTTGCCAGCTCCAGATGCTGGGTCTGATCCGCACCAACGGGAACGAGATCCGCATTGTATGCCAGAATATCCGCTGCCATGAGCACGGGGTAGTCAAACAGACCCGCATTCACATCGTCCGCATGACGCTGACTTTTTTCCTTGAACTGGGTCATTCTGGACAGCTCGCCGAATTGTGTGGAGCAGTTGAGGATCCATGACAGCTCCGCATGGCTCTTGACATGGCTCTGGATAAAGAGCAGGGATTTGTCAAGGTCAATGCCGCATGCCAGCAGCAGGGCGTATGCCTGCAGGGTGTTCTGACGAAGCTTTGCCGGTTCGATCTTGACTGTGATCGCATGCATATCCACCACGCAGTAGATGCAGTTATACTCCTCCTGCAGGGGCTTCCAGTTGCGGATAGCACCGATATAATTGCCGAGCGTAAAGGTGCCGGTGGGCTGAATGCCGCTGAAGATCACCTTTTTGCGCTGCTGTACCTGTTCGCTCATGCCTGGGTTCCCTCCGGTGCCAGACCCTGGTCACGCATCTGTGCCACACGCAGTGCGGACATTACCTGCTGAGAGAGGTAGTGTACGATACGCTTTTCCTTGTCCTCTGCAGTGAGGGCGCGGGGGTCGATATCAATCATGAAGGTACCACGCTTTGTCATCAGGTATACATACTGTACCTGCTTGGTCGGCAGGGGGTACTGCTTGGTGCGCTTGCAGAGGGGTAGGAGCTGGTTGGAGTTGACAACCAGATTTCTTGCAGCCTGTACAGCGGACTTGTATCTTGTGGAAGCGCCGGTGTATTCAGCACCGTTGTTGAAGTAAAGATTTGCTGCACCGTTGATGAAGCAGACCATGGTGACCATGATCACGGGGCTCAGGGGCATATCCACGATCACGCCGTAAACCTCGTCGGGCTTGAACTTCATGTTGGAGAACTGTGCCGGCGGGATGTGCAGCGCACTGTTGCGGGTTGCCAGATATTGGGGTGTCACCGGATACGGATCCAGCGGAGAACGTCTTACTACTGCCATGATTCAAAATTCCTTTCCTGTTGGATTGTATAATTTTTGATAAATTCTATATGTTAGCGGCTTTTATCAGCCGAACATTTCCTTTGTCAGATTGCCAAGGATGGCAACACCACGGTCGATGGCATCATCGGTGGGTGTGGAGTAATTCATGCGGAAGGAGAAGGTCTCATCCGCTTCGCTGACCATGAAGGCACTGCCGGGTACCACAGCGATCTTGTGCTCGGATACGGCTCTCTTGCAGAAGCCCATCATGTCGCTGCCCTGGGGAAGCGTACACCAGACGAACAGACCGCCCTCGGGACGGGTGAAGGTGATATTCTTCGAGAATGCCGCATCCATGCCGCCGAGCATCCGCTCGCACTTCTGCTTGTAGATGCCTCTGAGCATTGCAAGATGTGCATCGAAATCATACCGCTTCATGAAATAATACGCAAGCATCTGACCATAGTTGTTGGTCTGTACATCGGAGACCTGCTTGCAGACAACCATCTTAGCAATGATTTCCTTCGGTGCAATACCGAAGCCCACACGGATGCCGGGTGCCAGTACCTTGGAGAAGGAGCCTGCATAGATCACTCTGCCGTCGGTATCCAGGGTCTTGATGCTCGGCACATGCTCGCCGCTGAAGCGGAGGTCGCCGTAGGGGTTATCCTCCAGGATCAGGACATCATACTGCTGTGCCAGTGCATAGATCGCCTTGCGGCGTTCGAGTGTGGTGGTCTTGCCGGTGGGGTTCTGGAAATTCGGGATAATGTAAATGAGCTTGGTGTTGGGGTTTGCCTTGAGTGCATCCTCCAGCGCATTCAGTTCCATGCCCTCGTCGTCGAGCGGCACGCCCACGAGATTGACATTGTAGGACTTGAAGGCGTTGAGGGAACCGATAAAGCTCGGTGCTTCGCAGATGAGGGTATCGCCGGCATTGCACAGGGACTTGCAGGCAAGCTCCATGACCTGCTGCGCACCGGAGGTGATGATCAGATCCTCGGATTCCTCTTTGAAGCAGTCCGCTGCCGCCATGCGCTCCTTCATCAGGTTGCGCAGGGGTGTGAAGCCCTCGGTGATGCCGTACTGCAGTACGGAGATCGGCTCGCCCTGTTCGGGATCGAGCATTCTCGCAGAGATCTCCTTGACTGCGCTGAGGGGGAATGCCTCGGGCGCAGGATTGCCTGCTGCGAAGGAAATAACCTCGGGGTCAGCGGTATATTTCAGGATCTCACGGATTGCAGAAGCCTGCAGCTGGGAGACCTTTTCTGAAAAAGTATAATTCATGGTGTTCATTCCTTTGTCAAAAAATTCTTTGCTGTCAGGAATATTGTATTGCGCCGGGGCAGAAAATAGCACCGGGCGGACAGACTTTACCGCAACAGCAAATGCTTATCTCTATTATAACACATAATTTTGATTTTGGCAACATAAAAATCTGAAAAGAAACGAAAAAATATTGCAAAACGCAAAGAATGCAGAGCGCAGTGATCTGCCGGCGTGCAGGACATGCGTGATTCAGGAGGTATCCTATGAAAAAACAAACCTTTCTCAAAGGCTCGCTCATCCTCGGCGCCTCCGCTTTGATCGCAAAGCTCCTTGGGGCGCTGTTCAAGATCCCTCTTACCAATCTCCTCGGCGGCACGGGGATGGGGTATTTCAGCTGTGCCTACGGCTTGTTCCTGCCGCTGTATGCCGTATTTGTCACGGGGCTTTCGACGGCAGTTGCCCGTCCCGTGGCAGCATGTGCAGCCGTGGGGGATACCGCCGGTGCCCTGCAGATCCGCAGCGTGGCAAGGCGGATGTTCTTTGTCGGCGGACTTGCCGGAACCGTGTTTGCGATCCTGACGGCGAAGTATTTCACGCTTTATACCGCCGAAAGCCTTGCGGCATATCCTGCCGTTCTTGCCATTGCGCCGGCAGTTCTCCTGAGCTGCCTGACGGCGGTGGAACGTGGCTATCACGAGGGACTGTGCAATATGTATCCCACTGCCGTTTCGCAGGCGGTCGAAGCCCTCTGCAAACTAGCGGCAGGTCTGTGGCTGTGCCATCTGGTGCTCGAAGCGCCCGTGCTGCCCGCCTTTCTGCAAAGCTTCAGCCGTGAGGGTGCGGCGGCAGCAGCAGCAGTGCTGGGTGTGACCGTTTCTACAGCGGCAGGCTGGCTGTGCACGCTCCTCTTCCGTCCGGCAAAACCGGGTGTTGCCGAAGCAACGGCAAAACCACCCGTCCGCACCATCGTCCGTACGCTCCTGTCCGTCATGATCCCCGTTGCGCTTGGCGCACTGGTCACGAATCTGACCTCGTTCATTGACCTGACGACTGTGATGCGCATTTTCAACAACCTCCTGCAGACGGATGCGCCGGCATTCTATGAAGGTGCCGCCCTTGCGCCCGATGTGCCGCAGAACGAAGCGGCGGCGTTCGTGTACGGCTCATTCATGGGACTGTCCGTGACGGTATTCAATCTCGTTCCCTCCCTGACGAATATGTTCGCAAAAGGCGTTCTTCCCTGTACAGCGCAGGCATGGGCAAGGGGTGACCGCAGGGAAGCTGCCGGCTACGCAAAACAGGTGCTCCTGCTTACGGCGCTTCCGGCGGTTCCGGCAGGTGCCGGCGTGCTGGTACTCAGCCGTGGCATTCTGGAATTTCTCTATGCGCAGCGCCCCGACGAGGTTGCCGCCGCCTGCAGCGGACTGCAGTATCTGGCGCCGGGATTGATCTTCCTCTGTCTTTCGTTTCCGGTCTTCAGCCTGCTGCAGGCGATCGGACGTGCGGATCTCCCTGTGAAGATCATGATCGCCGGAGTGGCGGTGAAGCTTGCCGGCAATCTGCTTCTGATCCCGCTGCTCTATACGGCGGGGGCCGCGCTTTCGACAAGCCTTTGCTATGGGGTGATCCTTGTGCTGTCGCTGTGTGCGCTGCGAAAGGTGCTGGGCGAGCCGCTTTCCATCGGCAAGCCCCTTGCCTGCGTAGTTTATGCGGCAGCAATGTGTGCGGCGGCGGCATGGCTTTCCTACACACGTCTCCTTCCGTACCTGCCGCAGCGGCGGACGCTGCTGCTTTCCGTGGCATGCGGTGCAGCCGTGTATGCCGGCGTTCTGGCGCTCACGCTGCGGAAAAAAGGACTGCTCCTGCTGCTGGGCAGGACGGGATAACGCTTTTTATGTTGACAACCATCCCTCCTGTGTGCTATACTATAAATAAGTAGAAAACCCCGACAGGAGGGATGCATATGTCACAGAATTCACAGCATACAGCGGATACTTCCGTGATCATCGTCTGCGCCGGCAATGCCACACGCATGGGCGGCATCAATAAGATCCTTCTGCCCCTTGGCGATTCCAACGTCATCGGACACTGCATGCAGGCATTTGAAGCCTGTGCGGATGTTGCAGAGATCATCATCGTCACCAAGGCAGAGAACAATGCCGACATTGAGGAAACCGCACAGAAGCTCGGCATCACAAAGCTTGCCGCAATCACCGAGGGCGGCGAAACACGCCAGAAAAGCGTCATGGAGGGACTGCGCTTAGTGTCCAAGGAATCGCAGTATATCGCCGTGCATGACGGCGCCCGCCCCCTTGTGAAGCCCGAACGTATCGCAAAGGTCATCAAGGATGCCAGAGTGTTCGGTGCTGCGACGCTCGGCGTGCCGGTCAAGGATACCATCAAGATCGTCAGCGACGGACTCATCACGGATACCCCCTACCGCCCGTCCCTGTACATCACACAGACCCCGCAGGTCTTCCGCAAACGGCTGTATTACGAGGCGGTGGACTTTGCGATGGAGCATGACCTGGATTTTACCGATGACTGCCAGCTCGTTGAGGCGATCGGCGCCAAGGTCTGCATGACCACGGGCGATTATACGAATATCAAACTGACAACGCCCGAAGACCGGGCAATTGCGGAGGTGCTGTTATGATCCGGATCGGACATGGATACGATGTACATAAACTCGTCGAGGGACGGGAACTCATCCTCGGCGGCGTGAAAATTCCCCATACACTCGGACTGCTCGGACATTCGGATGCGGATGTGCTTCTGCATGCGATCTCCGATTCCCTGCTCGGTGCGCTGGCACTGGGCGATATCGGCAAGCATTTCCCCGACACCGACCCCCGCTACAAGGGTGCGGACAGTCTGGTGCTTTTGCAGCATGTGGTAGCGCTGATCCACGAACATGGCTATGCTGTGGGCAATCTTGATGCTGTGGTTCTGGCGCAGAAGCCCAAGCTCGCTCCCCATATTGAGACGATGCGTGAGAATATCGCAAGGGTCTGCGGCGTACCTGTAACCTCCGTGAGCGTGAAGGCGACCACCGAGGAACGTCTCGGCTTTACCGGACGTGAGGAGGGCATTTCTGCCCACTGCGTTGTGCTGCTTCTGAAAAAATAAGGCTGCTGCGCAGGAAACGGGAGGTTCTTCCCGATCCTGCACCGCCATCCATGCCCATGCATAAACTATAGTATACCAATCAGAATGAGGTGATACGATATGATATGCAGGGCAGTCATGCCATCGGATACACTGGCACGCAAGGCACAGCGGCTCCTGACCGCCAACGGCTATTCTGCGGAGGTGGTGCGTCATTCCGGCAGCAAGGACGGCTGCGGCTATGCGCTGCGGATTCATGGGAACTGCGGTGCGGCGCAGGCGCTTCTCGAACGGGAGGGCATTACCGTGCGCAGCATGAAAGCCGAGCGTGACGGCGTATGATGGTGAATTTCGACAATGCCGCAACGACCTACCCCAAGCCCCCTGAAGTTCGGCTTGCCGTGGAACAGGCAATGCGGCGCTATGGAAGCGCAGGACGGGGCGGACATCCGCTCGCCGCAAGAACCTCCGAGCTTGTCTATGAGACAAGGGAGCGTGCTGCGGATTTTTTCGGTGCACAGCCGGAGAACGTGATCTTTACCCTGAACTGCACCCATGCACTCAATCTTGCGATCCAGGGGATCGCCGCCGGTGGCGGACATCTCGTCATCAGCAATCTCGAACACAACTCCGTCCTGCGGCCTGTGTATGCACTGGCAAAGCAGGGACGGGTGCAATACAGCATTGCCGCTGTCAGAGAAACGGCGGCAGAAACCGTGCAGAGTTTCCTCTCGCAGATACGCCCCGATACAAGGGCGGTGATCTGCACGCTTGCAAGCAATGTCACCGGACAGATCCTCCCGTGGCGGGAGATCGGCGCCATTTGTCAGCAGCGGGGAATCTGCATGATCGCTGACGGTGCACAGGGCTGCGGTATCCTTCCGGTGAAGCTGCAGGACGGCATCAACATCCTCTGTACCGCCGGACACAAGGGGCTTTACGGCATCACGGGCACGGGCATGCTCCTCACGGATGGCAAATTCCCCCTGCCGCCGCTCATGCAGGGCGGCTCCGGCAGTTTGTCCAATCACCCCGAACAGCCCGATTTTCTGCCCGATGCACTCGAAAGCGGAACGCTCAATGTCATCGGGGCAGCTTCCCTGAAGGCGGGGCTTGCGTTTGTCCGCAAACAGGGCATCGAACAGCTGCACCAAAAGGAAACATCACTCTGCGATCTGCTCATCCGGAAGATGTCCGCAATTCCGACGGTCACGATCTATCGTGCACCGCATGCGGAGTATGTACCGATCGTTTCGTTCAATGTCAAGGGGATCCCCTCCGAGAAACTTGCCCAAAAGCTTGCAGCGCAGGACTTCTGCCTGCGTGCAGGACTGCACTGTGCACCCCTTGCGCACCATGCACTCGGAACAAAGGACGGTGCGGTGCGGTTCTCGCCTTCGGTGTTCAGCAGGGCACAGGATGTGCAGCGCCTGGCGGCATCCGTTGCGGAAATTGCTGCCGGGTCCGGAACGTAACCAAATATTTTTTTTGAAAAATGTACCACAATTTACGCATAGCACTTGCAAAAATGACGGAGTTGTGGTATGATAGAAAGTGGAGGGCAAAGCGCCCTCTTACATAGAACAAGAATTTACCAAAAAGGAAAGGAAGTGAGTGGATGTCTCTGAACGATATTCTGGAATCAATTTACAGCGTACTGCGTACCGTGGAGCCGGTGGATTTTCTGGACATTGCACTGCTGTCCTATCTGATCTACTTTGTATTCAAGTTCATCCGGGAGACCCGTGCAGGACAGCTTCTCAAGGGCATTGTCTTTCTGGTGGTTGCCTATGCGGTCAGCTCTGCAATTGAACTCAAGGCGATTACATACCTGCTTGAGCAGACCTTTAGTATCGGTATCCTTGCGATCATGATCATTTTCCAGCCGGAGATCCGCCGTGCCGTGGAAAAGATCGGTCATACCCAGTTCGGTCTGAAGTCGCTCGGCTTCGGTGCCAGCAGCGATGAAGCTGCTGCAAAATGGGAAACTGCCATTGATGCGATCTGTGATTCCTGCGTGGAGCTGAGTGCGACCTGCACTGGTGCGCTGATCGTGATTGAACAGCAGACCAAGCTCGGTGAACAGATCGAGAACGGTACCCGCCTCAACGCACAGCCCAGCAAGGAGCTGTTCGGCAATATTTTCTATCCGAAAACACCCCTCCATGACGGTGCCGTGATCATGCGTGACGGCATGATCCTTGCGGCAGCATGTTTCCTGCCCAAGCCCCAGAAGGAGGAGCTGATCAATAAGAAGCTCGGTTCCCGTCATCGTGCTGCGATCGGCATGAGTGAGAATTCCGATGCACTTGTCATTGTGGTATCCGAGGAAACGGGACAGATCTCCGTTGCGGAGAACGGCACCCTCACCCGGAATTTCACCCACGATAAGCTGCACCACCTGCTGACAGAACGGCTCATCCCGAAGCCGCAGGACGGCAAACGGAGACTGACCTCCCGTCTGAGAGGAAAGGGAAAGGGGGGCGACAGCGATGAAAATGCCTGATCTCAAGAAAATGGTCGATCGCTTCACACAGAGTAAACCGGCAACGGTCGTGCTTTCCGTGGCGATGGCGATCCTGCTCTGGTTCATTATCTCGGTGACGCTCTACCCCACCGTACCTGTGACGATCTATCATGTGCCGCTCGTCATAAAGACGGAGGGCACCCAGGCAGCCGGTAATGGTCTGAGCGTGGTTTCCTGCGATGTGGAATCGGTAACGGTACAGGTCGTGGGCAGCCGTTCCCAGGTCGGTAAGCTGACGGCGGAGAATCTGACAGCCTATGTCAATCTCGATCAGGTGACCGCAGCGGGTGAATATCCGCTCGATGTTTCGGTCGAGAGCAGCGAAAATGTTCCCTTTGAGCTGAAAAGCGTCAGCCCTTCCCGTGCGAAGGTGATGTTTGATAAGATCGAGACCCGCTCCTTCCCTGTGACACCGGCATTCCCGAATATCGTGATTTCGTCGGGACACATTATGGATGAAGTGACCTGCGAACCATCTGCGATCGACATTACCGGTCCTTCGGCACTGCTTGACGAGATCACAAAGGTCGTTGTCACATCCCAGAAAACTGCGGAGATCGACAGCTCTTATGTGCTTAACAGCTCCAGCGTGACGCTGTATAATGCGGATAATGCCATCATGGATTCCGAACTGCTGGAAATGATGACGACGAATTTCAAGATCAACATTCCGCTGCTGACCCAGAAGGAGCTGGCATTGACGTACAAGATCAACAACACCCCGAGCGGATTCGATGTGGACTGGCTCACGGAACGTCTGCAGCTTTCAGCGGAGACCATTACGCTTGCTTCTTCCAATCATGCACTGGCACAGCGTGAGGATTTCAATCTGGGTGTGGTGAATCTGGATGCGATCAATCTCAAATACAGCCAGACATTTGATGTGACCCTCGGTGAGGGTGAGATCAACCAGAGCGGTGTGCAGCAGGTAACGCTGTCACTGAACAGTGAGGGACTGGAGGAACGGAAATTTGCGGTAAACGGTGAAAATATCATCGTTGTCAATAAGCCGGCAAATTACGACTTTGATGTCATTACCGAGAAGCTGACCATTCCGGTGATCGGTACGCCCGAGGAACTGGATGAACTGAATCCTGCCAACATCAGTGTAACGGTCGATCTTTCCAATTACAATGCTGAGCAGAGTGAATCGTTCAGCGAGTATGTCAAGATCGCTGTGATCGACGAACCTCGCATCTGGGCGACCGGTACGCATACCGTTGCACTCAAACGTGTGGATCTTGCAGAGGATACAACGGATCCGGAAGATGAATAACAAAAACGGGTGCCCGCAGCAAAGCGGAGCACCCGTATTTTTGGCAAGAAAACCCCCAGCTATGCTGGGGGATAAAAAGCTTATAGCTATGGTGGAAAAAGAGAACCTCCAATGTTAT
>JAZPZJ010000109.1:0-25079 GCA_045544635.1 Oscillospiraceae bacterium
GTCTCGGTGAGAGTTGTATCCGCCGCAAGTTCACCGCAGATGCCGATCCATTTTCCGTGCCTGTGTGCATTCTGTGCAGCTATTTCAATCAAGCGCAGAACAGCTTCATGATGGGGATCGCAGAAACGTTCGATCTCCGGATTCTGCCGGTCACAGGCAAGTGTGTACTGCGTCAGATCGTTTGTGCCGACGCTGAAGAAATCCACCATCGGGGCAAGTCTGTCGCTGATGAGCGCCGCCGCCGGCGTTTCGATCATAATGCCAAGCTCCGTGTCCTCCGCATATTCGATGCCGTCCTTTTGCAGTTCTGCTTTGACTGCGTTACACAGGGAGAGAATTTCCTCCAGTTCCCAGACATTCGCAATCATCGGGAACATGATGCCGAGATTGCCGAATACCGATGCCCGGAACAAGGCTCTCAGCTGTGTCCGGAACACCTCCGGACGATTCAGACAAAGACGGATCGCACGGATACCAAGTGCGGGATTTTCTTCTTTTGGCATATGGAAATAGTCGCACTGCTTATCCGCACCAATATCCAGCGTGCGGATGATGACCTTCTTGCCAGCCATGCTTTCGAGTACACGCTTGTAGATCCGGAACTGTTCCTCCTCGGTCGGGTAGTCCGTATTTTCCAGATAGAGAAATTCACTTCGGAAAAGACCAATACCGCCTGCATCATTCAGCAGCACTGCACCGATGTTGTCCACACTCCCGATGTTCGCATAGATATTGATTTTTCTGCCGTCAAGCGTGATGTTTTCTTTGCCCTTGAGTTTCTGAAGCAGTGCTTTCTTTTCCTGTTCTTCTTCCCGCTTTTTCTCTGCATTGTTTATGGTCTGTTCATCCGGATGCAGGATGAATTCGCCGGTAAAGCCGTTCACAACCGCTGGATCGTCGTCTTTGACTGCCTGCAGAAATTCATCGCCCACACCGATAATGGCAGGGATATTCATATTTCTTGCCAGAATTGCCGTGTGCGAATTGGAAGAACCATGTGCCGTCACAAATGCCAGCACCTTGTCCTTGTCAAGTGTGACCGTTTCACTGGGGGCTAAGTCATCCGCACAGATGATCACCGGTTCGTCTGACCGTGCTTCTGTGCTGCCGCCATTTGTCAGACAGCCTATGATACGATTGGAAATATCCCGTACATCGGCGGATCTTGCCTGCATATAGGCATCGTCCATCGCTGCGAACATCTCCGCAAAATTATCTCCCGTGATCGCAACGGCATATTCCGCATTGACATTCTGGGCTGTGATCATTTCTGTGATGGCGTCGTTGTAATCTTCATCCTCCACCATCATCATGTGGATCTCAAAGATCGCCGCATTCGCTTCGCCGACCTCACGCAGCGCCTTTTCATAGATCTCCTGAAGCTGTGCGATCGCTGCTGCCTTGGCATCTTCCAGCCGTTTCAGTTCAGCAGCAGGATCCTCGATCTTTTCCCGTCTGACCTGCACATCCTGCCGCCTGAACACGGAAATTTTTCCGACAGCGACCGCACCATATACGCCCTTGCCCTGATACTTTACCATTGTTCCACCACCCTGTCTTTATTTGAACGATTGACTGCGATTACAGATTCGCTTCGAGGAATTCCTGCATTGCCTTTTCAGAAGCCGCCTCATCGCCGCCATTGATGGTCACAGTGATGGTGTTGCCGCACTTGATACCCATGCCCATGAGCGCCATCAGTTTTGTTGCCGCAGCGGACTTTTCACCGCATGCAATGGTGATCTCGCTGTCGAGTGCCTTGGCGGTCTTTGCCAGCATGCCTGCCGGTCTTGCGTGGATGCCCAGTTCGTCCTTGATGGTGTAAGTGAATGTTCTCATAGTGATTCTCCTTTTCATAAATTTGGTAATTTTATTGTATCACAGACTGCCGGAAAATGCAAGGTTCACTGCATTCTTCCATAGATCTGTGTTGTTCTGCGGATCTCTTCCTGCAGCGTATCCGGAAGATCCGTCGAAAGCAGCCGCCATTTCCAGTTTGTGCCCACTGTTGAAGGGACATTGATGCGGCTTCTGTCGTCCAGTCCCAGCCAGTCCTGCATGGGGATGACGCAAAGCTTTGCACGGCTTCGCATGATCAGACTGATGAAAACGCTGTGCAGCTTCTCTTCCGGTGTATATGCATCGCAGAGATATTCCCTTGCCAAACTGCGTTCTTCCTCGGTGATCGTCTGAAACCATGCGGCAATGGTCTGGTTGTCGTGTGTTCCTGTGTAGGCAACGCAGTTTTCATCGTAATTGTGCGGAAGATAGTCATTCCGGCTGCCGGTGTCACGGCTGTCAAAGGCAAATTCCAGTACCTTCATATTCGGGAAACCGCTGTCCCTCACAAGCTGACGGACGCTGTCCGTCATAAACCCGAGATCCTCCGCAATGACCTCACGCTTTCCGAGTGCTGCTTCCACTGCACGGAACAGATCCATCCCCGGACCTTGTTCCCAGTGCCCGTTCTTTGCTGTTTTGTCGCCGTAGGGGATCGCATAGTATTCATCAAATCCACGGAAATGGTCGATTCTGACCACATCATACAGTGCAAAGCACTGCCGCAGGCGTTCGATCCACCATGCATAGCCTGTCTGTTTGTGATACGTCCAGTCATACAGCGGATTACCCCAGAGCTGTCCATCGGCTGCAAAGCCATCGGGCGGGCAGCCTGCCACGGCTTTCGGAAGTCCGGTTTCATCGAGCTGAAAGAGCTTGGGATTTGCCCATGCATCCGCACTGTCAAAAGCAACATAGATCGGAATATCCCCGATGATCCGGATGCCGTTTGCATTCGCATAGGCTTTCAGCTTCTTCCACTGACGGAAGAACTGGTATTGCAGGAATTGGTAGAAACCGATCTCCTCCGCAAGCTGTTCACTCCAGTGCTCCAGTGCGTCCTCTTTTCGCAGGCGGATATCCTCGTCCCAATGCTCCCACGATACACCGCCGAAATGATCTTTCAGCGCCATGAACAGTGCATAGTCCGTGAGCCACGGCTGTGCTGCGGCAAATCTGAGAATTGCATTGTGATCCTTCATCCGGCAATATGCCTTCCGCAGGAGCGCATAGCGTGTTTTGTAGAGTCCGCTGTAATCAATGCTGTCCGTATCGGGCAGTGCCGCCGCTTTGCATTCTTCCTGCGTGAGCAGCTGTTCTTCGCACAATGCGTCAAGGCTGATGAAATAGGGATTTCCTGCAAAGGTCGAGAAGCTCTGGTAGGGGGAATCACCGTAGCTGGTCGGTCCCAGCGGCAGGATCTGCCAATAGGACTGTCCTGCGCCTTTGAGAAAATCCACAAATGCATATGCCGCCTTGTCAAAACATCCGATGCCGTATTCTGACGGCAGGGAAGAGATCGGCAGCAGGATGCCTGCACTTCGCTGCATCATCCTTCACTCCTTTCATAGTTTACGATCACGCCATAATGATCGGATACAATGCTTCGGTTCGTTCCGTTGAAGATGACTTCAGAGGAGAGGATCTCCGGCATATGGCTGCACCAGATCTGGTCAATGCGCATGCCGTTCGTACTTTTCGTTTTATCCCTCCATCCGTCGATCACTTTGCCGACGGTGATGCCGTGATCTTTTTCCTTTGCAAGCAGATAGCTGTCATGCCAGCCGGCTTGGCGGATCAGATCGTATCCTTCGCCACGCACCTCGGCAGGGCTGTTGAAATCGCCCATCAGCCAGACATGCGGATATTTCTGCATCTCTGCCTGCGTTCTCTGCCACTGTCCCTGAAAGGGTTCCTCCGGGTCGTCCCACCAGCCGTAATGTACGCTGAAGAACCATTCCTCCGGTGCGGCTTCTGTACGGATGCCGAGGATCTTGCGGGTTTTCCAGTTGCTGTAATCGTCAATCCTGCTTGTCCGGACGATTTTTGTTTCGAGGATGGGGCTGCGGCTCATGAGGGCAATGCCCTCATCGTATTTGTCATAGCCTACTTTCAGCGGCAGCCATGTCCAGAAATAGCGGATGCCATGATGTTTGAGCAGTTCTGCTGCATGGTATACATGGTTATCCTGCCGGATGGTAATGCCCTGTGCACAGGGGATGTACCCCTGTGCCGCTTTGACGGGCGTTTCTGCAATGGTCTGGTTCACTTCCTGCAGTGCGATCACATCGGGCTCTTCCTCCGATACCGCCTGCACGAATGCTTCCAGCTTTTCTCTATATTCTTCCTCCACATGACTGTGGGTGTTGAGGGTAAGTAATCGCATAATTCACCTTACAGAATATCGTTGATATCGGATTTGAGGACATCCGCTTTCGGGCCGTAGATCGCCTGAATGCCGGTTTCCTTCTTCACAAGACCAAGAGCACCCTCCGCCTTCCAGGCGTCTTTATCCGCCACGAGGTCGGGGTTCTTGACCGTGACACGGAGTCTTGTCATGCAGGCATCGACCAGTTCGATGTTGTCCCTGCCGCCCAGCAGTGCGATGATGCGTTCAGGCTGACCGTCAGAAGAAATCTTCTTCTCGTCGGATGCAGATTCTTCCGCACCCTCTGCAGTATAGTTGCCCATACGTCCGGGGGTAGCAAATTTAAATTTGCCGATCATGAAATATGCCACAAAATAGCCGATTGCAAAGAATACCACAACTGCAAGCAGGAAGTTCAGGATATCACCTGTCAGTCCTGCCTTGACGGACATCGGCACACGGGTCAGGAATTCCAGATTGCCGAAGGAATGCAGTCTCAGGTCAATGATACCGGAGAGGGCAAATGCACAGCCCTGCAGGATGGCATAAACAATATACAGCGGCAGTGCGCAAAACATGAACATGAATTCGATCGGTTCTGTTACGCCAGTGAGGAATACTGCCAGTACAGTGGAAATGAACATGGAACGATAATTCTTTCTCTTGTCTGCATCAACTCTGCGGTACATTGCAAGTGCAATACCCAGCAGAAGACCTGTTGCGCCGATCATCTGACCAACCTTGAAGCGTGCGGGAGTCACACCCTCCAGAAGTGCCTGATAGCCTGCCATATCGCCGGCATCCTTGAGATTGATGAGGTCTGTGACCCAGGCGAGCCACAGCGGATCCTGTCCGAATACCTGAGAGCCTGCATTAACGCCTGTCATGATTTCATAAGTACCGCCGAAGGAAGTGTAGTTCATCGGAATCGTCAGCATATGGTGCAGACCGAACGGGAGCAGCAGACGCTCCAGTGTACCATAAATGAACGGTGCCAGAACAGGGGAGGTGTCCGAGGAATTGGCGATCCAGATGCCGAATGCATTGATACCGGACTGGATCAGCGGCCAGATTACCGCCAGTCCCAGAGAGATGATCACCGACCAGACAATGACCATCAGCGGCACAAAACGTTTGCCGTTGAAGAAGGAAAGTGCATCGGGGAGCTTGCGGAAGTTGTAGAATTTATTGTAGACTGTGCCGCCCACAAAGCCCGAAATGATGCCGATGAACACACCCATATTAAGTGCCGGTGCGCCGAGGATGGAGGTGAAGTAATTCTCGACCAGCATTTCCTGTCCGAACAAAGAATGCACCACGGCATTCGGGTCGGACAGCATGTCGTTCGTCACGCCGAAAATGACACCCGTGATATTATTGATCAGGATGAATGCAATGATCGCCGCAAATGCGCCGCCTGCCTTTTCCTTTGCCCAGCTGCCGCCGATCGCCGCTGCAAACAGGATGTGCAGATTGCTGATCACTGCCCAGCCGATGTTTTCCATCACACTGCCGATGGTTGCTACAGCGGAAATATCGCTGCCTGCCATGCCCACGAGTTTGCCGAGGCTGATCATCAGACCTGCTGCCGGCATTACGGCAATGACGGTCATCAGTACCTTGCCCAGTTTCTGGAGAAAATCAAAGTTGAAGCCCTTTTTCTGCTTCGGTGCAGGTTTTTCCGGTTTGGCTGCCGGTGCTTCCGGCTGCTTTGTTTCTTCCGCAGCATCCCCGAAGGAAAGCAGAACATCGCCGGCTGTCACAGCGCCGTTTGTAATGTGCATTTCCAGATCATCCGCACCGTCACAGACCAGCACGGGCGTGATGAGGTTGATGCCCTTTTCCTTTAATAAGGCAATGTCTACCTCTGCGACAAGATCTCCTTTCTTTACCTTGTCGCCCACGGCAACCAGCGGCTTGAAGCCCTCGCCCTTCAGTGCAACGGTTTCCAGACCGAAATGCACAAGGACCTCCAGACCATCGTCCGAGCTGAAGCCATAGGCGTGATTGGTTTCCGCAATAGAAGAAATTTCGCCGTCCACAGGGCTATAGATCTTCCCGTCCGTCGGGATCACTGCACAGCCGTCGCCCAGTACTCTTTCGGAAAATACCGGATCCGGTACGCTGTCCAGTGCAACCGCTGTTCCGTTCAGCGGTGAATGAATCTTCAAAAGCTTGTTCATCATCATATCCTCCTTTTTGTTTTGCAGTTGCACGATTGCGTTGTGCAATTTTGCATTCACTCTATGCAATAATAATAACATATTTCTGCAAACTTTGCAATAGTTTTCAGAAAAATTTCTCATTGTTTGCACAAATTCGGTGATTTTCACAAATTGGAAGCTTGATTTTACAGCATTTTAACCATGCTGGAATGCACTTTGCTCTAGAGTTGCATTGGGTTGCATGAAAATTTGCAGAAAATTTTGCGATTCCATTGACATTTTTATGAAAATGCCTTATAATAAGTATAACATTAAAACGGAAAGAGGAGAGTCGCATGTCCGTTACATTAAAAGATGTTGCAGCACTTGCAGGGGTATCACCATCCACCGCATCAAGAGTCTGCAAGAACCACCCCTCCATCAGCCGTGAGACCAAGGAAAAAGTCCGCAAGGCGATGGAGCAGCTCGGCTATGAGCCGTCTGTACAGTCTGCCGGACCGGAAGCAGTCAGCCGCACGATCGGCATCATTCTGCCGCCGTCACCGAAGGAGTCGTTTGAAAACTCCTTTCACCTTGAGGTGATCCGCGGCATCAGTCAGTTCTGCAATCAGCATGGCTACATCAATACCGTCATCACCGGGCAGGATGAGGACGAGATCCTGCTTGCACTGACGAATATCGCCAAAAGCGGACAGATCGACGGCTATATTGTCACCTATTCCAAACAGGATGATCCGATCATAGATTATCTCTACAGCGAGGGGCTTTTGTATGTTGTCATCGGCAAGGCGCACCGCTTTGCGAATCAGACGGTCTATGTGGATAATGATAATGTGCTTGCAGGACAGGAAGCCGCAGAATATCTGCTTGCAAAGGGGCATACCAACATTGCGTATCTTGGCAGTGACGGGAATCTGATGTTTTCTGCCGACCGCAGAACGGGCTATCAGCTTGCACTCCTGAACAGCGGCATTGCAGTGGATCCGGAAAACATTGTGGAACTGCCGTTTATTCCGGAAGAAAATCTCGCATCGGTGCAGGCACTTCTCCAGAAAGCAGACCGCCCCACAGCGATCCTTGTCAGTGATGATCTGTTTGCGGTTGCACTCGAAAGGGTCTGCATTGAAATGGGCATCCGGATACCGGAGGATCTGTCGATCATTTCCTTCAACAATTCTCTTTTTGCCCGTATCACGTCACCGCCGCTGACTTCGATCGACATCAATTCCGTGCAGCTGGGTATTGAAGCGGCATCACAGGTGATCAATCATATTGAAAACCCGAATCTTCTCGCCACGAAGATCATCGTTCCGCATAAGCTGGTGGAACGCAATAGCTGCATCAACAGATAAATAAACGGCTGTACGGAGGTTTCCCTCCATACAGCCTTCCTTTTAAAGTTTCCAGATATCCTTGTTATATTCCGCAATTGTCCGGTCAGAGGAGAAATACCCAGCCTGTGCGATGTTGACAAGCATCTTTTCTGCCCATGCCAAGGGGTTTTCATAGTCCGTATAGGCGGATTCTCTCGCAGTCACATAGCGCTCAAAATCGGGGAAGGTCATGAACCAGTCCTTTGTGGTCAGTTCCTTGAACAATCGCTCCAGACGCACCTTGTCACCGATTTCTGCAAGTGCTCCACCCGTGATGAAATCCACTGCTTTTTTGAGGGCAGGGTTTTCGGTGTAATACTGCTTTGCGTTGTAGCTGCCGTTCTTGTAGCGTTCCACGACAGTATCACTGTCATCGCCGAAGATATAGATATTCTCATCCCCCACAAGAGCATGGATCTCCACATTTGCGCCATCCTCCGTGCCAAGAGTCACTGCACCGTTCAGCATGAACTTCATATTGCCAGTGCCGCTTGCTTCCTTGGAGGCAAGGGAGATCTGCTCTGAAATATCGCATGCCGGAATCAGTTTCTCCGCCAGAGTGACGTTGTAGTTCTCGACCATGACAACATGCAGATACGGATTTACCACGGGATCGTTTCTGATCAGCTCCTGCAGGCACAGAATCAGATGGATGATGTCCTGTGCGATGGTGTATGCCGGTGCTGCCTTTGCACCGAAGATAACGGTGATCGGCGTTTTCGGGGTCTTGCCCGACTTGATCTCCAGATATTTGCAGATGACATACAGTGCATTGAGCTGCTGGCGTTTGTATTCATGCAGACGCTTCACCTGAATATCGAAGATGGAATCCGCATTGAGGGAAATGCCCTGTGTTCTGGCAAGATACGCTGCAAGCTGGTGTTTTTTCTCCTGCTTGACGGAAAGAAGCTGATGCAGTACCGCTTCATCCTGACGGAATGCGAGCAGTTTTTTCAGTTCCTCCGCATTCTGTTTCCAGCCGTCTCTGATCAGCTTTGTGATGAGTGCGGACAGCTCCGGATTGCTGTGCATCAGCCATCTGCGGAATGTGATGCCGTTGGTCTTGTTGTTGAATTTTTCAGGGTAGAGCTTGTAGAAATGATGCAGTTCCTCATTCTTCAGAATCTCTGTGTGCAGGGAGGCAACACCATTGACACTGAAACCGTAGTGAATGTCGATGTGTGCCATGTGCACACGCTCTTCCTTGTCAATGATATACACGGACGGATCATCGAATTTCCGGCGGATCTTGTTATCGAGCACCTCAATGATGGGCATGAGCTGCGGCACGACCTGATTGAGCTGGGAGATCTTCCACTTTTCAAGTGCCTCTGCCAGAATCGTATGGTTCGTGTACGCACAGGTGCGGCTGACGATGGAGATGGCGTCATCCATCGGAATGCCCCTTTCCATGAGCAGGCGGATGAGTTCCGGAATGACCATGGTCGGGTGGGTATCATTGATCTGGATCACCGCATAATCGGGCAGATCATAGAGATTGCAGCCCCGTGCAGTGCATTCGTCCAGAATCAGCTGCGCACCGGCGGACACCATGAAATACTGCTGGTAGATGCGCAGGAGTCTGCCGGCTTCATCGCTGTCATCGGGGTAGAGAAAGAGCGTGAGATTCTTTGCGATGTCGGATTTATCAAAGTCGATGCCGTCCTGCACAACGGATTCATCCACGCTCTCAATATCGAACAGCCGCAGCTTGTTGGTCACGCTGCCGTAGCCCGTGACATGGATTTCGTAAAGCCGTGCGGTGACGTCCAGATCACGGAATTTCACGGGATAGGTGAGATCTGTGCGGCGCAGCCAGCTGTGATCATCCAGCCACGGATCGGGAATGGTCGTCTGGGCATTGTCCGCAAATACCTGACGGAACAGCCCGAAGTGGTAATTCAGCCCGATGCCGTCGCCATGCAGTCCGAGGGTTGCGATGGAATCGAGAAAGCAAGCCGCCAGTCGTCCAAGACCGCCGTTGCCAAGGGAAGGCTCATGTTCGATCTCTTCGATGTCGCAGAGATCCTTTCCGGCGGCAGCAAGCTGTGCTTTCACATCCTCGTAGATGCCGAGGTTGATGAGGTTGTTGGAAAGAAGCTTTCCGATCAGGAATTCTGCGGAAATGTAATAGAGCTTCTTCTTTCCGGATGCATGGCATTTCTGCGATGCCATTGCATCGGTTTCTTTCAGCAGGGCAGCATAGATTTCTGTGTTGCTGCATTCGCTGATGGATTTGCCATAAGCGGCAAGCAGTATTTCATTCAGATGCATATCATTTTCTCCTTTGTATGGATTTTATATCACTGGTATGATTCTATTGTACCATCTTTTTGTGATTTTATCTTGCAGCATACAGTTTCTTTTTTGCACAATACTATCTTTTTGAAAGGAGTGCTGTTTTTGAACCTGACAAATTATGAAATCTATCATGAAGACAAAAGTCACACTTCTCCGGAATTTCCCTACAATACCTATCTGTGTTCCATTCCGTTGGATTTTTCTGCAGTGAATATGCATTGGCATGAGGAAGTGGAGATCATTGTCATCAAGAAGGGAACGGGCATTATTTCGGTTGATCTGACCGAATACGAAGTGCGGATGGGCGATATCGTATTTGTGATGTCCGGACAGCTCCACGCCATCCGGCAGCTGGAGGACAATGCGATGGAATATGAAAACATCCTGTTCAAACCTTCCCTCCTGCGTTCCGGCGGATGCGATCTTTGCTGGGAGAAATTTTTGCTGCCGATGTTTTCGGTAGCGATGAGTGTTCCATGTGTGGTACGATCGGATCATAAGGAATACCCTAATTTTGCAGAGGAGATCAACCGTATTGACCGGATCTGCGATACAAGACCAGCTGGATACCAGCTTGCAGTGAAGGGGCATCTTTATCTGCTGTTCCATCATCTGCATACACAGTGCAGTGCCTCTGAAAACAGAACTTCCCGAAAACAGCTGGAGAAGCTCAAAACGATACTCTCCTATATCGAGACACACTATGCCGAACCGATCACCATAGAGGATATGGCAGGGGTCTGCTTTTACAGCAAATCTTATTTTATGAAGTTTTTCAAAGAAAGCATGGGTATGGGGTTCATTGCCTATCTCAATGATTTCCGTCTGGAGATCGCCGCACGGATGCTCCATGCAGCCGACACAAATATTCTGGACATTGCTTCTGCATGCGGTTTTGAGAATCTGTCATACTTCACCCGATCCTTTAAGAAAAAGTATGGGGTGACACCCGGCAGGTTCAGGAAAAAGTGATTGGATAATGATTTGCAAAGAGACCAAAAACCACTAAAAACATCTATTCTTGGATGCACCGTCCCTTGTGCGGTATTAAAAAGAGCTGCCGTCCGACGACGGCAGCTCTCATGCTGCGGAAGTGTTGCTCGTGTGGCAAGTTCCATAGTTTGCCTCAGTCTTTCGAGCGGTTCTTGATCACGGAAAACAGCGTGTTGATGAGCAGGATGAACACGAACAGTACCACTGCCGTGGCGATCAGCGCATCACGGTGCAGATCCGCCGCATAGCCCATTTCCAGTACGATATTCGCAGTCAGGGTACGGATGCCGGAGGTGATGGCATTGGGCAGGACGCTCTGGTTGCCGCAGACCATCACGACCGCCATGGTTTCGCCGATGGCTCTGCCGATGCCGAGGATCACGCCTGCCATGATGCCCGTCTTTGCCGCAGGAAGTGCGGCAAAGAATACGCTTCGCTCTGCCGTTGCACCAAGGGCAAGAGAACCCTCGTAATAGCTGTCGGGAACGGCACGGATGGCGGATTCCGCAACGCCGATGATGGTCGGAAGGATCATCATGCCAAGCAGCAGGGAAGCAGTCAGCATGCTTTTGCCGCTGCCGCCTGCGATATTCTGCATCATGGGGACGATCACCATCAGCCCGAAGAAGCCGTACACGATGGAGGGAATGCCTGCCATAAGTTCGATTGCGGGTTTCAGGATCTTGTAGAGCCGTTTCGGGCAGAATTTCGCCATGTAGACTGCACACAAAAGTCCGATCGGCACGCCGATGAGGATCGCACCTGCTGTGACGTACAAGCTGCCCACGATCATGGGGAAGATGCCGAATTCATTTTCCAGCGGCTTCCATGTTCTGCCCAGCAGGAAATCGAATACGCCGATCTCTGCAATCGCCGGAATGCCGTTCATCAACAGGAACACGCAGATCGTCACAACGGCGATCACGGAAATACAGGCGGACAGGAGGAACACGCCGTGCATGATGGTTTCTTTGTATTTGTGCATCGTATCGTCCTTTCAGCGCTTACTGGATCTCGCTCCAGTCCGTGATCCCGCCGGTGTAGATGCCACGGATCTGTTCGGAGGTCAGATTTTCTACAGCATTTTCGTGATTTACGATCACCGCAATGCCGTCCATCGCAATGACGGTGGGAATCAGACCCTCTGCCAGCTCGCTTTCCTTGACATCTCTTGATGCCATGCCGATATCACATGCCCCCTCGATGGTGCTGGTCATGCCGGCACTGGAGCCTGTCTGCTGGATCTCGATGGTCACGCCCTCGTTCAGAGCCTTATACTCATCCGCCAGCACTTCCATCACGGGAGCAACGGAGGTAGAACCTGCGATCACGATCGTTCCGGTCAGTCCTGCGGAAGTATAGGCTTCTGCATCGGATACCGAGATATAGCCCTCTTCCTCGATGATTGCCTGACCATCTGCACTCAGGATATAGTCCACAAAATCCGCTGCCAGCTCGCTGATGTCCTCTTTTGTGGCGATGTTGAACGGTCTTGTGACTTTATAGGAACCATCATTGATATTCTCTGCCGTTGCTGCTACGCCGTCCACACTGACTGCCTTCACCTCATCATTGAGAGAACCGAGGGAGATGTAGCCAATGGCATTCTTGTTGCCCACCACGGACTGCATTACAACGGAAGTGCTGTTGGAGATTTCGGCAGTTGCCACGGTATTGTCCGTATCATCTACGAGAATGCCCATCAGCTCTGTGAATGCGTCCCTTGTGCCGGAGCCGTCCTCACGGGAGATCACAGTGATGGAAGTGTTTGCGCCTGCACAGCCTGTGAACATTGCTGCAGTGAGTGTCAGGGCGGTCATTGCCTGTGCAATCTTTCTTGTTTTCATAATAAACCATCCTTCTTTCGGTTTTTTATTTGTACTTTTCCCTTGGTACGGTTTTATTATACGTCATGAACGTAAAATACGAAATCCTGCTCCCGTAAAATCATCGTGAAATTTAGAGATCAGGAGGAGCGATTTTATTAAGAATTTGTGCGTATGTAAGTCTTTTGTAAAATTCGAATATCAATTATAAACCGGTGTTTGTCAATATACGACGAAATTGATCGCCGCTGCAAATCACGATTCTACGAAGCTTTTCCGGCATTCCATTGCTTGGAGAGTTTTTGCTTAACAATAACGACTTCCGCCCCCCGATCTCAGGAGATAGCCCTCAATTTTGTTGCCCTTGGAATTATCTTAAATGAGCTGTGCTTTCCTGTGCAGTTTCTTGTAAGCTTTATATAAAAGGAGTCATAAACAGCTATGCTCTATGTACCGCAGATAAATCAGTTCATTTTTCAGACAACAGGCGCAATGAAAAACAATATGGAAGTATCATTTGCCTTCCTGATGATTTTTACTTTTGTGCTGATTACATTGACAATTTTTTTTAGATGTGTTATCATAAAACTATAAGAAGAATGGAGGTGGCACAATGCAGGCAATCGGAAAAATTGGTGTGATCATGCCGGAAATCCTGGATCCGCTGGATTATGAACTGCTTAAGGGTGTGCGTTTGCAGGCTGAAATACTTGGTTATGATGTGATTGTGTTTACCGGTGTGTTCAATTCTCAGCTGGAACTGCAGCAGGGAATCTATATTGATGGATTGGAAAATATCTATGAATTGATTGGTATGGCAGAATTGAATGGAATTCTGTTCGGTGCGACCTATTTCAATAATGAAGCAGTAAAGGCACGGATTTATCAGATTCTCCGGCAAAGCAATGTGCCCTGCCTTATACTGGGGGATGAAAACCCGTATTTTCCCTGTTTGTATCCGCAGCAGCGTGAAAGTATGTGTATGATCACGGAACACCTGATTACAGAACATCACTGCCGGAAATTATATTGTATTACAGGATTCCCGAATCATTTTGAATCGGATGAGCGGCTTGCGGGATTCTATGATGCGCTGGATGCGGCAGGGATTTCCAGAGAGGAAAGCCGTGTGTTTTACGGGAATTTCTGGACAATCATTCCCCGGCAGATTGCTGAACAGATTGCCGATGGCAGCATTGAAAAACCGGATGCGATCGTTTGTGCCAGCGATTCTATGGCAATCGAGGTTTGCGATGCACTTATGGAATCGGGCATCAGAGTACCCGAGGAAATTGCAGTTACCGGTTATGACGGCACATGGTATGCCAGCTGCCACACACCGGAAATTACAACGATCTATGGACGTGAACGGCAGTATGGCATTCGTGCGGTATGCAAGTTGCATGAAGCGATTCATGGTGAAATGCCGATGCAGATCGAAGCATATCAGCAGCATCTCCGCTATGGCTACAGCTGTGGGTGCGGCTTAGCAGATCACCTTCACGAACGCTTTCAGGATACCTCGCTAATCGATCATGTAAAAAAACGTGTCCGCCGAAATATGGATCGCAAGGTAATGCTGGCAACCGATTTTGTAGGTCATATGAATACTGCCCAGACGCTTGATGAACTGATCGCCAATGCGGATCAGCTTGGTCATGTACTGCCGGGATGGAAATGGCTGGATATCTGCCTGTGTGAGGACTGGATGGCAGATTTTGAGCATCCGGAACAATTCCGTCAAAGCGGATTTTCCGACAAAATGCTGCTTGCACTTTCCAAGCGTGCACCGGTCAATGCAGAGGATCAGTATCTTTTCCCGGTACAGAAACTGCTGCCGGCATTGCAGCAGCCGCACGAGCCGATGATCATTGTCCTGTCCTCTCTGCACTGCGAGGGACAGATATTCGGTTATATGTCCGCCGCATATACCGATGTGGATGATCTGAGTGTGGAGGAGCAGTATACCAATTGGTGCGATGCATTCTGCAATGGTCTGAAATCGCTGCAGCAGAAGCTTTATCAGAATTATATCAAGCAGCAGATTGAAGAACTTTCTGTTCATGATCCGACAACGGGTCTTTACAATAAAAAAGGAATGCTGGAACAGCTTCCGGAATTGATCAGGAAGTGCCGCAAAAGAGAATGGAATATCCGGCTGCTGCTGATTTCCTTTGTTCCCGATGCCCAGTCAGCCTATCTGGGCAGGGATGTGCTTCCGCTGATTGCGAATGCACTTCGTATGTCGGCGGAGCATGATGAACTATATGCACGTGTTGCGGAACAGATATTTGCAGTGGTATGTGCAGCGAATGAAGCCGATTGGACGCAATCCCGTATTCTTGCATTGGAACGCCAGATGCGGCATCTGAACGGTGAGGTGGCAGGACTGCAGATCCCGGAGCTTGTTACGGATGAAATTATCATAGAGGATCACAGTATCAGCAAGCTGGCAAAGCTTCTTGACGAGCGGACAGATCGCATGGTCAGCAAAGCAACTCTTGTTGCCGGACAATCTTCGGATTACAGAATGCAGCTGCAAAGGCTCCGCAGAGAGATTTATCTGATGCCGGAGAAAGAGTGGAATATTATGGAGATCATGCACAGGATCGGCATCAGCCGGAGTCATTTCCAAAGAATCTATAAGGAGCTGTTCTCCATCAGCTGCGGTGATGATGTGATCCGTGCAAGAATTGAAAAGGCAAAGCAGCTGCTTGTCCATACGGATCTGCGTATTCAGGAAATCGCTCTGCAGTGCGGGTACAGCAACGAAAGCCATTTCATGCGGCAGTTTAAAGACAAATGCGGTATTACCGCTACACAATTCCGGAAAAACCGGCTATAATATCTCATAAAAACAGCCCGAAAGATACACATCACCGGATTTGATCTTTCGGTCATAAAAACCAACCGAAATCCTGTGCGGAATGATACGATCTGCACGGGATTTTTTTGTTTCGGTGGACAAATTGGGCGGATATGTAACAAAAATGGGATAAATGTGCATTTACAGTTTGTTCAAAAAGCGTTAAAATAAAATCATAGAGAACACGGAATCTGAAGTATAGAAGGACTTCAAGAAATTACAAGGGGGAAACCTTATGAAACAAACATGGAAACGTACTGCAGCAGCAGTGGGGGCATTGCTCTTTGGTATGGCGTCTTTACCGGCTGCCATATCGGATGTGCCCGTGCATGCTGCACCGTCACAGATCGTGGAATATCTTGACAGAGGTATTACCGCAGTGAACACCGGATCGGGTATGCTCGTCAGCTGGCGATTTCTCGCAAATGATGCGGACAATACCGTATTCCGGCTCTACCGCGGCAATGAACTGATTTACACCAGCGAAGCCGGAAAAGCCACCTGCTACCTTGATAAGGGCGGTAATGCTTCTTCCTCTTATCGTGTGGATACTGTGGTCGGCGGTGCTGTAAAATCCTCTGATACCTGCGAATTTGTCTCCAATACAAATTACTTTACCATTCCGATGGATGTTCCGGCAGGCGGTTCCGGTTACAGCTATTCTCCGAATGACTGTGCTGCAGGCGACGTGGATGGTGACGGTGTGTATGAGATCTTTGTGAAATGGGATCCTTCCAATTCACAGGATAACTCAAAAAGCGGTCATACAGGCAATGTTTATATTGACTGCTACCGTCTGACAGGTGAAAAGCTCTGGCGTATTGACCTGGGCAGAAATATCCGTGCCGGCGCACATTATACACAGTTCCTCGTTGCGGACTTTGACCTTGACGGCAGAGCCGAAATGACCTGCAAAACCGCAGACGGTACTGTGGACGGCAAGGGTAAGGTGATTGGTGACGCATCCAAGGATTACCGCAACGGCAGCGGTTACATCCTTTCCGGTCCCGAATACTATACGCTCTTTGACGGCGCAACCGGCGAAGCACTCGATACTGTCAATTACGAGTATCCCCGTGGGGAAGTATCCAAGAAAACATGGGGTGATGATTACGGCAACCGTGTGGACAGATTCCTCGGTGCGGTAATGTATCTCGATGGTGAGCGTCCTTCCGCAGTTTCCGTCAGAGGCTACTACACCCGAATGACCGCTGTTGCCTATGATGTTGTGGATAAGAAACTGGTAAAACGTTGGGGATTTGATACAGGTTATAATGGCGTTGCCCCCGGCTATGGCGACGGCAACCATAATGCGATGCCTGCCGATGTTGACGGTGACGGCAGACAGGAGCTTGTACTCGGTGCCTGCTGTATTGATGACAATGGTCAGATGCTCTGGTGCAACAACAAGGGACACGGCGATGCAATGCACCTGAGCGATTTCCTCCCCGACAGACCCGGACAGGAACTGTGGGTATGCCATGAGGTACAGCCCTGGGGCGTATCCCTGATCGATGCAAAGACCGGTAAGGATATTTTCCATTATGATCATTCCAAGGATACCGGACGCTGTGCAGCCGGCAATATCTATGCAGGAAATCCCGGTGCAGAATTCTGGGGCGCACAGTCCGGCAATGTATACAATGATACGGGCGGTACAACAGGCGTGGAACGTCCGGCACAGAACTTCCTGATCTATTGGGACGGCGATCTGGAACGTGAGCTTTTGGACGGCAATACCATTTCCAAGATCGGTTCTGACAAAAAGGTAAAGTATATCTTCAGCGCAGATGGCTGTTCTTCCAATAATAGTACAAAGTCCACCCCCAACCTGACAGCCGATCTCTTCGGTGACTGGCGTGAAGAGCTGGTGCTGCGAACCAATGACAACAAATATCTGCGTGTGTACTGCACGCCGTATACCACGGATGTAAGACTCACCACTCTGATGCATGATCCGCAGTATCGTGCTCAGGTATCCACAGAACAGTCCGGCTATAACCAGCCGCCGCATCCGAGCTTCTACCTCGGTTCCGATCAGAATCTCCCTGCAAGACCGAATGTTGTGATCAACGGCGGATACGAACCCGAAAGCGGCATGCTGATTCAGGTGCTCAATGTGCAGGACAGCGGCAATCGCTACAACTGGCATATTGCAGAAAATGCACAGGTCGGCAGTACAATTTTCGGCGACAGAGATTTCACTTATACGGCATTGCCGGAGGCACTTGTTGGTGCGGAATATGTTCAAACTGCATGTGATTCCAAATTTACAAACGGCACACTGGCTTCCTTTACTGCCGGTTCAGATATGATCGTTTATACTGCGGTGGATAATCGTGTGGAAACCCTTCCCGAATGGCTGAATGGCTGGACTAAAACCACCATGACTGCACAGTCCAGCAATGATGTGACATTTGATATTTACAGCAGAAACATCACCGCCGGAGAGGTTGTGACCCTCGGTACAAACGGACAGTCCTCGTACTGTGTGAACTATACTGTATTTGCATCCACAAAGCCGCAGAAGATCCTCGGTGATGTGAATGTGGATGGAAAGCTCGATGTGCTTGATATTGTAATGCTGCAGAAATTCCTGCTCAATACCGGCGATCTGACGGATGCGCCTGCCGGCGACCTCTGCGAAGACGGCAGAATCAATGTCTTTGATCTTGCCATCATGAAGCGGATGGTTCTGGAACAATAAGTCTCTTTCTTCATAAACCCGTTTGTTTTCTTCATGACAGGGATAGATTCCACCCACTTAGCCGCCGCCGATCAGGCGGCGGCGCAATCTTTATCTGAAAAAAGGAGCGTATGATGAAAACTTCAATTGTAAAACGCCTGACAGGCATCTGCCTTGCGGCGGCGATGGCGATCCCATCATTTTTAGGACAGATCCCCGAGCAGCAGAATGTCTCTGCTGCCGGTACGGCATATCACTTTGATTTCGGAGGAAACGGCACAGCATCGGGCTATACCGGTGTGAGTGCCTCCGATGGCTACAGTGCATCACGGGGCTATGGCTTTGCCAATACTTCCGGTGTGAAGAATGTCTCCGCATCCGGCGGCGGTGCGCTTTCCGATGCCGTGCAGTTTACGAATACCGCATGGTCGAATACATTCAATGTCGATCTTCCGAATGGTCTTTACCGGGTCAAGGTCACTCTTGGCAATACAACCAGAACTTCCGTTGTGGCGGAGGATGTCCTCCAGATCATCAACATGACCGGCAATAATGCAACCGATACCATTCTGATTCCGATCACCGACGGACAGCTCAATATCATGGCTTGCCCCGGAAAATCCGGTTATGCTTATACCATGAGTGCACTCGATATTGAATGGGTATCCGCCGATACGCAGCTGCCGCCGACCATCTGGTTCTGCGGCGACTCTACGGTCTGCAATTATTATCCGATCGAAACCAGTGCACAGGCAGGCTGGGGACAGGTCTTTGACCAGTTCGTGGGTGATGGCTGGCAGGTGCGGAATATGGCGGCAAGCGGACAGTATGCCGCAGGCTTTGTCAATGGCGGACAGTTTGCTCCCATCCTCAAATACGGCAAAGCTGGGGATGTGTACATCATCTCCATCGGCATCAACGATACGAATTATTCCAATAGGGACGAATATACGCAGGTTGTCACCTCCATGGTGCAGCAGGCAAAGGCAAAGGGCATGCAGGTCATTCTCGTCAAGCAGCAGGGCAGAAAGGGTGACTACACAAGAAATCCCCTCCTGACCGGCAGATGGTTCGGCGGTCAGCTCGATGCCATCGGTGCGGCAGAGGGTGTGCAGGTGCTCGATCTGTTCAACCTCTTTCAGGATTACTGCGTATCCGTTGGCGCAGCGGCGGCGGATGGCTTGTTCATTGATAATCTTCACCCGAACCGTGCAGGCGCACTGAAGCTGGCAGAGCTTGCGGCATCGCAGATCAATCTCGGCAGCGGTGCACCGCCCTCTTCCGGCGTGACGGGTGCGGAGATCGACGAGAGCATGACCTTTATGCTGAAGAATGGAAACAGCGGTCTGTATCTGGCACTCGAATCCGCACCGGCGGATGGGGCAAATGTCGTGCAGGCGGAGAATACTGGCATTACTGCGGGCTATGCCGCATGGAGAGCAATTTCCGCAGGGGACGGCTACTACAGAATCCAGAGTGCTGCGGATGAAAGCAAATACCTCGATCTGTACTATGGTTCTGCCGAATCCGGTACGAATATCGGCATCTGGAGTGATACCCAGAGCGATGCACAGCTGTTCAAATTCGTCCAGCAGGAGGATAAAAGCTATCTCCTCACCACAAAGGTAACGCAGGATCAGAGTGCTGTGGAAGTGATCAACGCATCCGCCGACAGCGGTGCCAATGTCCAGCAGTGGGAACGAAACGGGCATGCCTGTCAGACATGGATCCTGGAAAAGGTCGTAGAATCCGCAGAGGATGTGACACTGGGCGATCTGAATGAGGACGGCGTGATCAATGCATTCGATGAAGCTATCCTGAAGAAAATGCTGCGGGAAACAAACGGCAGCCGCCGTCAGAAGCGCAGCGGTGATGTGAATGCGGATGCTGCACTGGATGCAGCGGACTGCAAGGCTTTGCAGGATTTTCTCATGAACCGCAGCGGCATTACGGCAGCAGAAACGGGCAATCGTGTGTATTATGCGGTCGATCAGGCGTATAACAGCGGCATCGAGGAAAGCAGCAATGCGGGCTTTGCTTCCGATGCCTACCTGAATCTCGATAACAAGACAGGCAGCTTTGCGGAGTGGCATGTCACTGTTCCGGTGGACGGCAATTATCTGTGCACATTCCAGATTGCCAACGGCAGTGCGAATGACCGCAAAATGAAGATCGAGGTCAATAACGCTAAGGATTACTGGGTGCAGCCGTTCCTGACCACATCCGCATGGACAACATGGGAGGAACGTGGTATTGTACTGCCGTTGACAAAGGGCGAAAACCTCATCCGCATGACCTCCATGACCGCAGAGGGCGGACCGAATCTGGATTATCTGCGTCTGGAATGGACGGATGAACCGATTGCGGAGATCTATGTTCCCGAGGAAAAGCCCCCTGTAACGGACAACGGCGGCGATGTGACGATCTACATTGCAGGCGATTCCACCGTACAGAGCTACAAGGCTAGCTATGCACCGCAGCAGGGATGGGGTTATTATCTGGGCAATTATTTCACTGAAAATACAAGCGTTTCCAATCATGCGATCGCCGGCAGAAGTTCGAAGTCATTCTATGACAACGGCAGACTGGATACGATCCTCAATCAGATTCAGGCAGGGGATTATCTGCTGGTGCAGTTCGGTATCAATGACGGTGCTTCCAGCAAACCCGAACGCTATGCGCCCACCTGCGGACAGGTGCCCGGCACGGACGGCAGCTATGAATTCTACATGGCAAAATACATCGAGGGTGCACTGGCAAAGGGCGCAACACCGATCCTGATTTCCCCGACACTGAGCCTGAAAAATCGCTCCGGCAATACCTTTACAGCAAGCTATACGAATTATACGGATTCCGTCAAGAAGCTTTCCGCATACTATAAAGTGCCCTATATTGATCTGAATGGTCTGATGGTGGATCATTACAACAAGATTGGCTATGATACGGCGTATACCTATCATATGTGCGTGACCGGTTCTACGGATATGACCCATTTCACCGAAACCGGTGCAAATGCCGTTGCAGGTCTGGTGGCAAATGCCATTAAGAAACTGGGACTGGACATTTCCGGCAGAGTGAAATCCTGATCCGATCCGCTTTTTTACGATAAGCCTTTGATTCGTGATATGAATTCTCCCCTCCCAATAGATCATTGGGGGGTGGAGTCCGTCTAAAAACCCCGATTCCATGGTGGAATCGGGGTTCAGTCTGTCAAAACTGTCCTGCCCAGCAAGTGCGCTAGAGGCTGCCGACTTTATCTAGGACCGGCATATCCTCTCCTCTCGACAGGAGCCTTACTTGGTTCGGGGCAACGGCTGGACTATTTTTTTATTCTTAATTGCGCCTTCGGCGCATATTATCATCATTTTCAAGCATATAGATCATGCTTCTGCCTCTGCATCATGATGGCATCCGGTGATGGAAAATTCCACCCATTCGGCAATATTGGTCGCATGGTCGCCGATGCGTTCGAGATATTTGGCGATCATCAGAATGTCAATGCAGGCTTCACCGTGTTCGGGCTGTTCGGCAATCAGAGCGATCAATTCCCGACGAACCTCGGAAAAGAGTGCGTCCACCTTGTCATCCGCCGCCATGACCGCTTGTGCAGCGGCAAGATCCTGATCGACAAAGGATTGCAGACTGCCCGTGACCATGGCAATGGCTTCGAGTGCCATTTCCTTGATGTGGACCTTGCCAAAAGCATGCTCGCCGCCGACAAATCCCGTCATTTCGGCGATATCCGCTGCCTGATCGCCGATACGTTCCATATCGCTGATCATCTTCAGTGCGGAGGAAACCGTACGCAGATCGGTGGCGACCGGCTGCTGCTGGAGCAGGAGCTTCATGCAGAGGCTCTCGATCTCCCGTTCTTTTTCGTCAATCGCCCGCTCTGCCGCAAATGCACGTTCTGCCATTTCGGCATCGTTATCCAGCAAAGCCTTGACCGCACAGGTGATGGCATCCTCGCAGAGCGTACCCATTCTGATCATTTCCATGTGCAGCATGGAGAGCATTTCATCAAAGTGTATTCTCATAATATCCTCCCATCATCCGAAACGTCCTGTAATGTAATCTTCTGTTCTCTGATCCTTCGGCATGGAGAACAGCTCTTCCGTCCTGCCGCATTCCACCATATCGCCGAGCAGGAAAAATGCTGTTTTATCGGAAATTCTCGCCGCCTGCTGCATATTGTGCGTCACCATGATGATGGTGTACTTTTCTTTCAATTCGACTGCCAGATCCTCGATCTTGGAAGTGGAGATCGGGTCGAGTGCGGAGGTCGGTTCGTCCATGAGCAGTACCTCCGGCTCGACAGCAAGTGCCCTTGCGATGCAGAGTCTCTGCTGCTGACCGCCGGAAAGTCCGAGTGCACTTTTCATCAGACGATCCTTGACCTCATCCCAGATCGCCGCATCACGCAGGGATTTTTCGACGATCTCGTCAAGCTTCGATTTCGACCGGATACCGTGCGTTCTCGGTCCATAGGCGATATTGTCATAGACGCTCATGGGGAAGGGATTCGGCTTCTGGAAGACCATGCCCACACGCTTGCGCAGCGTGTTGATGTCCATATCACCGTAGATGTCCTCCCCGTCAAGGAGGATCTCACCCGTGATCCTGCATCCGACAACCAGATCATTCATGCGGTTGAGGGATTTGAGGAGGGTGGATTTGCCGCATCCGGATGGCCCGATGAATGCGGTGATCTCGTTTGCGGCGAGGTGCAGGTCAATGCCCTTGAGGGCCTGAAAATCGCCGTACCAGAGCTTCATATTGCGGATGGTGAATTTATCCATGGTAGTTCTCCTTATTCGCTTTTGCCTGTCAGTTTTTTTGCTGCAAATCCCGATAATGCGTTGATGCCGACCACGAGCACCAGCAGGATGACCGCAGCTGCATGTGCCTGATCTGTGTAGAGCCCCTCGGACAGCAATGCATACATATGCACGGAAAGCGTTCTTGCCGAATCCGTCAGACTGTCGGGAACAGCGGCAAATGTGCCTGCTGTGAAGATCAGTGCCGCACTCTCACCCACGATTCTGCCGATGGCAAGGATCACGCCCGCCAGAATACCGGGGATGGCACTGGGCAGGACGATCGTGAATACCGTCCGCAGCCGTCCTGCACCAAGTCCGAAGCTGCCCTCACGATAGGAATCCGGTACGGAAAGCAGTGCTTCCTCTGTTGTACGGATGATGAGGGGGAGGATCATGATCGCCAATGTTACCGCACCGGCAATCAGGGAATAGCCCATTCCCAGTGTAATGACAAAGAGCAGGTACCCGAACAGTCCATAGACGATGGACGGAATGCCGGACAGGGTTTCCGCTGTGACACGGATGACTTTGACAAGCTTGCTGCCTCTTTTGGCATACTCCACAAGGTAGATCGCCGCAAAGATGCCCACCGGAACAGCGAGGATGAGTGTCAGCACAGTCATGATCACGGTGTTGATGATCGCCGGTGTCATGGAGACATTCTCACTGCTGTACTCCCATGCAAAAATGGAGGGACAGTATTCGATCAGTGCCGGAATACCCTTGATGAGAATATAGCCGATGAGCATCAGCAGTACGCCGGCGGAGATCACCACGGACAGAAGCATGAGGATTTTCAAAAAAAGGGAAAAGGGCTGCGTTCTGTATTCCCGAAGCTTTTGCTTCCATGTACGGATGTTGATTGCAGGGGATGCAGCAGTCTGTGCATTCTGCGGAAGTGTTGTTTGTTTGGCATGTTCCATAGTTTACCTCAGTCTTTCGAACGGTTCTTGATCACGGAAAACTGCGTATCATCCACAAGAATGTCCATCAGTTCTGTGAATGCGTCCCTTGTGCCGGAGCCGTCCTCACGGGAGATGACAGTAATGGCGGTGTTTGTGCCTGCACAGCCTGTGAACATTGCTGCGGTGAGTGTCGGGGCTGTCATTGCCTGTGCGATCTTTCTTGTTTTCACAATAAACCATCCTTCTTTCGGTTTTTTATTTGTACTTTTCCCTTGGTACGGTTTTATTATACGGCATGAACGTAAAATACGAAATCCTGCTCCCGTAAAATCATCGTGAAATTTACGGGGCAGGATCGCTTGTTTTTATTAGAATTTTGTTATTTTGTGATGGGTTTGTAAAATCCAAATGTCAATCATTTGCTGATTTTTGTTCACATCCCGAAGGATGCAAAACGGCAGTATAACGATTTTTTTGCTTATGTTTTCCAAAATGGCAGTCACACTGTTCTGATAAAACTACCTGAATCACTTGACTGGCACTGTACAAAGCAGGAGCTTGATGCACTGCTGGACAGTGTTACTAACTATTGCGGTGCGTTCTATGAAGCGGAGATCTGTGTTGTGAGCTTCAACAGATTCAGTAATTACTGTGTGAAGCAGTCGGGGCAGCTGGATAATTTGCATTTGGTGGTAGGGTGATTTTCAGATAAACAGCCCTCAGCTGTATCCTTATAATGCTCCATGCTTACCACCCCTACAAGTTGAGTAAAACAAAACCGCTGCATCATTTACTGATGAACTGACCCCAAAAAGTTAGACAAAGAAAAATAAACAAATCTATGCAAAGCGACTAAGCGGCAAGCTTGGTCGCTTTGCTGCACTATGCAGCGATGGCGAGACGGTATTCAACAGGTGACATTCCATCGAGTTTCAAC